>JAITKZ010000082.1 GCA_031278115.1 Endomicrobium sp.
TTAAAGCGCCTTGAGAAGCTTGAAAAAGTGGCTAAAGAATTTCAGGGCGTTTCTTTGGCTTATGCCGTCCAAGCTGGAAGAGAAGTAAGAATACTTGTTGAACCTGAGCATGTTGACGATAAGCAAGCTCAAGTTTTGGCTCATGACATAGCCAAGAAAGTTGAACAAGAGCTTGAATATCCTGGACAAATCAAAATAACTGTAATAAGGGAAACAAGAGCGCAAGAGATAGCCAAATAAAATATGAGAATTGAGAATAATGATAATGACGAGCGTTTGATTTATACTGTTTCTCAAATAAGCGCTGAAATAAAGCTTATTTTGGAAGATTCTTATTCAGGTGTTTGGGTGCAAGGTGAGATTTCAAACTTTAAACTTTACAACTCAGGGCATATGTATTTTAGCGTTAAAGATGCTAATGCTCAGATAAAAGCCGTAATGTTTCAAAATGCAAATACAGGTCTAACTTTTGCTCCTGAAGACGGTATGAAAGTTTTAGTTTATGGGAGAGTCAGCTCGTATCCTAAATATGGCGATTACCAAATTATTGTAAACCATATGGAGCAGTATGGTAAAGGTGAGCTTTACGAGGCATATGAGAAACTTAAGAAAAAACTTAATTTGGAAGGTTTGTTTGACGAAAGCGAAAAAAAAGTAATTCCTGATATTGTAAATAAAATTGGAATTGTTACTTCTCAAGACGGTGCAGCTTTACATGATATTTTGCGTGTTATATATAATTTAAAAGTTGATGTTGAAGTTTTGATATGCCCTGCAAGAGTGCAGGGAAGTGAAGCTGAAAAGGAAATCCCAAAAGCCATAGAATACTTAAATGATAATTATAAAGATTTAGATGTTCTTCTTATTGGTCGCGGTGGTGGTTCAATAGAAGATTTGTGGGCGTTTAACACGGAAGTTGTGGCTAGAGCAATTTTTAATTCTAAAATACCTACGGTGTCTTGTGTCGGGCATGAAGTGGATTTTACAATAGCAGATTTTGTTGCAAATATGCGAGCGCCTACTCCGTCTGCCGCAGCAGAAATGGTTTTAAGGAAAAGAAGCGTTATATCTGTACAACTAAAGGAGTTGCGAGATTCTTTAAATGCCACAATGGATTTAATATTCAACAATTATGTTGAGCGATTTGAAAGGTTGAAATCCTCAAGAAGTTTAATAAAACCGCATCTAATATATGAAGATAAAGTGTCTTATGTTGATGATATGAGCGAAAGACTTAAAAATAATGTAGAAAGACTTTTTGAAACGAAATTTGAAAGATTGAAAAGTGTCAATCATAAATTAAATATATTATCACCTTTTGCTGTTTTGGAAAGGGGCTTTTCAATTTGTTTTGATGGCAATAATAAAATTATTAAAAATTCAAACAAAGTCAAAAAAGGCGATATTGTAAATATAAAACTTGCGTCTGGCGGTTTTAATGCCGAGGTAAAATCTTTATGACTAAAAAACAATTGAATTTTGAAAAGTCTTTGCAGAGACTAGAAGCTATAGTTTCAGAAATGGACAACGCCGAGCCTGATTTGGATAAAGCTTTAGCTTTGTTTTCTGAAGGATCACAGCTCGTAAAATTTTGCTCTGAAAAACTCAACGAAACAAAAAAGAAGATTGAAATTATAACTTCTTCTGGAGAAATAAAGCCTTTTAAGGAGTAGATTTTGCAGAAAGTTGATTTAAAGAAATATTTGTCAAAAAAAGCAAAATATGTAAACTCGGCATTAAAATTTTTTTTGCCTAAAGACAATTCTATAATTTCTCAAGGTATGCGTTACAGCGTTATGGCAGGTGGAAAAAGACTCCGTCCTAGTTGTGTTTTTTTAGCTGCGGAACTTTTTGGTAGCAAAGCTAAAGATGTTCTTCCTGCGGCTTGTGCGGTAGAATATTTGCATACGTACTCATTAGTTCATGATGATTTGCCTGCCATGGATAATGATGATTTACGCAGGGGAATGCTTACCAATCACAAAAAGTTTGGCGAAGCTGCCGCTATTTTATGTGGCGATGCTTTGCTCACGGAAGCCTTTAATCTTATAACAAAAGCTAAGGCTGATGATAAGAATATTAATGAAGCAGTAAAAGTTCTCGCTGATTACAGTGGATATAAAGGCATGATTGCAGGGCAAGCTGAAGATACTCTAGAAACAGGCAGCTGGAGTGAGAAAAATAAAGAAGTTTTAGAGAAAAAGTTAAAATTTATACAGATAAAAAAAACTGCGGCGTTGATAGTTGCAAGCTTAAAAGTAGGTGCGGTTTTAGCTGGCGCAGATAAAAAAGGTTTAAAATCATTAGAAACTTATGGAACAAATATAGGAATAGCTTTTCAAATCACAGACGATATTTTGGACGTCTATGCTGATAAAAGACTTTTAGGTAAAAATGGTAGCGATGCAGACAATGATAAGCTGACCGCTCTTTCGTTGTTTGGCAAAGAGGGAGCGGAAAGAATAGCAGACAGGCATATAAAGAAAGCAAAAAAGGCATTATCTATTTTTGGAGATAAAGCCGAAATATTCCTACATCTTGCAGATTACATGACATCAAGAAATTATTGATTTTTAATTTGTCTTTCTTAAGGATTTGTATAGCAATTTGTTGTTGTGTATTTGTTGTGCTATCCTTCTGCGAAAGTCGTAATCTCCAGAATTCATGGCTATGGTTGTTGAGCAATAGCTTAGTTTTAGTTAAGTGTAAGGTTTTTTGTCATTGTGTGCGAAGTCACTGAATCTATACTATTCAGTCGTATTTTATTTCAATGTTTTTATTAGGAGCAATAGTGAAAGTATTAAACACTGTGAATAATCCTCAAGATTTAAAAAAATTAAGTAAAGAAGAACTTTACATTCTTGCAAAGGAAATAAGAGAAGAAATAATAAATATAATTTCAGTAAACGGTGGTCATTTAGCGCCAAGTCTTGGCGTTGTAGACTTGACGATTGCAATGCATTATGTGTTTGATTCTCCTCGTGATAAGATAATTTGGGATGTTGGTCATCAGTCTTATGCACATAAAATTCTTACTGGAAGGAAAAATAAATTCAAAACGATAAGGACTCATAATGGGCTTAGCGGTTTCCCGCGTAGATCTGAATCCGAGCATGATGCATTTGGTGTAGGGCATTCTTCAACTTCAATTTCTGCGGCTTTGGGTTTTGCAACCGCTAGAGATATAAAGAATGAAGAGTATAAAGTAGTAGCAGTTATTGGCGATGGCTCTATGACTGGAGGTCTTGCGTTTGAAGGTTTACAAAATGCCGGACATCTTAAAAAAGATATGCTTGTAATATTGAATGACAATGAAATGTTTATATCACAAAAAGTTGGCGCAATTGCGGGATATTTAGCTAAACTTTTAACTGTGGGTATGGCAAGAAAAGTCGAAGAAAAGGTGATGAAAACTATAAGTAGATTCCACGTTTTTGGTTCGCCTTTTAGAAAGTTTATAAAAAGAGCTAAAGTAATGCTTTTTCCAGGCATGCTTTTTGAAGAAATGGGATTTACGTATATTGGTCCTGTGCAAGGTCACGACATTAATAATTTAACAGTTATTCTTAAAAATATCAAAGATATGGAAGGACCTGTTTTATTGCATGTTATTACAAAAAAAGGCAAGGGATACGCTCCTGCTGA
>JAITKZ010000027.1 GCA_031278115.1 Endomicrobium sp.
CAACTGTTCCTTTTTTTTCGTCTGGAGCAATTTTTATGGAAGCATCAGGGCATGAAATCCAACAAGTTAAGCAATGTATGCACTTATCTTTGTTCCATACAGGTCTTATTGAACGCCAGCTCCCAGTATCAAAAGCTGTGGCTGTTCCCGGCTCTACATAATCCCCAACGGGGAGTTCCGCAGCAGTCAATTTTTTATTAGTACTTTCTTTATTCACTTTATTCCTCCAAGGAGCAAAAGGCTCCCTATAGTATTTTTAAATTTACCGGCTTTTTACTTCGTCAAAAGCGCGTTTTATAGATGAAAGATTCCCATCTATAACTTCAGGTTTGTGTCTGAATTTTGCCATAAGCTTGCCTTTTGTATCTTCAAGAAGACCGTTAATATCAAGTGTTCCTATTACTTTGACTAAAGCTCCAAGCATAGGCGTATTTGGTATGTCTTTTCCTATTGTTTCACGGGCTATTTGGCTTGCATTTACAACATAAACCTGATTTGCATCAATTCCGAGCTTTTTAGCAATTTCATCTGAGCTGAAAGAAGTATTTACTATAACTTTGCCGCTAGTTCCTATACCGTCTGTAACCGGTACTGACTCCATAAGAGAAGGATCCAATATAACAACATAGTTGGGATTTGTAACGCCTGAATGAATTGTTATAGGGTCTTCGCTTACTCTATTGAAAGACTGAACTGGCGCTCCCATTCTCTCCGGACCGTATTCAGGAAAAGCCTGAATATACTTACCTGTTGCTAAAACAGCTTCGGCAAATAAAAGCGCTGCTGTTTTGGCGCCTTGCCCGCCGCGTCCGTGCCAACGGACTTCAATCATTTTTGCTGACATTTTTATGCTCCTTTGCTTTATTGAGAAGTAAAAAGCAAACAACGACATCAGATTAAGCTTATTTAAAGCTCTTCTCCAACCCCGCTCCTTCTTTTTACACTAATTAGTTTTGAGTTTAAAGAACACTCTTTACATCTCTTTGCGACCTGCAATTGCACGGGAAATAGTTACCTCGTCGGCATATTCAATATCCCCGCCAACGGGTAAACCATATCCAAGTCTTGTTACTTTAATACCTAGTTTTTTTATAAGTTCCGCGAGGTAAACTGCAGTCATTTCGCCTTTAGAATCGGTATCAGTGGCAATTATTACCTCACTAATGTTATCACTTTTTAGTCGTTTTATCAAATTATCAATTCTTATATCATCAGGACCTACGGCATCTAAAGGAGACAACGCTCCGCCAAGAACAAAATAGAGACCTTTATAATCCTTAACTTTGCTTACTGCTATTAAATCTTGGGGAGTTTCCACTACGCAAACAATATTGCTATCTCTTGCAGAATCAGAACATACAGGACACGGATCATGTTCACTTAGGTTATAGCAAATGCTACAACTTTTCATTGTCTGCCTTGCCTTGACTATAGAATCTACAAGCCTGCTTACCTCATTCTCTGACATCTTTAATATATGATAACTTAAGCGTTCTGCCATTTTTGGTCCTACTCCCGGCATCCTTTTTATTATTTCAATCATTCTTTCTATGGATTGAGGTCTGTTCATATTATTTATTGTCCGTGATCTTTTTAGCGGTAGATTTAAACTTCTTAGCTATATCCTCTATGTGTTTGGGCACAGCTGTCTTTGTCGTTTCTTTTAAATCTTCTTTAATTGTATATTCAACGGGAGATATAGGTTTTGCTTCTTTTACCACTATGTCTTCTTGCTTGGTTGGCAAAGCGGTTTTTTCAATCATAACTTTAATTTTTACATTTATTCCTGTCTTTCTTTGGAACAATTTTGTAATCTGCTCTTGGAATCCCATGATACCTTCGTAGTCAAACTGACCGCGAACAGACAGCTGTATAGACGCATCTCCTGTAACCTTAATTACAGCCTTTTTTAAAGACTGAGCCGTAAGAGGATGTTTTTTCATTATTTCAGCAACCAGTTCGTCCCATACGCTTATTAAGTCGGCAGTGGCAGCAACGTTGTAACTTTCTTTTATTTCTGCTTGTTTGGTCCCGGAACTTTCAAAACTCCATTCCTTATTAATAGCATCCTTTTCAAGTTCGGCGATTCTATTTATAAGCTCGCCAACGTTATAATAAGGTTCAGACATTTTAAGCAAATACATTTCAAGAAGAATTCTCGGCTGGTCATGCCAACGCATCTCTTCCAAAGCTTTTGACAACAAATTGTTCATTCTTATATGGCGTGAAACCGTGAACAAACTCTTTTGAATTTCAAAAAGCTTTTTATCTTCTGTAGAAATTTCCACCACTTCTGGATTTATCAAGTAAATCATAACTTGTCTTAAGTGGTCTCGTAGATCTCTTGCAAACTGCAAAATATTATATCCCTCATCGTTAATTTCCTTGACGATTTTTAAAATAGCTTCAATATCGCCTTTGGCAATATTTTCAGTAACCAAAGCAATTATATCTTTTGGAAGAAGACCAAGAATCCCTCTTATATATTCGCCTGTTATCTTTCCCGCATTTGAAGATACTGCTTGGTCTAATAAGCTTAAGGCATCTCTCATAGAACCGCCAGAAGCTGCGGTAATAATGCTTAAAGCATCAGAATCTATCTCAAAACCTTCTTTTTGAGCGATGTTTTGTATAGCTGCAGCCATTTCTGAAGCAGATATAAGTTTAAATCTATATTTTTGACATCTTGAAAGAATAGTAACTGGAATTTTATGCTGCTCGGTGGTAGCCATTATAAAAATCACATGGGCAGGAGGCTCTTCCAAAGTTTTAAGGAGAGCATTGAACGCCTGAGTAGTTATCTGATGCGCTTCGTCTATAATATAAATCTTGTAATTTGAGTGGGCGCTTGCAAACTTTACGTTCTCTCTTAACGCTCTTATTTCGTCTATGCCATTGTTTGAAGCGCCATCTATTTCTAATACGTCAATGCTTGAGCTTTTTGAAACTTCAAGACAGTTTTCGCAAACACCACAAGGAATAGCAGTAGGACCATTTTTGCAGTTTAACGCTTTGGCAAGTATCCTTGCCATAGTTGTTTTCCCGCAGCCTCTGGGACCGCTAAACAAATAAGCATGCGATATTCTTTTTTCAGAAATAGCGTTTTTAAGAGTTTGGGAAATATGGTCCTGCCCTATGACTTCGTCAAAGTTTTGAGGTCTGAATTTTCTTGCTAATCCAAGGTATGACATGTATGACACCTTTAACAGCGGTAATAAAAACAAAAAAA
>JAITKZ010000035.1 GCA_031278115.1 Endomicrobium sp.
ATATATACTCTATAACCGAGATTGTCCATCTCGTTAATTGCTTCTTCAACCGTAACAGGTTGTAAATCAAAACGTTTTATTTCTGAAATTTTTGTTCTTGAAGCTTCCATAGTATCATAGGAAAATGTTTCTTCAATATTGCGTTTCTTATCTTTTAAAATTGCGAGTTTGTCTTTTCTATGAACTTTTGAGATGTCTTTTTGTTTTCTGAGCTGTTTTTCAAGTTTGTCCAAGGCGAAATCTATTGAGGCGTATAAGTTTGTTGATTCTTCTTTTGCTCTGAAAGAAATTTTTCCGGAGTGGAAAATTATTTCAGTTATTTGTCTATTTTTTTTTTAACCGACAAAATAACATGGATAAAAACATCATTCGTATTGAGAAATTTTTCATATTTTGTAATTTTTGTACGTAAGAGTCTATGGAATCTGTCAGTTTAAGATGTCTTGCTGTTATGTTAACCTGCATTCCTCTCTCCTCTGCGATACTATTTTAATATACAAAATTTATGTACGTTTGTTAAATCACCAAAAAAATTCAATAAATTTCTATTTTTATCTACATCTTGAAATTATCGCCAAGATACACTTTTTTTGCCTTAGGATTATCCAATAGTTCTTTGGCGCTTCCCTCAAGTAAAATTTTCCCTTCATAAATAATGTAAGCCCTGTCAATAATTTCAAGAGTTTCTCTTACATTATGGTCTGTTATTAAAATCCCCAATTCTCTGTCTCTAAGACTTCTCATAATTTTTTGTATATCAACAACCGTAATTGGATCAATTCCTACAAAAGGCTCGTCCAAAAGTAAAAATTTAGGATTGGTTACCAGAGACCTTGCAATTTCAAGTCTTCTTTTTTCGCCACCTGAAAGAGTAACACTCATTTGTTTCTTGAGTCTTGTAAGACCAAAATCTTCAAGCAATGAGTCAACTTTTTCCTGTTGTTCGCTTTTTGAAACGATAAGCATTTGAGCAACAGCCATTAAATTATCTTCTACGCTCAAACCGCGAAAGATTGATGTCTCTTGAGCAAGATAACTAACTCCTGCGCGAGATCTTTGATACATAGGCCAATCAGTAACTTCGTTGTCTCCCAAATAAACGCTTCCATCATATGGTTTAACAAGACCGACCGTCATATAAAAAGTTGTGGTTTTTCCGGCTCCGTTAGGACCGAGTAAACCTACAATCTCGCCTTGTCTAACGCTTATGCTTATGCCGTTTACAACCATTCTGTGTTTATATTTTTTAAATAATTCTTCAGTTCTTAGTATCATTTATTGTATTTTCCATTTCTATTTTGCCTTTAACATTTCCTTCCATAAATATTTTTTTACCATCATCAGTATCGTAAAAAATCATTTTATTAGCTTCGTAAAGTTGTTTTCTGCCTTCAGATACAACTTCGGCAACAGGTCTTATTTTATCTTTTTCAAATACTGCTCCAGATATTTTTTGATCAAACAGAACATTATCGGAGCGAATAGTACCTGAAGATGTTACAATAAACACGTCGCCATATGCTTTTATATTTTCACCGTTCTTATCAAATTTTATCTCTTTCGCCAACATTATAAAAGGCGTTGATGAACCTTTGACAAAATATTTTACTAAAGTATTTTTACCCCAGAGTTTGCCTTTTCCTGAATTTGTATTATATTTGGCGAACCTTCCTGACGCTTCAATTCTATCGCCATTTTTAAATTTTGACACAACTTTTACATTTCCAGAAGCCAAAAATTCTGAATGTTTTTTATCAAAAGATGTTTTGTCAGCAATTATTTCTGTATTTTTATTGTCAAACGTTTTAGATTTAAATATTGAATCCTGAGCGCAAGAAACCGCTATGCTTAAAAAAACAACAGATAACGAAACAACAAAATTAATCAAGAACTGTTCGCTGATTCTTAATAGTAACTGTTTCAAGTTTACTGTCCGCATCAAACCTCGTTCCGTATATCGCCTGTCCAGGTTTTTTAATTTTAACATTGTTATAACTATAAATTAAATTCTTTTTTGCATTGTACATTAAATCTGTAGTTTGTAAATGTTCATTATTTGCTGTGTCAATAACACATTTGCCTATTCCTTTAACATCGTATGTTTCCAAATTTATATCAGCGCTTTCTGTAATAAGTGTAGAAACATAATTGCCCTTATCATAAAACTTTACTATGGGAAGCTTTAAATGAGCATTACTCCCCTCTTCATCTATAATAGCCGATTCTGCCTCTACTATCATTTTTAGTTTTCCATCTTTAGTTTGAGTTATAGTAAATTTTTCTATAGTGCGCTCAGACATGGGAGGCATTTCTTCAATAACAATTTTTTCCGATTTACATCCTCCTAAAAACAAAAAAATAGAAAAAAAAGCACAGATACGCAAAATAAATCTCTTTTTATAAAATTTCATGCCTTATCCTTTGCCTCTTTAGGCTTTGTTTTCCATCTGTCATGAAACCAAACCCATTGCTCAGGATACCGCTTTATATGCTCTTCCAAGATAGATGTGATATCTTGCGTAAGTTTTTCAACATCTTTTTCAAAGTCGTCTGTTTTTGTAAAGCTTATCGGACCGTTAACCACAGTTTTGTGTTTGTATTCGTCTATTCTTTGATCAAACGCTACATAAACGTCTGCTTCAGTTTTTAAAGCTAAGACAGCAAGACCAGAAGGCGTCCACGATTTTTGACCGAAAAAATCAACAAAAACTCCCGCAACACCTACATCTTGATCTATAAGCATTGCTATAGTTTCGCCTCTTTTTAAAGCTCTTAAAAGCTTAATTCCAGAACCTAACGTTTCTCTTAATATAACTTTTATATTCTTACTCTTCCTGTATGCGACAAGCATGTCGTTAAGACCGTCAATATAAATTTTCTTTGCTACGACGTTTATGGGAATACCCATTTCTGCCATTATAGCAGCGGTTATTTCCCAGTTACCCGTATGGGCGCCTGCAAAAAGTATTCCTTTGCCATTTTTCAAGCTTTCTTGTATATGATCAAGTTTTTCAACAAAAGCTATATTTCTCATGAATTTAGAATTCATACGAGGAAAATTTGCAAGCTCAAAAAAATTTCTAGCTTCAAGAGAAAATATTTTTTTTACCATTCTTTTTATATCTTCATTGGATTTTTCAGGGAAACATTTCTTTAAATTCTTTCTAGCGCTTCTGGCTCCCTCTATAGCAACATAATAAGCTATCCTACCAAAAAAAGAACTAAGAAAACCAACTGAAAATTTATAAGGCAAAATTAAAACTAACTTTGCAAAAATATATGCGCCATAATAATATATTCTTCTGCGAACTTTTTTAAAATCTAGCATTCGTACCTTTCCAAAACTCTTTTCCACTCGCCTAAGGACTTCATTATAATCTCTATCATCTCTCTAACCACTCCATCGCCGCCGTTAAGAGCTGAAACAAAATTCACAGCTTCTTTTACATCAGCACAAGCATCAGCGGGACACGACGAGAGACCTACAGATTTTAACACAGGAACATCAATAATATCGTCACCTATGTATGCTATCTTTGATAAATCTAAATTTTCTTTCTCTGCTATTTTTCCAAGAGCTTCTTTTTTTGCTCATACAATTTTGAATTAAACAATCTATCTTTATTTCAGCTGCACGAGTTTCAACTTGAATTGATTCTTTTCCTGTAATCCATGCAGTTTTGATTCTTTTAGCCGTTTTTGACAATAAATTATATCCCATACCATCTTTAACATTCCATATTTTAACCTCTTCTCCATTATTAAAAATAATTATTTCGCCGTGGGTTAAAACGCCGTCCACATCGCAGGCAAGAAGTTTGATATTCTTGGCTTTTTCCAAAATTTCGTTATTATCCATTATTCTGTCGCAACCTTGCTTAAGTTTTTGCCGTTAAGCCACGGAGTAAGCTCGGGACATATTTCTCTCATATAAGGCTTTAAAACTATATTCAAAGTAAAAAAAAGAAATGTTAAAGTTCCAAGAACAATTACAAAAGTTTTTAAATACCACTCATAAGAAGGTTTCCATAAAACATCTTTCTCTCTTTTAACTTCAATCGAGCTTTCATGTTTCATTTTACCACCTTGTCTATAGCTTTGATATGTTTTAGAAACTGCTTAAAGTTTTTTAATTCCAAACTATTTGCTCCATCAGAAAGAGCTTTATCGGGATTATCGTGAACTTCTAAAAACAACGCAGCAACGCCTACTGCCGCAGCCGCTTTTGCAAGAGGAAAAACAAATTCTCTATTGCCACCGCTGCAAATTCCCTGTCCTCCGGGAAGCTGAACGCTGTGAGTAGCATCAAAAATAACAGGGTATCCGGTTTGCTTCATTATATCCAAACCTCTAAAATCAACTACTAAGTTGTGATACCCGAAGGAAACACCCCTTTCCGTCAAACTCAGTTTACTATTGCCAAAACTTTCCGCTTTTTTAATAACATTAGTCATATCTTCAGGAGCTAAAAATTGTCCTTTTTTTATATTGATAGGTTTTCCAGTAAGAGCACATGCTTTTATTAAATCTGTCTGACGGGACAAAAATGCGGGAATCTGCAAAAAATCCACAACTTCCGCTACTATATGTGCTTGGCTTTCATTATGAACATCGGTAATTACAGGCACTTTTAACTCTTCTCTTATCCTATCTAAAATCTTCAAACCTTCTTTCACGCCAGGTCCTCTAAAAGAACTTGAGGAAGAACGATTAGCTTTGTCATAAGAAGCTTTAAAAATAAAAGAAATTTTTAATTCTGACGTTATTTTTTTTAAACTTGCCGCTAAAGTTAAAGCGTGTTTTTCACTTTCAATAACACAAGGCCCTGCTATTACGGCAAAAGGTTTATCATTTGCTAAAGTAACATTTTTGCCTATTTTTACTTGTTTTATATGCATATATTTTTCCTTACTGCAAATATTTTTCAACTTTCGTAATATCTTCCGGAGTGTCCACTCCTATAGAATCTTTCTTGGACACTACAATTTTAATTTTTTTACCGTTTTCAAGTGCCCTTAACTGCTCAAGGCTTTCGGTTCTCTCTAAAAGAGAGTTTTTAGTCTTAGAAAAATCTAGCAAGAATTTTCTTTTGTATCCGTATATCCCCATATGCTTATAGTATTTTATCTTCAACCCATCTCTATTAAAGGGAATCGCAAACCTTGAAAAGTACAAAGCGTACATATCCTTGTCAAAAACAACTTTTACAACATTAGGATTATTTATTGAATCAGCATCTTTTATTGGAAAAGCCGCAGTTATATACTCAATAGTCTTATCTTTTTTAAGCGACTTTATAATCTCATCTATGAGCACTGGATCTATTAAAGGTTCATCACTTTGAACATTAATAAAAATTCCGAATCTTTTTAAAAACTTTGACGCAACAAAAGCAATTCTATCTGTACCGCTTTTGCAAGTTTTAGGAGTCATAAAAATATCTATCTTAAGACTTTTTACAAAGTCGTAAATTCTTTTATCCTCTGTAGCAACTGCAATATAATCAACTTTTTTACATTTCTTTACTTGCTCAATAGTATGCTCAATAAGAGTCTTCCCTTTTATTAGAGCTAATGGCTTTCCAAGAAACCTACTTGAACCGTATCTTGAAGGAATAATTACTGCTGTTTTCATTTTTTATAAAAATCCTTAACAACTTCTTCAAGCTCTTGAGGATTTGTAGTCGCTGTACCAAGTTTGCCGACCACTATTCCTGCAGCAAAATTTGCAATTTCAGCCGCGCTTAGCAAGTCTGCCTTAGCCGCCAAAGCCAAGGTCATAGTAGAAATAACTGTATCGCCAGCTCCTGTAACGTCATAAACTTCTTTTGCCCTTGTGGGAATATTCGTAATCTTATTATTAGGCTCTATAAGAGTCATTCCTTTCTCGCCGCGCGTGATAAGGACTGAATTCGAACCTAAAGTCTTCAAAATTTTCTTGCCTAGAATCGCTATATCTTCGTCAGTTTTTATATTTTTTAATCCCATACCTTCCATTGCTTCTTTTTCATTGGGAGTCATTGTTGTAATTTTTTTGTATTTTTTGAAGTGATCTATTTTAGGGTCCACTGTGACAGGAATTTTGTATTTTTTTGCAAGAGCTATTATTTTTTTAAGAACAGCTGGGCTTACTACCCCTTTTCCATAATCGGAAATTATCACTGCCTTTGCTTTTGGAATAGACTCTTCTATGTTTTTTATAATTTTCAGCTCGCTAGATCGCTCAAAAACGCCTTTCGCTTCTTTATCTACCCTAACTACTTGCTGACTTGCCGCAATAATTCTTGTTTTTATAATTGTCGGACGATGAGAACTGTAAACTAAATAATCATAATTTATATTTTTTTCCGAAAGCATTTCTATTAAAGTTTTTCCTGCAATATCCTCACCAATCGCACTAACTATAAATGCTTTGCCACCTAATGCTGTTATGTTATTTGCTACGTTTGCAGCACCACCAAGAACTTCGGTCTCCTTTGTAACTTCAACAACAGGAACGGGAGCCTCTGGGGAAATTCTTACAACCTTCCCCCATATAAACTTATCTACCATAGTATCGCCGACAACCAAAACGGTTTGTTTTTTTAATAAAGAAATCAATTTTAATAATTCCATCACTTACTCCGGGTTAATAAAGTTATCAATGCTTACTTACAAATAAGATTTATTTTTTAGATAAGAGCAGTAATCTTTAATAGAATCTTCCAACTTCATGAAAGGTTTGTTATATCCAGCTTTTATCAAATTATCCATTTTCGCTTCGGTAAAATATTGATACTTAGACCTTAAATAATCCGGCATGTCTATATACTCAATATTTTCTTTTTTACCAACCGCTGCAAACATTGATTTTGCAACATCGCCCCATGTTCTTGACTTTCCTGTGCCTAAATTAAACATTCCGGTCCTTGAAGGATTTTGAAATAAAAAGTACATTGTATCTACAACATCTTTTATATAGACAAAATCCCTACGTTGCCCGCCGTCAGGATATTTCTCATTGTATGACTTAAACAATTTTATCGGTCCCTTTTGAGACACTTCATCATAATTTTTACATACTACGCTTCTCATCTCGCCTTTGTGATATTCATTAGGACCAAAAACATTAAAGAATTTTATTCCAGTGGTCTTGTTTATATAGTTATTGCTTAAGAGCCACAAATCAAACATATGTTTTGAGTATCCGTACATATTAAGAGGGGATAGGTATTTTAGTTTTGACAAATCGTCATCATAACCCAACTCCCCATTGCCATAAGTGGCGGCAGATGACGCATAAATAAACGGTATGCCCAGCTCAAAAGCCCACAAAGCTAAAACTTTAGAATATTCGTAATTATTTTTTATGTAGTAGTTTGCATCTGTTAAGGTTGTGGAGCTGCATGCTCCAAGATGTATTATGACCTGCGGTTTTGGGACTTGTCTGCTAATTACAGCGTTGAAAAAATCATTTTTTTGTATATAATCGTAATAATTTTTACCTACTAAATTCTTCCATTTCTCATCTTTGTCCAAATGATCTATAACCAAAACGTCTTTTATTCCTTCTTGATTTAATTTCCAAAGAAAACAACTGCCGATAAATCCTGCTCCACCAGTTAAGATTATCATTATACCCTCTTGCATTCTAGACAGGTTACAAGAGTACATTCTATAAAAAGATACTTTTTTATGTCAATTTATGGAATTCGGCTTTGTTATTAAAAAGTTCAAAACTTAAAATTTGCTCCTAAATTTATACCTGTGTTGTTATTAGCACCTATCTTTGAAGTCAGACCTGCATTTACAGACATTTCATCTGTAATTTGTACAAAACCACCACAACCGTAATCAAAATATCCCGGCTTCGTAGAAATTTCAGAAAGTTCAACGTTCCTAGCTTTTGTGTCAACATGATTATTTATATTATATATGTAAGACGTTTTAATATATACGTTCCAATTGTTTTTATTGTAAATAAAATTTACCCATGTGAGTATTACTGTAGAAAGCCAAACTCAAAAGAACAACAACAATGTACAATTTTGTTTTCATAAAAACCTCTTTTGAGTTTTAATTATGACTAAAATTCTACAATGTTATTTGCAATACTTTTATTGTATGTTTAACCTTTTTAAAGATGGATAGCACCGGATTGTAGCTTAAATAAAGTATGTGAGCAGAGTTATTGGCTGATAATACAATTTTTGATAAAATATTTTAATATGATGACAAACTGTATTTATTCTATACTAGATAAAGCAGTCTGTACTTATAATTTAGATAAAAGCGAAATATTATATCTTTTAAAAACAGAAGAAAACGACAAAATTTTTTCTGCAGCAGACAAAGTAAGAAAAAAACATGTCGGCGATAAAGTACATTTGCGCGCTTTAATAGAATTTTCAAATTACTGTAAACAAAATTGTTTATATTGCGGTCTTAGAAGAGACAACGCAAAAATAACAAGATACCGTTTAGAGCCTCAAGAAATAATAAATTTGGCAAATAAAGCTGCAGAATATGGCTACAAAACAATTGTTTTGCAGTCAGGCGAAGATTTGTACTATACCATAAATAGAATGTCAAAAATAATTTCTGAAATAAAAAAATTTGATGTTGCCGTTACTTTAAGCATAGGCGAGAAAACTTTTGAAGAATACAAAGCGTACCGCGAAAGTGGAGCAGACAGATACTTGTTGCGAATAGAAACGACAGACGAAGTTCTGTATGACAAACTTAATCCTGGAATGAGTTCAAAAAATAGGATGCGGTGTTTAGAGGACATAAAAAGATTAGGTTATGAAGTAGGTTCAGGCATAATGGTTGGTCTTCCCGGACAAACGATAGAAAGCATAGTCAAAGACATAATTTATCTTAAATCTATACCTGTTGACATGGCGGGGATTGGTCCTTTTATTTATCATCCAGATACCCCTATTGAAAAAACAGAAGGCAATTGTTTTGAATTGGCTCTCA
>JAITKZ010000051.1 GCA_031278115.1 Endomicrobium sp.
CTAATTTATTTAATCCATCACCTAATGTACTTGCTCCTGTTATATCTCTAACTACATATTCCACAGCTGAAATACTTTCTTTTATAGAATTTCTAAAATCTGGTTCTTTACCGTCCCTAGTACGCAAAAATTCTATTGATTTGTCCAGATGTTTTTTTATCTCATCTTTGCCAAGATTAAAAGATTTTTTAATTTCTTCTATCTCAAGCTTATCTGTTATTGAGACAACACAACCATTGAGCATTCTATATCCAGAGTTTTCTTTTTCTAAGCATGAATTTAATTTAGCAGTAAAATCTTCTATCCCATTTGGATAAATCTTTGAAAAACAAAACTCAAAAAAATCATATATTTTATTCCACTCACAACCAAAAAAGAATTTTTTAAATTGTTGTTTTTCGTAGTAACAATCATGAGGAATATCAGTTAGAGGTATTTTAAAAAAGTCAGAATATAATATTTCTCTAGATATTCCGAAATAAGAAATAGGACTCGAGTTGTCTTTATAATCTCTATAACAAAAATTGAATAAAGCCGTTCTTAACTCATCACTCATTGAGTTTACTTGCAAAACTTCGTTAATCTTTTGCAACCCATTCCTCTGTGAAAAATTTAATTTTTGAGTTGTATGAAATATCATTAAAATCCTCTACTTAATACACGACCAAATGGAACCTCATATATTCACTTATTCTTAAGCATTGACAAGTAGACATCAATATAACGGTAATGATGCCAAAATACAGAAGTTCCATTTAGCTATCTATAACTTATTTCTTGTCATCATTAACGACTTCGGCGTCCACTACTTTTTCGCCTTCGGCTCCGGGTTGGGCGTTGCCCTGAGGCTGCCCCTGTCCAGCTGCTCCTTGAGCATTTTGAGCTTGTGAAGATTTATATACGGCTTCCGCAAGTTTGTGAGAAGCAGTCGTCAAAGCTTCTTTTGTTGACTTAATTGCCGCAACATCGCTGCCTTTTAGAGCGTCTTTAGCAGCAGTCAAAGCCTGCTCAATTGCAAGTCTTTCATCAGAAGAAACTTTGTCACCATGTTCTTTTAAGCTCTTTTCAACAGAATACACAAGATTGTCAGCTTCATTTCTTGCTTCAATTTCTTCCTTATGTTTTGCGTCTTCAGAAGCGTACTGTTCGGCTTCTTTTACGTATTTATCTATATCGTCTTTTGAAAGTTTCGTTGACGAAGATATTTTAATTGACTGCTCTTTGCCAGTTCCTTTGTCTTTTGCGGAAACGTGCAATATGCCGTTTGCGTCTATATCAAAAGTAACTTCAATCTGAGGTACGCCTCTTGGCGCAGGGGGTATGCCATCAAGCATAAATCTACCAAGAGATAAGTTGTCTTTTGCCATAGGTCTTTCACCCTGTAAAACGTTAATTTCTACGCTTGGCTGATTGTCTGCAGCCGTTGAAAATATTTGAGAACGTTTAGCGGGGACTGTCGTATTTCTGTCTATTAATGGAGTTCTTACACCACCCATAGTTTCAAGACCCAAAGTAAGAGGAGTTACGTCTAAAAGAAGAATATCTTTAACGTCGCCTGTTAAAACAGCGGCTTGAACAGCAGCTCCAAAGCATACGCATTCCATAGGGTCTATTCCACGTTCTACTTTTTTGCCTACGTAATCTTCAACAAATTTCTGGACCATAGGCATTCTTGTAGGTCCGCCGACCAAAATTATCTTTGTAACAGTATCTGTCATAAGTTTTGCATCGCTTATCGCCTGATCTATTGAAGTTTTGCATCTTTCAACAATAGGTCTTACAAGGTTTTCAAGAGTGGCTCTTGTAAGTTTAAGCGTTAAATGTTTAGGACCTGACGCATCAGCGGTGATAAACGGAAGATTTATATCGGTTTCCAAAACGTTTGAAAGTTCAATTTTTGCTTTTTCAGCTGCTTCTTTTAAACGTTGAACAGCCATTTTATCATTGCGTAAATCTATGCCATTTGCTTTTTTGAAATCTTCAGCAATGTAGTCTATCAAAGCATTGTCCATATCGGTTCCGCCAAGCTGCGTATCACCTGAAGTTGAGAGAACTTCAAAAGTTCCTTCAGCACCCATTTCCATTATGGTTACGTCAAGCGTTCCTCCTCCAAGGTCAAATACCAATATTTTCTGCTCTTTGCCAACTTTGTCTATACCATAAGCAAGAGAAGCAGCCGTAGGCTCGTTGACAAGTCTTACAACTTCAAGACCTGCTATTGCACCTGCGTCTTTTGTAGCTTGTCTCTGGTTATCGTTAAAATATGCGGGAACTGTAATAACTGCTTTAGAAATAGGTTCACCTAAATATGCTTCAGCATCTTTTTTTATCTTTTGAAGAATGAAAGCTGAAAGTTGCTGAGGCGTAAATTTTTTCCCATTTACGTTATATTTATAATCAGTTCCCATTTTTCTTTTAAAAGCGCTAATTGTACCTTCAGGATTTGTAACAGCCTGTCTTCTTGCAGGCTCTCCGACTAAAAGCTGTCCATCTTTTGTAAATGCAACATAAGAAGGAAAAGCTTTTCCTCCAAGTGTGGTACCTTCAGCTGAAGGAATAAGAGTAGTCTTCCCACCTTCCATAATAGCAGCTGCAGAATTTGAAGTCCCCAAATCAATACCAATAATCTTTGCCATGTAATCCCCCTATATTTAATTTTCTTTTTTATCTTCACATTTCTTGTCGTTTTTAGCGACTTTAACTTTGGCAGTCCTTATCAACTTGCCGTTTATTTTGTAACCTTTCTGATATACTTCCAAAACTTTCCCCTCTTCTTCATCGCTTTCAACATAATCCAAAGCTTCGCACATATTTGGATCAAACTTTTCGCATTGTATCTCTTCAACGCCTTCTTCTTTAAGCATCTTCGCAAACTCTTTGCTTATCATGTCAAGACCAACAATTATGCTTTCTATATTGTTTCCTGATTTGGCGCTTTTTAGAGCATGCTGCAAAATGTCGTCAATTGCTATTTGTTTTACAAGGATTTTTTCTTTTCCCCAATCTAGGTAATCCTTTTTTTCTTTTTCTGAACGCCTCCTGAAATTATCAAAATCGGCTTTAAGCCTTACAAGCTGATCGTAATAATCTTGAGCTAAAGCTTTCTGTTCGTCAACAGATTGTTTTAAAATTTCAAGCTCGGCGACTTTCTCATCTCTTGCATCGTCACTGCACTCGCAGCTGTTTTGTTCCTGCTCTTGCTCATTAGTAGTTTTTTTATCGTTTTCCAAATTGCCCCTCCCATATAGCTTACTTTTCCATATCTTTAAAAAACTTGTTTAACATCTCAGACACTCTGCTTACAAGAGACATCATTTTCTTGTATTCCATTCGTTTGGGTCCTATAATGCCCAAAACACCTACAGCTCTATCGCCATTTTTATATACTGTAGTTATAACGCTTAAATCTTTAAGTTCTGCAATGGCGTTTTCTGAGCCTATTTTAACATTGATTCCATTACCAGTAAAATCTTTGCTTATTACTTCTATAAGCTTTTCTTTATTTTCGTTAAATTTTATCAGCGACTTTACAGGTTCATAATCATTAAAATCAGGTATTGAAACTACACTAGATGTTCCATTTATATAGATGTCGTCCTGTATATTGTAGAAAACATCGCTTATCTTCTCAGCCGTTTTTAAAATTTTTTCTTCCTGCTGTTTAAACCCTTTAATTTCAGATACTATCCTTTTGTTTGCTTGAGCTACAGAAACGCCCCTTAATTTATCGTTTAAAAAATTTCTAAGTTTTGCTATTTCTATTTGAGAAAGAAAAGCCTCTATTTTTTTATGCTTGATTACTCCGCTTTGAGTAAGCAATACCATAAGTAGCTCGCTGTTTGAAATTTGTACAAGCTCAATGTTTTTTATTTCGTCATATTGAGTTTGCGGCGCCATTACAAAACCAGCATATTGAGAAAGCCCTGACAAAATACGCGAAGTTTCCGAAAGAAGGGATTCTATTTCTCTATGTTTTTGTTCATACTCTTTTCTTATTCTTTCTTCTTCACCTATGGCAAAGCTTTGCAGTTTCAACAGATTATCAACATAAGATCTGTATCCCTTGTCGGTAGGTATTCTTCCAGCTGAAGTATGAGGATGCGTTAAAAATCCTTCTTCTTCAAGTTCCGCCATAACATTTCTGACTGCCGCCGGGGAAAGAGAAACGCTATACTCATCTATAAGTACGGTTGATCCCACAGGCTTGCCTGTCTTTATATAATGGTGTATAACTGCGCTTAATATCTTTGCCTTTCTTTCTTTTAAGGCTTCAAGCGATATTTGACGCATTCATTAAACCCCTTTCCGTATTTTAGCAGCACCCCATTTTTAGCGCTCATATTAATACAGTGCTAATATTGTAGCGTTAAATTTACCTTATGTCAAGAGGTTTAGTATAATTGGGATACAAAATTTCTAAATTTTGTATAATTACATTATGAAAATAAAAAAATATATCTTGATGTTTTTAGTTGTTACCATTTTTGTGCAAACGCCTTTTGGCATAAATTCTTATGCTAAAACATATAATAGCTGTGTTTCTTTGCCTAGCACGATTGTTAGTAACCCAAATATAGAGGAGTATGTTGATGGCGAAATATTAAATGCATATATAAACGGTGAAAGGTTGAAATTGTTTGTTGCAAAAGAACGCGATACAATAATAAAAGGTCTTTCTGGGATAAACAAAATACCTTTTGACGGCATGATATTTTTATTTGGTAAAGCACGAAAAATATCCTTTTGGATGAAAGATATGAAATTTTCATTAGATATTGTATGGGTGCAAAATAATGTAATTGTCGGTGTTACTGAAAATATAAAACCAGAACCGGGAGTTCCTGTAGAAAGATTAAAAACATACCCATCACCTACGGAAGTAGACACAGTTATAGAATTAAGCGCTGGAAGAGCAAAACAATTGAATATTAAAGAAGGTAATATACTAATATTGGAGCATGGAGATTAATATGACAGAAATGGAAATGATAAAAAGATTAAAGTCAGATTTGACAGCTTACATGAAAGCTCAGGATATGAATAAGTTAAATGTTGTAAGAAGTATTCTTAACGAAATAAATATACGAGATATGAAAAATATCAAGATAACCGATGAAGAAGTGTTAAAGGTATTGCGAAGCGAAATAAAAAAACGTAAAGAGTCTATAGAAAGTTTTGAAAAAGGCGGAAGGCAAGATCTTGTTGAAAAAGAGCAGAACGAAGCAAAAGTTATAGAGCAATATTTGCCGGCAGAAATGTCTGATGAAGAATTATTTAATAAAGTTAAAGCGGTTGTAGATACATCTGAAGACAAGAGTTTTGGCATAGTTATGAAAGCCGCTGTAGTGGCAGTAAACGGCGCTGCTGATGGAAAGCGTATTTCAGCTGCCGTAAAAAAAGCATTAGAAAATAAATAATAGAAATGAATCCAAATAACCTTTCTTGACCATTTATCAAAATATTTAAACTTTAATTCTTTATCGTACTATCTTTCTCTGCTTTTGGAAATGTTAGGATAAATTCTGTCCCTTCTCCTTCTTTTGACTCTATCTTTATCTTTCCTCTCATTTCTTTTACTGTTCCTATTATCTGTTGCATTCCTATCCCGTGTCCTCCCTTCTTCGTTGTTTCTATCTCTTCCCCTCTTTCTAGCTTCTCTGCCATCTCTTTACTCATTCCTTTCCCATTATCCTTCACCCTTATCTCTACTTCTTTCCCTTTTTCCTTATATCCTACCTCTATCTCTCCTTTCTTCCATTCTATCGCTTCTATTCCATTCTTTATCACATTTATCATCATTCTATCAAAATCTATCTTATACCCTTTTATTATCACTGCCTTTTCCCCTTCTTGCCACTCATACCTTATTTCTACACCCTTCTCTCTATTCCTATGCCTTATGTTTTCTACTATGTCTCCTACCTGCTCTTTCACCAATATCTCTTGCTCCCATTTCTTCTTTACCTCTTCCTCTTTTATCCCTTTTTCCCTATTTCTGGTTAGCCTATACTTCTCTAACATCTTTCCTGCCATATCTTCTATGCTTCTTATTGTTGTATTTAGTATTCTTTCATCTTGTTCTTTTAGTTTCCCTTTATATACTTCTTCTATTATTTTCAGTGACATTAGTGGCGATGCTATGTCGTGCGACACTTCTTTGGCTATATTATACAACTCTTCCCTCATCTTTAACTTACTCTCTAATTCTTCTATTTTTTCTATCCGTTATGTCTACCGCTAACCCTATTACTCCTTCTACTTTACCATTTATTACTAATGGCGACTTCACTGATAAAAATGTTTTGTTCTTGTCTGATTCTTCAAAAGCGAGTGTATCTTTTTTTCCATAACCTTGAGGGAGTTTTCCCAAGTAATTTGCGATACTTCTTTAGCGTTTTTCTCAGAAACTATATTACCTAAAGATTGATTCATATATATTATGTTGCCTTCTCTATCTACAACAAAGAAATTAACATTTGTTGTTCTTTCTTTAATAAATTTAATAACTTCTCTATCAATTATTGTTCTATCTAATATTCTAACACTATGGTATTGAGCATGATTAGACACTTTGTAAGATAAAAACTTTGTAGCTATATTATATTTTCTTAACGATATATCCACTGGTTCTGAAATTCCTGCAGGGTAAACCACATTTGCTCCATTCAAATTAAAAGCGGTATATGCTGTTTCCTCAAGTATAAAATCTATACTTTTCCCAATTTCAGCGTCATAAAAATTTTTAGTAGTAAATTCCATCGCCAATTGTATAACTGCACTTTTGAAATTGGAATCAGCAAAAAAACCTTGTTTTATTCGCCTGTACCAATCTTTAAAACCATCGCTTTCTAAACCGTTAGCCCATGATTTTAATTCCGTATCAACTTTTAGTTTTTCTATTGTACTCTTATTTCTTAAAAACCATTCTGTTGGAATATTTGGATCGCAGTAACCTGAAAATTGTGAAATGGTATGTCTGTACAAGTATGAAGTGTCTGTTATAATTACTTTTTTTTACTTTTCTTTTGATGCTTTCGCTATTGATTGTATTGATAAGCTCTTCAAATCCTTCTCCCGTCTGACTTGCACAACCATACGATATAACCAAAT
>JAITKZ010000034.1 GCA_031278115.1 Endomicrobium sp.
CGTAGATATAATCATTCCGTCGCATTTATATTCCGTCGTAAAATCCTTATCTATGTTTACGTCAACAGTTATAAGTTTCCCACCAGTTAAAGAACGAACTACACAGTCGTTTGCAGCAATTGTTCTTACTTTTTTACCATTGTATTCAAATTCAATAGACAACAAGATTCTTTTTTCTATCTTAAGACCAGAAGAAAACAAATTTTTTAAGAACTCAAAAACTTCATTTGCATCCGTATCGGTTAAAAATCCAAGAGAACCAAGATTTATGCCTTTTATCGGAACTGACAATGGTGAAAATGTCCTTATAACTTTTAGCATTGTTCCATCTCCACCGACAGACAACACAAAATCAAATTTTTTAGGTTTTACTGAAATAGAATCACTAAAAAATGCTTTGCATTTGTTCTTTTTAAGCCATGTCGCAATTTCAAGTGCAAGTTTTTTAGCGTTTGATTTAGATTTGTTATAAATAACGCCGGCATTATATTTCATGCAGTTATTATAATATTTTAACAGAAACTTTTACAATCGCAAGTCGCATAAATAAGCCTGAAAAAGTTTTTGCGGCTATTGAAAGAATCCGCATTTTAAAATATAATTCTTTACATTATGAGATATCAGATTAAATTAAAAAAAACCGCCTTTCCTAAGTTTATTTTTATCACGCTATTTTCTGCACTTGCTATAATCGTCTGTGGCAAAATTATTTCAGATTTTATAGACAATCTTCCGTCAATACGACTGCTAGGAGATTACACGCCTAATTTATCAACGAAAATTTACGATAAAGATAATAACTTAATAGCTGAGCTTTTCACGGAAAGACGTGTTCTCACTACTATAAATGATATCCCAGCAAATTTACAAAGCGCGTTTATTTCAATTGAAGATAACGATTTCTTCAAACACTGGGGAATTTCAATAAAAGGTATAACGCGGGCATTCTTAAGGATATTATTAAAAGGAAGGGCCGCCGAAGGTGGATCCACAATTACTCAGCAATTAGCAAAAACTATATTCTTGACCCGTGAAAAAACTATAATAAGAAAAATTAAAGAAGGTTTGCTTACCATACAACTTGAAAAAAATTATTCAAAAGACGAAATTTTGCAATTTTACATAAACCAAATTTATTTTGGCAGCGGAGCACACGGAGTACAGTCGGCTGCAAAAATATATTTTAATAAAGACATAAAAGACTTAAATCTCGCAGAATGCGCCATACTTGCGGCAATACCTAAATCACCAAATTATTACAATCCATTCAAAAACGCAAAAGTCGCCCTTCTAAGAAGGAATCTAGTTCTATCGAGAATGAGGCAGCTTGGATATATAACACAAGAGCAAGAGAAAGAAGCTATTGAAACACCCTTGCCTGTACAAGATACTTCGCTAAAAGAAGAAAAAGGGCATTATTTTGTGGAGGCTTTAAGACTTATCCTTGAACCAAAATACGGAACAAACGTTTTGTTTAGGGACGGTCTATCAATTTACACTACTTTAGATATGCAGGCTCAAACAGCAGCTGAAAAAGTAATTGAAGAATCTCTTAGTGATTTTGATAAAGGCAAAGCAGTTTTTTTTGAGAAAACAAAACAAATGCCAGTTAAAGTTCAAGGTTCTCTTATAGCAGTGGACCCAAAAAACGGTGCAATTAGAGCTATGGTTGGAGGACGTAGTTTTAAAGAATCACAGTTTAACAGAGCAACTCAAGCTAAAAGACAAGCTGGGTCGGCTTTCAAACCGTTTGTATATCTTACAGCAATACAACAGGGATTTACACCTGCGTCCACGCTTGAAGACGACCCCTTGGTTTTTGTGTATAATAGAGATTCTTGGAATTTAGTTTCAAGAGATATAACTTATCTTGAAATAATAGCCGAAAATGTTTCTGAAGATGATTTAATTGACACAAACAAAGTTTGGGCTCCCAAAAATTACAGTAAAAAATTTAGAGGAAAAGTAACTTTAAGAACGGCTTTGGCATTATCAATAAATACTTGTGCAGTTGAGTTGATAATGAAAACAACACCTGTAAAAGTTATTGAAGCAGCAAAAAACCTTGGTATAACTACACCTCTTATAAATTCCTATTCTCTTGCACTTGGAGCAAGTGACGTTATTCTTGAACAAATGGTCTCGGCTTTTGCAGTTTTTGCTTCAGGAGGAATTAAAACGACACCTTATATAATAACGCGAATACTTGATAAATATGGGAAAGTATTGGAAGAAAACATTCCAGAACAAGAAGAAGTTCTATCTCCTCAAGTATGTTTTATTTTAACCAATATGCTTAAAGCTGTTGTTGAGAAAGGAAGCGGTTGGTATGCCAAAAATTTAGGAAGACCTTGCGCAGGGAAAACAGGAACCACAAACGATGGAAGCGATGCTTGGTTTGTTGGATATACACCTCAACTTGTTGCTGGTGTTTGGATTGGATATGACAACCGTTCAATGCCTTTAGGTGACAGGGTTACCGGAGGAGGTCTCGCGTGTCCTACGTGGACTAAATTTATGAAAGAAGCACTTGAGGGAAAGCCTATCTTAGATTTTAAACAGCCTGATGGTATAGAATGGGCGCTGATTGACCCAAGCACTGGTCTTTTGGCGTTAAGCAAAACGCCGGGATCATTTTTAGAAGCGTTTAGACAAGGAACTGCCCCTACTCAATATTATAATCAATTAATTAATACTTCCTACGAACAAAAAAAGCAGGATTTGAGCATAGAAGAAGAAGGATTCTAGAAGATTATTCAAAAACTATTTGATATTCTTCTCTCGCTATTCCTTGACTTGGTTTTATTTCAAAATCTGCGTTAAACAATTCTTTTAGTCTGGACTTTCTTTCTTTAAAATAATCTACAACATCTGGGTGAAGTTTTATTTTTATTTTGCCGTGATATTCGTCAAACTTTAATTGTTCTATTTCATCACAAACATTTATAAAAATAGACTCTTTTGACAAAACGAGACCTAACCCTTTGCATACAGGACACATATCACCAAGTAAAGAAAACAAAGATTCTCTTTTTCTTTGTCTTGTCATTTCTATAAGTCCGAGTTTTGTTATAGGCCATATTTTTATTTTTGCTTTATCACCTTTAGTCGCCTTGCGGAGTTTTTCCAAAATTTTCTGACGGTTAGTGGCTTTTTTCATATCTATAAAATCTATAACTATAATTCCGCCTATATTTCTGAGTCTGAGCTGTCTTGCTATTTCAGATGCCGCTTCAATATTTGTAACTGTCGCCGTATCTTCTTGAGAAGTCTTTGCTGTAAACTTTCCGCTATTTACATCTATAGCACAAAGAGATTCTGCTTCTTGTATAATTAGGTATCCACCTGATTGAAGCCTTATTTTATTTGAACGAAGCCTTTTAATTTCTTCTTCAATACCGTAAGCCTTAAATATAGGAACATTTCCATCATATAAAACTATTCTGTCAAGCAACTCAGGGGAAACTATTTTTACAAACTCAATTACATCTTTGAATTCCCTTGAAGAGTCTATATGCATAAGGCTTACATTATCCGAAAAGTAATCTCTTATCGTTTGAAAAACAACTCCTAAATCATTATGTATAAGACTCATGAGCTTAGCGCCATTAAACCTTGAAACAATAGACGACCACAACCTTGTCAAATACTTTATCTCGCTTCTAATTTCATATTCATCAGCATCTTCAGCTTCTGTCCTTACAATTATACCACCAGGAATATCCTTTTTTATTTCAGTAATAATACTTTTTAATCTATCATGTTCTTTTTCATCTCCGATATTTTTTGATACGCCTATATTATTGCTAAATGGCATGTACACAAGCAATCTTCCGGGTAAAGAAATGTCCATTGTAACTTTAGGTCCCTTGGTACTGATAGGTTCTTTATAAACCTGAACCATTACGTCCTGCCCTACTTTAATCATATTTTCTATATTCTTTTCTTTCAGCTGAGCAATTATATCGTCGCCTCCCAGATAAGCGCTTTTGCCGAAACCTATATCAATAAAAGCAGAACCAAGCGCAGGCACGATATTTTGTACAGAGCCTTTATATATATTGTTTAAAATTTTTTCTGATTCTCTCCTCTCAATAAACAAGTCAAAAAGCTTGCCATTTTCAAGCACTGCAACTTTTGTCTCTTCAAAAGTTTTGTTTACTACTATTTCTTTGTTCACCTTTTTCCTACTTCAACAAATTAGGGCAAAAATAACTCTCCCTTCTTCGTTTCAATATACAAATTTGTTCTTTCTATGTCGTACATTCTGCCATAATTTTCTTTATTGTCCAACAATTTATTTAAAACAGCTTCTGGCTTTACAGTTTTGCCGCTCCCAAAACGGAGTTGAAGTTTTAAAGTTCCATTTGCAATAGTAAATTCTTTAATTAAGGGCTTGGCATTAACAGTTACAATTTCGCCTTTTTTTATTTTTTCAATCATTATTGAATCTTGCATTAAAAACTTATCAATTTCTGTTTGAACTATTTCGGTATCTTTTACCTCGTATTCTGCAACATTTGACAAAATATCAATTGACGGAAAATTTAAAGGTACTCTTTTGGCATTGAGTAATTTAAAACCTCCTGGCAAAATTCTTACAAATTCTTTTTTAACTTCTTCTATATCAACTTTTTGCGTAAAATACAAGTCTATGTATTCACTCGCGCTTTCTTGCCCTATAGATAAAGGAGGTCCGTAAGAAGATTTTACTTGCAGGCTAAATCCTGCCGTAAAAGCTAGGGGAAGATTTGAGCGTCTTGCGGCTCTTCTGAAAACTTCTATTTGTTCTAAGTGAGATATAAATTTGACAGTCCCTCTTTTTGAAAAACGAAGTCGTAAACGCATAACAGGAGGCAAAACTGATAAAACTACCGAGAAATCCGCAGACATATCGGCTGGATGAGAATTAAGCTCGCTATTTATATATCTTGCCGGTTTTTGTACTAAATTTAATATTTTCTCAATTTTTGATAAACTTTTCATAATGTCGTATATTATACATAATTTATATACTCACATCTTTGTTCAATTTTTTGGGTGGAATACAAATGCACGAATATAAATTGCTTGAAATCATGGCTATAGGATTTGGTCTTGCGCTAACTTTTGGTTTTATAACCCAAAAACTTGGACTTTCTTCTATAGTGGGATATTTATTAGCCGGGTTCCTTATAGGACCATCTTCGCCTGGCTTTATTGCAGATCCCGCACTAGCATTCCAGCTTTCCGAAGCTGGAGTTATTCTTTTAATGTTTGGTGTCGGATTGCATTTTAAACTTGATGATCTAATAGCAGTTAAAGGTGTGGCTATACCTGGGGCTATAATACAAAGTAGCATTGCTACTGTGTTTACTACATTTTTGGGTTTAGCTTTGGGTCTTAGTTTGAAGTCTGCCTTGATATTAGGTTTTGGACTTGCTGTTGCCAGCACTGTAGTACTTTTAAGAGTCTTGGAAGATAATGATATAACAAACACAATACACGGACATGTAGCAGTAGGCTGGCTTGTTGTAGAAGATATTCTGACCGTACTAATACTCGTCATTCTTCCAAGCCTTTCGGCAATATTATCAAATTCAAATGTAACAGAAGGAAGCTTTAATATACTTAAAGTGGTAATCATAGCTATATTGCGCATAACACTTTTATGGATTATTGTAATGAAAGGTGGAGGAAAATTTGTCCCATGGATTTTGTCAAAAATTGTAAAAACACGATCACAAGAGCTGTTTACTCTTGCAGTATTGGTTATAGCTTTTGCAACAGCTGTTTTAGCTGCCTTTGTATTCCAAGCATCTTTTGCTTTAGGAGCTTTCCTAGGTGGAATGGTTGTTGGAAAAAGTAAGTTAAGCCATCAAGCGGGCGCTGATATTCTACCGCTTAGGGACGCTTTTGCGGTTCTGTTTTTCTTAGCAGTAGGAATGCTTTTTGATTTTAAATTTTTAATTGAATATCCTGTTCTTATCTGTATATGCCTTATAATAGTTTTATTAATAAAACCTTTAACTGCATTAATTACTGTATCCCTACTTGGTTATTCACCAAAAACTGCACTTACTGTTGCGACTGGTCTTGCTCAAGTTGGGGAATTTTCATTTATATTAGCTCAGGAAGCGAGGCGTTTAAATCTTGCAGGCAGCGAGGTTTACAACGCAATAGTAGTATGTTCAATTATTTCAATAACGTTGAATCCTTCAGTATTTGCAAAAATAATGACACTTGAAAACTTTTTAAGAACAAAGAAAGTGTTATGGAATCTTTTAAATTTTAAAGTTGAAAAGAAAGGTAGTAAGAATAATAAAAGGAACCAGTTTGTACAAAACATTCTGTCTGCAAAAGATTTTCCTACTCAAAAGAATGCAATAGTAGTTGGTTATGGTCCAACAGGGAAACAAGTTGTAAATGCTCTGAAAGGACAAAATGTAAATCCAGTCATTATTGACATAAATATAGATACCATAAACAGTTTAAGTAGTCAGGGATTTTCTGCAGTATATGGAGATTCTTCGCAAAAAGAAATTTTATTTGCAGCGGGAATAAAAAACGCGGAGTACTTAATTATTACTATCCCGTCTTTACCATTAACGTTGGAGACAGCAACTCTTGCTTCATCGTTAAACCCCAAAACAAGAATACTTGCCAGAGCGAGATTTTTAGACCACAAAGAAAATCTAAAACAAGCGGGCGTTTCGCAAGTTGCCTTTGAAGAAGCTGAAGTAGCAAAAGCCTTGACGTCATTACTTCTTGATGACTTAGAAAACCAAAATCTACTTGCCGCAGCCTCAGAAATGGCTTCTCAATCAACAGAAGAAAAACATAAATAAAAAAGCCCTCGGCATGTAAATTATCACACCGAAAGCTTTTAGTTTGACTTTACTTTTTCTTTTTTTTGACTTTTGATTTAGATGCCTTAGACTGGATCAGCTGTTTTTTAAAATGCTGCAATTCACCTTTTAGCGCTTTTATTTCTTTGTGTGTTATAAAACCCATTTTATCTACCGCATTTTTTACAGCTTCGTTAATCTTTTTTGATAAGTCATTTTTCGCAGATTCAACGTGTTTAACTGTTTTGTCTATAAACTTTTTTCCTTCTGCCGCCTCAATTTTGTTGTCTTTAACAAACTTTCTTGCTGCTGCTTCAACCTTATCCTTAGTCTTCAACGCAAGACCAACACTCGCATAAAACGCGTTTTTCAAGTTTGACATGTTTTTCCCTCCCTTGAAAAAATATTAACAAATAATTATACAAAAATTACAGCTTGCTTGTTGCACGTTTTGCTAGTAAATCAGCTTTATCATTTTTGATATTTCCCGTATGGCTTTTTATATGCCGCCACTCAATTTCCACCTTTGTTTGCTGAATAAAGTTTACATAATCTTTTGAAAGTTCATTACGAGCTTTCCATTTACCCGACGCAAATTTTTCTATACCCTCATAATCATAGTTAATTCTTATCTTTCTAGTATTGTTTTCATCGCACCATTTCAAAGTTTCAATAACAGATTTCAATTCTCCGCCAAATTGTCTAAACTGTGTATTGGGAACCGTTCCTGAAAGTTCTGCCTTTATTTCATTACCCAGATAAATGACCGCACCGTAACCTGTAGTTCCATTAATATAAGAACCATCTACAAAAGCCTCGTAAATACCGCTCTTAGCTGTATAAATTTCTGAACCGTTGAGCTCATTCCATAATGAGTCTATAAACAAATCTGTTTGGGCATCTTTTATTTGCCTTTTCAAAGAGTACGTACCTTTAGTAGGTTTATAATAGATAAACAAATTTCCTTTTGTTATTCCTTTTTTTGTTTTAACAACAATTTTTACAAGATAATCTTTAAAAGAATTATCGTCAAAAATAATCTCTAAATCCTTTTTATCAAATTCTTCTCTAAGTTCTAGTACTTTATTTTTAAGTTCGTCTTTATACAATGTTGTTTTCTGTACGTTCATTTTATCCTCAACTTACATGACACTATTGGTGTCGTTTAGCAGATCTTTAGGAATTTCTTTTTTTGTAGGAGATCCTAGTTCTTTTAATTTTTGAGCCCTTGCCACCAAACTATCCCCCTTCTTATCAGAATAAGAAAGCCTTTTTAATGCATCTTCAGTTTTGTCTTTTGCTTCTGCTATTTTTCTATTGACATCAAGCAAAATATCAGCAAAAGTTACAAATTTATCGTAAAGATTTCCACCTACTTTGGCTATTTCAAGAACATTTTTTTTCTGGTTTTCTTGACGCCAAATATACTCAACGGTTTTTAGGGTAGCTAAAAGCGTTGAATGTGTAACTATTATAATATTTTTCTTAAATGCATAGCCTACTAAATCTGGTTTATCTGCAACTGCCAGAGAAACAGCGCCTTCTATAGGCACAAACATTAAAATATATTCAGGTTGGTTAAGTCCCTGTAAATTGGCATAATCTTTTTCCTCAAGCTCATCAATGTGTTTTTTTATACTTGCGGAATGTTCTTTTAAATAAATCCTTTTATCAGCTTCATTTTGAGAATTATAATATTTTTCGTAAGCCCCCAGAGATGTTTTTGCGTCAACAACTATGTGCTTTCCATCTGGTAAGTTAACTATATAATCTGGAATCTTTTTCCCACTTTCTTCTTTAAATTGTTCTTGAGAATTATAATGCACACTTTCTATCATGCCCGCATACTCAAAAATTCTCTCTAAAGTAAGCTCCCCCCATATCCCTTGTAATTTATTCTCACCTTTTAAAGCTCCGGCAAGATTATTGGCTTCTTCGCTTATCTGCTTATTAAGATTAATCAATTTTTCCAATTCTTTCTGTAATCCAGACATTTTCTCTGCTTCATATATCTGGAGATTTTCAACCTTGTTTTTAAACTCATCAATTTTTACCTTAAATGGTGCGACTACATTTTCTAAAGAAGTTTTATTCAAATCTGTAATTTTTGCATTTTTTTCCTCTAAAACTTTTGAAGCAATATTCTCAAATTCTATTTTCAAATAATCGTTTATGCTTAATTGTTTTTTAATATTTTCCTCTAAATCTTTTATCTTCTGTTCTTTAGCCGCATTATCTTTTACAACCGACATATACTTGTACAGAACAAAAGAAACTCCAGTGATAACTCCAATCAAAACATATAAAATCGTATTCATATTTATTTTAGTATCGGAAATTTTATATAGAACGTTGTCCCTTTTCCTATAATACTCTTAACTGATATTTCTCCTTTCAAATTTTTACTATGCCATAACATAACTCGTTATCAAATAGCCTAAAGATTTAAACTGGTTTATACTACCTAAATGTGTTAATTTTACTACAGACCATTTTTCTCTATTTAAGATTTTTTTGACACATAAAACTGTTTGTTATTTATTGAAATAATATCTTTGTTTCTTACTTCCGACAATATCAAAGACTTTCTTTTTCCTAACACATTATCAGAGTTCCATAAATTTTTAACACTTGCTTGCACTGCAAATTTCTTTATAATTGCAGTATTTGCAAAAAAATGTGTTGCAGGTAACAGGAAACTCTTTTTTATTTTTAGGTATGTTTTTTTCAATATCAATCAAATACTCATACATATCTTTTGTCTCTAATTCTACAGTACTTGCAAATTCAAGTATGGATATATCGTTGATTTCTACATTTTTTTCTTTATATTCAGGATAAAGATATACAATCATTGGTGCAATATCTGCAGCTTTTTTTTCAAAATGATAGTTTGCCCAGAGAGAGTAGCCAGTCAATTGCTTTGAATGTTTAACATCGTTACATTTGCCGGTTTTCCAATCTATAATATATATTTTATCTCCTATAGGAAATAAAAAATCCACTTTGCAAAACGCTTTATAATTATTTATTCTTGTTTCTCCAAACCCTGCAGGCTCTATAACCCACTCTGAGCTTTGGGGAACGACATTCTTCTCAATCCAAGAAAAACGAGGACTGTTTAAAAAATTCTCAAGTGTATTTTTAACTTTTAAGTATATTTCTTGACTGGAAATTAAATCGCCATTGTAATAATGTTCAAAAAAAGTCTTGGCACTACAATATTCTTGAGTCATATTAAACGCATATTTAAAAAATTTCTCTTTATTTATTGGTTTTGAGCTCTTTTGAAATCTTTGAAGCACGTCTCTTATAATGTCATGGACAATATTCCCTGTTTCCAAAACCTTTGAAGTTAAACTTTTTAAAAATACAATTTTCTCTAGAGGATTTTCTTTATCGTACTTTGCATAATAATCGTAGAAATATTGACGTTTGCAGTTTGAGAATCTGTCGTACCTTGATATAGACCAGCCCAAAATATCGGTATATGGAAACTTCTTTATTTCATTCATTGTTGAAAATCTCCAAAATCGCTTATTATGAATATTATAAAATCAATGTCTTATTATACGTTCTGCAGCAAGAACAACAAACACTCCTGCAAACAACATAAGCGATGTAATTTTATCCTTTGACTTATGTGTTTCTGGTATCAAATCTGAAGCTGAAAGAAAAATAAAAGAGCCTGCCGTTATTCCTAAAAATGCCCCTAACATATGTAAGGACATTCCTTTAAACAAACATAGACCAAGTATTGTGCCAAGAGGCGTAAATAATGCAGTAAGAAGAGAAAAAAGGAAAATCTTCTTTTTAGAGGCACCTTTATGAAGCAAAATTCCAGAAATAGTTATCCCATCTGGAAGTTTGTGAAGCAAAATAGCAAGCGTTGTAAGAATTCCTAATTCTGCATTAGTCTCAAAGCCAATAGCTATTATAAGTCCATCAATAATTGAATGTAGAGATAAACCTACAACAGAAGCTACATGCGTGTGCGTGTGGCACTCATGATCGTGGCATGGGTGGAATAAAACAATAAACTGCAAAAAAAACATAAACAAAAAACCTATTAAGGTATAAAACATTGTATTAGAATTTAACTCAAATCCTTCAGGTATTAAATGAGCAAAAGCAAGAGTAAGCATAACGCCAGCTGCAAAATTTATTATAAGAAAAGAATTTCTTTCAGACCATTTATGAAATGTTAAAATTATTAAAGCCCCTACCATTGCCGCACTTGCAGCTATCAAGGAATAAACAATTTCCATTTTTTTTTCCCAATCTAATCAAAAGAAAGAGCCTGCCGAAAAATTAGCAAAAACTAATATTACAACGGCAGTCGTCGTTCTTTATATAAAAATTTTAGGCTATCTTTGATTTATTTTCCAGTGTGTATTTTATAACATTACCCATCATAGCAACAGCTTTCTCAGGATAATGTCCTACTGATGTTTCAGCTGAAAGCATTGTATAGTCAGTTCCATCCAAAACCGCATTAGCCACATCGCTGACTTCTGCTCTTGTAGGCACAGGATTTTTAATCATACTTTCCAACATTTGTGTAGCCGTAATTACAAATTTATTGCGCGACTTGCATTTTTTTATTATATATTTTTGCATTACAGGCACAGAATAAACAGGCAAAGACACTCCCATGTCACCTCTAGCAACCATTATTCCATCAGCAACATTAAGAATTTCATCAATATTATTGATTCCAGACATATCTTCAATTTTAGCTACAAGTTTACATTTGGCTTTTTGCTCTTTTACTATGTCTATTATAGGCTGCATGTCAGCAGCATCTCTAACAAAAGAATTTGCCACGTAATCAACATTTTGACCCAAAGCAAAAAGCAAACCTTTAAGGTCTTTATCTTCTAAAGGTTTAAATTTTAGTTTTGCATCAGGAATGTTTACACCTTTATGGGTTTTTAAAACATAGCCTATCTGAATCTCAGTAACAAGCTCATCTTCTTTTGAAGATAAAACTTTTAACACAAGGTTCCCATCATCTATAAAAATTGTAAGACCTTTTGTAATATCTGTAAGGGGATTTAGATAGTCTATTGAAATTTCTTTACTATTTCCTACTCTATCTTTATTATTAAGAATAAGCTGTTGCCCTTTCTTTAATTCTACTTTTCCACCTTCAATTTTACCAACTCTTATTCTGTGACCTTCCAAGTCGGCAAGAATTTTTATATCTTTCTTACACTCTTCGTTCAAAGTTCTTACCAAAGAAATATCTTTTTCATAGTCCGCAAAAGTCCCATGTGAGAAGTTAAGCCTTACTATAGCCATACCACTATCAGCTAGATTCTTCAAAATTTCAAGGGAACGTATTGACGGTCCCATTGTACAAACTATGCCTATTTTGTTCACCTGCTACTCCTTTAATACTATAATTCAAATAAACGCCAGCTTAAGAAAGCTTATTTTATATAAATCCTAACCTTGAAGTCAAATAATGCCTTTTAATAAACTTAATACTCTAAAAAAACTAAAAATAAGTAAGTTTATATATAGCCCTTTCTTTATTAAACCTAATAAAAATTTATTTAGATTTTATTGTGGATACATATAAAGAACAATATTCTCTTTCAAAATCATGTTGAGTTCAATTTTGAAAGAGGATATTGTTCTTTTGTCTACATATTCATAACACTAAAAAAGCTCTAATATTAACAATCTACTTCTACTTTGTTTCCTTCATTATATAGCATAAGAAAGCCAACAGCTGCCCAAAAATCCTTCTCTATTCCCTACAAATCCTTCTGCGCTTATTCCTATATTCCATCTATTTCCTATTCCATAGTTTAATCCTATTTCTCCTACTCCTATTGTTCCTGCTAACTTTAGACTTTCTATTTCTTTCCCATTATATAATGCTTTTGCCTTTATCTCTCCATCTAGCTCTTGCTCTCCTGCTATGCCTATATATGCTTCCATCTTTGTTTTTACTTTAAATTTCCCTTTTACACCTACTCTTATCCTATGCGACATCACTTCATTAAACTTCATATTATCATCTTCAATCTTTATATTTTTTCCCTCTTGCATCATAAATGTATATCTTCCAAAACCTTCTACCTCTACCTTATCGTCTATCTTGTAACTGTAACCTGCACCTAAATGCAATCCATAATACAATGCATTATAATCATACTTTAGTTCTTCTACAGGCACAGTTAACCATTCGCCAGAAGTCTTATAGTCTATTTTTCCATTCCCTACTCTAACTCCCCCATCTACGTATAACCCTGCTATTTTTCTGTCTCCTCCTAGCTTTAACTTTCCTAGCAGTCCTGCTCCTATATAGCTGTTATTTCCTTTTGCTTCTCCTTGTACGGACTCAGAATCTATTTTATAGTATCCACCACCCTGCTCAAAGAATACTCCCACAACTACTTTATCTTCTTCATACTCAAAATTCTTTCCTATTCCTGCTAATACCTCGTATCCGTCTATGTTAGGGTTAGCATCCGATCCTGTTTTATATTTACTTTTTCCAAACTCTACTGCTCCAAATGGAACTATTCCTTCTCCTGTTATGTTATCTAATTCTTCTATTCCTTTTCCTGCCAAAAAGTCCCCTCCTTGATTTACAAATGCTACTCCTACTGCTCTTCCTTGGCTATATTGTTTACTTCTTTCATTTAGTACTATTCCTCCTGCTGAGAATCCCGACATAATATTATTATTACCCTCGTCCAGAGTAAGTCCAAAGCTGGCTTTTCTCGCAAACAATGGACTTTTATACTCCCCATCAATAATAACACCGCTAAAGTTAATAAACCCAGCATCACAGTGCATTAACGTTATTGAGTCTCCTAATTGGAGACTATTTTCTTTAGCCATGCTTATATCTATATTAGTATCTTCAAGATTTAAGGCTTCTTTTGTAATCGTTGGATCATTGCTTTCTCCTGAAGCAAATGACAATACTGTATTGCCTGCTTTTATTCCTTCATACAAATAAAAGTTGTAATTTGTAGAATTACCAACTTTTGTTACGATACATTCTTTATTTGCATGAAAATTTAACGTGTTGTTGTTTATGTTAATGGAACCAGTATTGGATAAACGTGTTCCTAGTATGTTTATTTGAGGTGCGTTTAAAGAAACATTTTTATGGATACTCACTATATTTTCTGTGCTATAAGAAAAACTAGAAATATCAGTAGTATTAGCGCAGATCGCAGCGATTATGTTTATTTGATTGGTAGCTTGTAAAGAAGTACCTTCAAAGATGTTTATGACATTTTTAAACATTTGGAGAATATTATCTTTAGCCTTTAGTACATATGCGCCACATACGCCTATGGTATAGCTGCTGTTGATATTAACATTAGGGAAGATGTTTACTTTGTTTGAGTTCACGTTCGATCCTGAAATAAAAGTCCCATATATGTCAACTTGGCCAACGTTACTGAGGGTAACTCCATTAGTTATATTTATCGTATTATTGTTTGCATCAGAAAAAGCACTATTATTAGAATTTGTGCAACCCCTAAAATGTATAGGAAGATTCGTCCGGCGCTGGAGTAATTGGAGCATTTATATTCAAGACATTATTAGAAAATATAGTATTTCCAACACTAGACCACGCTCCACTTATATAGACAGAAGCAGAAAGAGTACACCCTGTAATATTCAAAGTATTGTCATTTAAATCACTGTTAAAGGGTCCTTGACCACTATTTGGGTTTCCGTTTCCAGCAATGTCTTGGTTAATATTACCAGATAAGTCAATAGTCTGCCCTGCTTTGGAAATCCCACTAACTAATGTCATAAAGACTAAAATTACAAAGAAACAACCTAATTTGTTCATAAATTGTTCTCCTTTTAGTTTTTTTTACTGCTTACCTTGAAATATTTAATAAATAATTATAGCTATTGCTAGTGCCTCTGCTAAATTGAAAATTCTTGAAAAACAATGTGCGAATTCTATTCTCAACAAAGTCATTTAAACATCCCATACAAATATAAAAACTTATCCTAATTAGGTCTAAAAGGTGTTGCATTATATCTGCCTCTGACATTCCAGCTGGGGAAAAGAATCCTTCTTGGAACTCCAAATCTATCATCATAGCATTAAGAAAATCGTCTTGATTTGCATCATTGCCGTCATTTTCTTCTTGTTCTCTAACATCATCAGTAATCAAGATCTCATATGTTGCAGCAATTGTTCCAAACTTCGTGCGACCTTAAACTTCCATCTCATGGAGATGCACCGCATTGGCCTATTACAAAACCATCATCAACTACTTTCTTCATAAAATTTCTATGTCATCCTTATCTTTTTTGAACTGTAGAAATTTATACCTAAATTTTCTTTTTTTATATCATTTTTTATTTAACATTGCAACAAGAAAAATAAAATAAAGATTTTACAGTTTTTTTTATTTCCGTTTTTTGTAAATTTCATACAAAATTACTGCGCAAGCGCATGAAGCGTTAAGTGAAGATATGATGTTTTTTTGAGGTATTGATATTAAAAAATCACAGCGTTTTTTGGTTAAACTGTGAAGTCCAAAACCTTCGCTTCCTATGATTACAGCTAACGGGAAAGGCAAATCTGCATCTTCTAAACTTTGTCCACCGTTTTCCGCACCGACTATCCAAAAGTTATTTTCTTTTAATAAATCTATTGCCTGATTTATATTTGCAACTTTTGATATTGAAATATGTTCTACTGCTCCAGCAGATGCTTTTGAAACGGTTTCATTTACACCTGCAGCTCTCCACTTGGGTATTATCACACCGTCAGCTCCAAAAGCTACGCAATTCCTTATTATTGCGCCCAAATTATGAGGATCTTCTATACCGTCTAATATTACAAGCAACGATTTTGGCGAAGCTTTTGATTGTTTTATTAAATCTTCAAGCTCTATGTACTCTGTTGGCGAGACTTCTACAGCAATGCCTTGCGATTTCTCTGAAAACCTGTCAAGTTTTTCAGGAGGAACTGTATGCACAGCAATACCTTTTTGTTTTGCAAGATTAATAATTTCTGTAACTGCAGAACCTCTTGCAGTATGCGACACCATCAATTTGTTTACAGTACGTTTACCTGCTTTAAGAAGCTCTAAAACCGAATTGCGTCCATATATAATATTTTCAAGCGATAATTCTTTTCTATTGTTTCTATTTTTATACATAACGTCTTAGCCTCTAAATTTATAAAAAACTATTCAATCAAGAGTTCTATTTTTATTTGCCAGTTTAGAAGCTGCTTTGTCAATATTAGACGCATTTATTTCATCAAAAATTTCAACAGAAAGTTTTTTTACTAAATTTATTTTATTTTCATCTTCTTTTGCAAATTTTGACAAAACAAAATCAGCCATGTCCATAAATTTTGGCAACGGACCTATGCCGAATTTTATTCTCGGAAATTTATCCGTATTAAGCCGTTCTATGATGGATTTTATACCATTGTGTCCGCCTGCAGAACCAAACATTCTAATTTTATATCCGCCAAGAGGTATAGAAAAATCATCGTAACAAACAACTATCTCTTCTGCACTGATTTTATAATATTTTGCAAAAGATGATACGGCGTCTCCAGAAAGATTCATAAAAGTAGTAGGCTTCAAAAGCCATACTTTTCCTATAGAAGAAACCTCATAAAAAGAAATATCCGCCATACTGTCCCAATTTTTAAAGTCAAGACCTTTAGCCAAAGCTATTGAGTCCAGAGCCATAAAACCGAGATTATGACGGGTATTTTTATATTTATGACCATGATTGCCAAGTCCGACAAAAAGCTTAATCTGTTTAGACACCGGCAACTCCGTAATCTATTTTATTATTTCTTTGCTGCTGGAGAAGGAGCTGCTGCTACTCCTTGTTCACCTTCTTTATCTTTCTTGCCCTCGCTTATAACTTCAGGCTGAGCAGTATCCGTTCCTACTGCCGCTTCTGCAGGTTTTTCTTCCTCAACTTTTGCAGCTATAACATTAATAATCAATGTTGAAGGATCCTGGGCATAACTAATACTTTCAAGTTTAGGCAAGTCAGCTATGGTTATTCCCTGACTTATGCCAAGTGCGCTTACATCTACGCTAATCTTTTGAGGAATATTTTTAGGCAATGCTTTAACTTTAACTTCTCTAACGATAAATTCCATTGTTCCGCCAAAATTCTTAACGCCGTCTGCAACGCCGTCAATGTGTATAGGAACCAAAACTTCAACTTTATCTTCAAGAGAAATTGAGCGAAAATCTATGTGAATAGGATACTGAGTCAAAACATCTCTTTGAATTTCTTTCACAATAGCTGGCTTCTTGCCATCTTTAAAGTTTAAATCTATAATTACATTTGCTCCATTTGCTTCTATTACTGAAGCAAAAGCTTTAGCATTAACAGATATAGATTCATGTTTAACATTTTTTCCATAAAATACAGCCGGAATTTTTCCTTCTTTTTTCAAAGAAGAAAGCCCTCCCTTAGTACCGGATGCTCTTAATTCAACATCTAAAATTACTTCATTCATTACAATCCTCCATTGTTATTACAACAGCAGTTTATTTTTATAGGAACAATGCGCTTATTGACTCATCATTTGAAATTCTCTTAATAGCCTCTGCTAATATTGGCGCAACACTCAATACAACAATCTTGTCATTTGGACCCTCTTTTGACAAGGGAATAGTATCCGTTATTATAAGCTCTTCCAAAGCTGAGTTTTGAACTCTCTGCTTTGCTTCTCCAGAAAGAACTCCATGGGATGCTGCAGCAAGAATTTTTGCAGCGCCTTTTTCTTTTATGACATCTGCAACTTTTGTCAACGTACCTGCAGTATCAACTAAATCATCTAATATTATACAAGTTTTATCTTTTACTTCTCCTATAATGTTCATTATAGAAGCCTCATTAGGGCGAGGTCTTCTCTTATCAACTATTACCAAGTCCGCATGGATAAGCTTTGCAAAAGACCTTGCTCTCTCTACGCCACCTGCGTCAGGAGAAACCACAACCACGTCTTTTAAATTTTTATCCTGAAAATATTTTGACAAAATAGGCTTGGCATAAAGGTGATCAACAGGGATATCAAAAAAACCCTGAATCTGCCCAGCGTGCAAATCCATAGTTAAAAGCCTTGTAACACCAGACGTTGCTAAAAGATTTGCAACAAGTCTTGCCGTAATAGGTACTCTAGGTTCGGCTTTTCTATCTTGTCTTGCATAACCATAATAAGGAACAACAGCAGTTATTCTTCTTGCAGACGCTCTCTTTAAAGCGTCCGCTATAATTAAAAGTTCCATTAAGTTTTCATTAACTGAAGGGCATGTAGGCTGAATTATGAAACAATCTGCCCCTCTGACGTTGTCAACTATTTTTACCTGAATTTCTCCATCGCTAAAATGCCCAACTTTTGCTTCGCTCAGCTCAACGCCAAGCTTTTGAGTAATTTGCTTTGCAAGCTCTATATTAGCGTTGCCTGAAATAATCTTAAGTTTCATAATGCTCCTCTTAGTCCTTCTTTAAACGAAAACAACGTTTATTTCAAAATAATTCTTTATTTTATTATTCTACGCTTTAATTCTTGTCTTGCTCTTGCTATTGCAAGTTTACCTGCCGGGACATCGCGGGTTACAGTTGATCCTGCAGCTATTAAAGCATTATTGCCGACTTTAACAGGAGCAATAAAATTAACATTAGAGCCTACGAATGAATTTGAACCAATAACCGTTTTATGCTTGTTTATCCCGTCATAATTACATGTAATCGTACCAGCTCCTATATTTACATCTTCTCCTACTTCGGCGTCGCCTATATATGAAAGATGATTAACTTTAGAATTCTTTGCTATTACAACTTTTTTCGTTTCCGAGAAATTTCCTACTTTTACGTTGTCTTTTAAAACTGATCCCGGTCTTATATGCGAGAAGGGACCGATTTTAACATTCTTGCCAATCACGGCTCCATTTATGTAAGAATAAGAAATTATGCTCCCGTCATCTATCTTAGCATCAGTTATATAGCTTGAGCCTTTCAAAACGCAGCCTTTGCCTACAACAACACTTGTGTCAATAAAAACGCCCGGATATATAATAGTGTCCTGCCCTATTTTTGCATCGTAAGAGATATATACTTTATCTGCGTCTATAATGCTTACGCCGCTTTCAAAAAGCCTTTTTATTTTTCTATCCTTTAATAGAGCTTCTGCTTGCGAAAGTTCTAATCTGTTATTTATACCCTTTACTTCATTTTCATCTTTTGTAACAGTTAGAGACACACTTTTGCTCATACTTTTAAGTATTGCAACCGTATCGGTTATATAGTATTCTTTTTTAGAATTATTAGGCTTAACTTTTGAAAGAGCCTTCCATAAATTCTTATCAAAACAATATATACCAGAATTTATCAGATTTATCCGTTTTTCAGAAATATTTGCATCTTTTTCTTCAACTATTCTTTCCAAAAAACCATCTTTTTTTACTATTCTGCCATAGCCAAACGGATTTGCAACTCCAGCAGCTAAAACAGTAAGAGAAGAAGCAGTTTTGTCATTATTTTTTATCAAGGCTGACAATGTTTTAGCGTTGATAAGAGGAACATCACCGCTTAAAACCAAAATATTTCCATTGTAATTCTTTAAAACTTTCTCCGCCTGCATAACTGCATGTGCGGAACCAAGCTGCTCTTTTTGATAAACAATCTTTAAATTCTTTACGCTTATTTCTGATAAATATTCTTCAACTTTGTCCGCTTCATAACCCAACACTAAAACAATATTATCAGGCTTTAAAGAGGAAACAGAATCTATAACCCACTTTATCAATGGTTTGCCTGAAAGATTGTGCATAACTTTCGGCAAAGAAGACTTCATTCTTGTTCCTACGCCTGCGGCAAGTATAACTGCTGAGAAATTTTTCATAATAATAAATCCAAAAAATTCCCTTTATATAATTACTCTAAAGGGAATATTCATACACAATTGTTAAGCTAAATTATACAAAATTATTGGCAAAACCCAAAATGTGAATCGGTTAAACGAAAATTTTTAAATCAAATCGTCATCACCAAGAGGCAGTAAAGGTTCTCCCGAGGCTTGAAAAAGTATATTTTCAAGGTCAATAAACCTAATAAAGTAATAAACCCAGCCAAATTCATTAAACTCATTTTATCTTCCTGCTGTATAAACTCACCTACTTCTTCATTAGGATTTTCCCAAATTCTAGGGGATGTCAAGCTGCCGTCCCATGGATGTGCGTCACATTGAGCTCCTAAAAAAAGCATAATCATTAATACTAATTTCTTCATTATAATTCCTCTTTAAATTAAATTTTAAAAGCTAAAATATTTTTTAATTATAGATAAAACATATAACCATTTTCTGACGAATACTTTTGAGCGTCAAGAACAAGACTTTCAAGACTTATTGCCAAAAGCGTTGCTTTAATTGAAACGTCCAATTTTTCTAAAACAGAATTTTGAATTGTCTTCTCTATACCATTCTCGCCTTCAATAAAAGATTCCTGAGACTTCTATAGCTGATAATATGTCAAATGCAGTTATACTATTGGAAGGTCTTGCAAGCTGATATCCTCCGCGAGATCCTTTTATGGACGACACAAGATCAGCGCGTTTAAGAAGGGAAAATACTTGTTCCAAATATATCTTTGAAATCTTTAGTCTTTCAGCTAAACTCAAAACTGTAACATATTCGCCAGTATTATATTTTTGCGCTAAACATATCATAGATGCAAAACCATATTTAACCTTAATAGATACTCTCATACAAAAACCCCTTAATATTTAACTGTTTAAGTATTCTATACATAGAAAAAATAAATGTCAATTTTCAACAAAATATTAATGTTCATAGAATAATTTTGTATAATTATGCTGATTTATAAATTGAGAATTTATAAACTAAAAGGTGGATTTTAAAAATGCAGAAAATTATCGTCGCTTTATGTTTTAGTTTGATCTATACATTTTTATACATTACAGAAGTTTTAGCAGAAAACAAGAATCTCTTTAAAATAGAAAGGAATAAAAATGCTAATGTTGTTATGTATGACGCAAGGCTGGATTTAAATGGCAACATAAACAAAAAAAATCCTGTGGATGCCTATTGGATTTTGTATGCAAAACAAGGACAACGTGAAGAAATTACAGCTTTTGAAAAAAAAGCTTATGGCTATAATATAACTGACGATGACGACAATTCATATAACTTAGTTTTAAAAGCTGTTAAAGACAGACCTATGAAAATTGTCTTAGTAAACGGCGAGTACAAATCTGAAATTCTTATAAATAACGAAAAGGCTTATCTTTCATCAGTTTATGTATCAGCAAGCGATGCGTTGATTCCAAAAGTATCTTATATAATCCTTACAGGAACAAAACTAAATACCGGCGAAAAAGTTACCGAAAAAATAATTGAAACTAAATAATTAAATAGGATTTCTTAATCTATAAATTTGTAGATTAGCACAACGACTTCCTATAATTAAAATACAATTACCAACTTAAACAGTATCAACAACAGCATCATTATCATTATCATCGTCATCATCAATAAGGTTAGATGATGACGAAAGCATTGGAATAGGAGTTTTGTCAACTTTATCCAGATTGTCTCCTGTAAGATAATAATCTGTTTCTTTTGTAACTAACCCGCTTAACAGCAGCACAGCTGTTAAATTAGGTATAGCCATAAGAGCATTGAAAGAATCTGCAATATTCCATACCACGCCCAAAGGCATAACTACTCCAAGAAAAGCAGTAATTACATAAATAATCCTATAGGGAAGATTAGATTTTATCCCAAAAAGATATTCCGTACACCTCTCTCCATAATATGACCAACCCAACGTTGTGGTAAAAACAAATGTTATAAGTCCAAAAGTCAAAATAACAGGACTTACATATTTTATTTGGCAAAAAGCTATATGTGTAAGAATTGCTCCATTTATACTATTTAAGTCCACATCTCCCGGTTGAGCCATAATACTTGAAACTAAAACTATACCGGTAATAGCGCAAATAACAACAGTACTCCAAAATGTACCTGTGCTTGATATAAGAGCTTGTCTTACAGAATTTTTAGTTTTTGCTGCTGCTGCCACAATAGGAGCTGAACCCATGCCTGACTCGTTTGAAAATAAACCTCTTGCCATACCGTGTCTTACAGCTGCCATAATGCTTGCTCCTATAAAGCCACCACCTGCTGCCCTTGGCGAGAAGTCGCACTTAACAATTTCTGCAAGTGCAGGCAAAATATAATGGCTGTTTATAAATAAAATCACTATACAGCCCATTACATATAAAGCAGCCATTAAAGGCACTAACTTTACACAAAAATCAGAAATTGATTTTAACCCGCCAAGTATAACCAAAGACAAGAAAATTGCTATGCCTACAGCCGACATCCACATTGGCACACTAAAGTTTTCATTTAACACAGTAGCTATAGCGTTTGACTGTACGCTGCTGCCTATGCCAAACGCCGCTATACTGCCAAATAAAGCAAATAGTATTCCTAGGAACTTTAAATTAAGTCCTCGCTCTAAAGCATACATAGCACCACCAAGCATTGTGCCTTTAGTTGTTTTTACTCTATATTTAACAGCAATTAAAGATTCAGCATATTTAGTAGCTATACCAAAAACACCAGTAAACCACATCCAAAGAACAGCTCCCGGTCCGCCAAGAGCAATTGCAGTGCCGACGCCAATAATGTTTCCTGTGCCAACGGTTGCAGCCATAGCAATAGCAAGAGAACTAAAAGCTGAAATATCACCTTCGCTTTCTTTGTCGTGTTTAACAGAAAGTTTAATGCCTAAAAAAATCTTTTTTTGGATAAAGCGAGTTTTGAATGTAAGATAAAGGTGAGTACCGAGGAGGAAAATCAACATGGGAGGACCCCACAGATACGAGTTCAACCAATCTACAAGCGCGCTAAAGTTTTCCATTAGCTACCCCTTTTATCGCAAGAAGTTGTTGAATCATCGTCACGACGACAGTTTAGCATAAATGAGTAAAACTTGCAAAAGAAAAACAAAAGATATAGAATTGTTACACGGTAGTTAACTATTTTAAGGAGAAGTAAAGATGAAGAAATTTGTGTTGTTTGCAGCAATGTTTGCGGTGTTTACTTTTGCATTGGCAGCTTGCGGAAGCAAAAAAGCAGAAGAAGCTCCTGTAGCTGAAGTAGTTGAAGAAGAAGTAGTTGAAGTTGCAACAGATACAACAACAGCAACCGCTGCACCTGAAGCTTCTGAAACAAGCAAATAAGCAAAAAGTATGAATTTGGATAGACCTAATTGGGAGGTCTATTTTGTTTGTTAAAGCTTGCACAAAAAATCAACAAGAATGTCTCAAAATTGAGACATTCTTGTTGATTAATAAAAATACTCTTTTAAAATCTAAAACTAGAAGCTAAACGCTGTCCTTATACCATATACAAGAACATTCTTATCTGCGTTTGAAGTGCCTGTCAAAACATTTCCGCCTCTTGGATTTGCAAAATATTGAAAAGCCGGCGTGAGAGCAATATAATTGTTGATTGTAAACTTATAATAAACTTCAAACTGTGTTTCTGCTCCATCTTTATAAGT
>JAITKZ010000060.1 GCA_031278115.1 Endomicrobium sp.
TAAAACATTGCATGCCCTGATAGCTCAACTGGATAGAGCAGATCCGTCCTAAGGATAAGGTTGGAGGTTCAACTCCTCTTCAGGGCGAACTTTAAAATTATTTTATATAATTTTAAAAAGATAAGTGCATATTTTTAATAAGGAAATGCGTACAGTTTCCAATATACAAACTTTGTATTAAAGGGGCTAGTATGGATTTGGATTTATTTAATGAAAAGCAAGAAACTTATACTGCTGAGAATGTAAAAACTTTTGTAGGCATACCTAACCTTCCTGATAATTTAAATCCCTTAATTGCAATTGCCGATAATATGTGGTGGTGCTGGAATAGCGACGCGTTTGAGTTGTTTAGAAGAATGGATATGGATATGTGGGAAAAAACATATCATAATCCGAAAGCCATGATTGAGGCTTTAAGCCAAGAAAGACTTATAGAACTTTCTCAAGACGACAGTTTCATTTCCCACGCAGAGAGAGTAAAAAATGCTCTGGACAGGTATCTTGGAATGAACACATGGTATGCGCAAAACTGTTCTGATTATGCCAATCTCAAATTTGCATATTTCTCTACTGAATTTGCTGTACACGAAAGTATTCCTATTTATTCCGGAGGACTTGGCGTTTTATCTGGAGACCACTTAAAATCTGCAAGTGACATGGGTCTTCCTCTTGTAGGAGTCGGTCTTTTATACAGATATGGATACTTCAGACAGCGTTTAAGTTTTGACGGTTTGCAACAGGAAGAATATATTGAAAATAATTTTTTTCGTATGCCCCTTGAACTTGTAAAAAATGAAGACGGAAGCGAACTTATAATTGATATTGATATTCCAAATCAAAAAATTTACATAAGAGCTTGGAAAATTAAAGTAGGAAGAATTCCCCTTTATCTTTTAGACACGAATATAGACAAAAATTCAAAAGACTCAAAAACTATTACTGGGCAATTGTACGGTGGCGATAGAGACATGCGCATTCGGCAAGAAATAGTTTTGGGCATAGGCGGAGCAAAGCTTCTTAAAGCTTTAAAAATAGACCCTGACGTTATGCATATAAACGAAGGTCATTCAGCTTTTTTATTATTGGAAAAAATCCGACACCATATGGACAATGGTCTTTCTTTTGACGCAGCGTTTCAAATAGTAAAAAGTAACTGCGTATTTACTACCCACACTCCTGTTCCCGCAGGAAACGAAATTTTTTCAAGCGATTTGTTTCTAAAATATTTTGAGACTTTATGCCAAAAATTTAGCATATCAAATGAGCAGCTTTTGAAGCTGGGAGAAATTCCTCTTAATCAAAAAGATTTCTCAATGACTATACTTGCTTTAAAAACTTCAAATAAAGCAAACGGCGTCAGCAGACTGCATGCTACCGTCGCTAGAGATATGTGGCAAGGTATATGGACTAATTTACCAAGAAAAGAGGTCCCTATAACACACATAACAAATGGTGTTCATACAAACACTTGGATTTCAAATGAAATTTCAGATTTGTTTGACAGATATTTGGGAGATTGTTGGAGAGACGAACCTGCAGACCACACAATTTGGAATAGAATAACCCAAATACCAGACGCAGAGATATGGAGAGGACATGAAAGAAGAAGAGAACGACTTGTTACGTTTGCAAGGTCTAGGCTTCGCCGTCAGCTTGAAAGAAATGGCGCAACGAGAAAAATAATAAATCTTGCCGATGAGGTTTTAGATCCAGAAGCGTTGACAATAGGTTTTGCAAGGAGATTTGCTTCTTACAAAAGAGGCAATTTAATGTTTAAAGATTTAGACAGAATAAAAAAATTCTTACTAATAAAGATTTTCCCGTTCAAATAATAATGGCTGGCAAAGCTCACCCCCAGGATAATATAGGCAAAGCTATTATTCAGGATATAATTTCTCTGTCAAAAGATCCAGATTTGCAAAGAAAAGTGGTATTTTTGGAAGAGTATGACGTGAACGTAGCACATTACCTTGTTCAAGGAGTAGATATTTGGCTTAACAACCCTCTAAGACCTGAAGAAGCCTCTGGTACAAGCGGAATGAAAGCAGCTGTAAACGGAGTGTTAAATTTTAGTGTTCTTGACGGCTGGTGGTGCGAAGGTTACAATGGGAGTAACGGCTGGACTATAGGCTCAATAAAGCGCTATCCCGATAGAGAATATCAGGATTTAGTTGAAAGTAGAGATATTTACGAAATATTGGAAAATGAAATCATACCTTTATTTTTTACAAGAGGACAAGATTCTATACCAAGAGGTTGGACGCAGAAAATGAAGTTTTCAATGCAGACTTTAGGTCCAGTATTTAATACTAATAGAATGATAGAAGAGTATACAAAAAAGTTTTATATTCCTACTGCATTAGAGTATGCCAAATACAAAAAAAATAATTACGAGCCAGCTAAGAAAAAAAGCGAGTGGATTAAGACTATTTACGGCAATTGGAATGCTATAAAATTTATTTCAACAAGCGATAATATTTCAAACGAGGTGAAAATTTCAAATGAAATAACTGTACAGGCGAAAGTTTATTTGGGCTACATTTCGCCAAACGATGTGAGCGTTCAAATTTACAGTGGATATGTTAACGACGGGCAATCTGTAAGCGAACCGAGCATAGTCGTAATGAATCTTGTTTCAAAAGATAACGATAATTATGTTTTTGAAGGAAAACTTCTAATTGACAAAGTTGGCAAATGTGGATATACTTTACGTGTTTTACCTCAGTATGAAGGAGAAATTCAGATATTACCGGGGCTAATAAAGTGGATACAGAGGATTTGAAGTTATGGGGTTTGATTTTTTAATTTATGATTTAGATGGAACTCTCGTAGATTCTTTAGGTGACATTGCTTCTTCAGTTAATTCGGTAAGGGAAGATAACGGACTGGAGCATTTGTCTTTAAAACAGATACGTTCTTATTTAGGAAGTGGGGTAAATGCTCTTATATCAAAAGCTATTCCTGACAAGAGCGAAAAAGTTGAACAAAATGTTGATGGTTTTAAGTATTATTACAAACGACGGATGCTTGATAGTACTGTTATGTTTAGCGGTGTCAAAGAAATGTTGGAATCTTTAAAAGATAAAAAGAAAGCGATTCTGACTAATAAAAATGAAGTTTACGCAAAAGAGATTGTGGAAAAACTTGGAATTGCTGATTATTTTGTTGAAGTTTGGGGTGGTGACACTTTAGATGTAAGAAAGCCTGACCCAAAAACAATTCTTGAATTGGTAAAAACTACAAAATCTAAACTTTCAAAAGCAGTCATGATTGGTGACAGCGCAAACGATTTTTTAGTGGCAAAAGCCGCAGGTGTCCATATTATAGCTGTTGCTTACGGTTATTGTGATTTAGACCAAATAAAAGCGTACAGCCCTAAGTATATAGTAAAAACGCCACAAGAGATAGCAGACATTGTTTTATAAAGACAAAAAGACTAGTCTTTTTGTCAACTTGCAAATCTTATTTCTTTTCAGCTTTCTTCTTGTCAACGGGAGCTTTCTTTTCATGTATTTTCTTACGTCCTTCGTCGCTTATTACAAAATCTACCTTACTATTTATAACTTCATCTTTATCAGCTTCATACTCGCTTATTTTGGCTTGCAGCTTAGAAATTTTTTCTTTCTTCATAGCTATTTTTTTGTCTAAGAAATCCGCAACAATTTTTCTTATGTCCTTCTTTATAGCGTCTTTCTTGTTGTCTGTAGCTTTTTCGTACTTGGTTAAAAAGGCATCTAATTTAGTAATAAGCTTATACTTAGCCTCTTTAAACTCTTTTACCTTTGGATCCTTGTCATGATGATGGGCAAGAGACACTGCTGGAACAAAATAAGAAAATAAGAAAACGCTACATAATACCAACGTCAATTTCTTTAACATAAAAACCTCCTTCGGTTATTTCAAACTCTTCTACTATGCATTATAGAACTTGCACTATAGAGAGATTGTTTAAATGCAAAGTAGAAAATTCTACTTCTGATTCCGAGAAAAGTTCCTTAAAAGTAGTATCGGGGTATTCTATGTCTGCGACAACTTTTTTTATTCCAGCATTTACTATCATTTTTGCGCATAGTACACAAGGAGAATGGGTACAGTAAAGAGTTGAAGCTTTGATATTGATTCCATGATACCCCCCTTGAATAATTGCATTTTGTTCGGCGTGTATAGCCCTACATATTTCATGCCTTTGACCTGACGGTATGTTCAAGGCGTTTCTTAAACAGCCTAGAGGCAAACAATCTTTTGTTCCAGAAGCTGCGCCATTATAGCCCGTGGTAAGAATTCTCTTATCTCTTACAATAACAGCGCCAACATGATGACGTTCGCAGGTAGATCTTTCCGCAACAAGCCATGCCAATTTCATAAAATATTCGTCCCAAGAAGGACGCTTATTTATAGTAGTGTTCTTTTCAGTTGTCATGGGGCAATTTAACTAAAAAATCTGTATTGTGTCAACATACTTTTTTTGTTAAAATACTTCTCTGGGTTAGACTTGTGTGTTAATCAGGAGATCGTATGAATTTTCAAGAAATTATTATGACTTTACAGAAGTTTTGGGCAAAGCAGGGCTGCCTTGTATGGCAGCCTTACGATTTAGAAAAAGGTGCGGGTACTTTTAACCCTGC
>JAITKZ010000063.1 GCA_031278115.1 Endomicrobium sp.
CATATAATTTTCCTTTTAGTCGGACCTGTTGAAGTTGCTGGACAACATTTGAAGGCTTTGTCAAGAATCTCAAGATTGTTTAAAGATAAATTTTTAAGACAAGCCATAAAAGAAGCTAAAACTACACAAGAAGTAGTAAAGCTTATACAGCAGGAGGATGCTTATTGATGACTATGGACGTAGACGTTCTTATTAAAGAAAAGGGCAGGGTTTTCAAATTCAAACTGTTAGCCGGCAAAGGCGGTATCTGTAGGTGTATTAGGGTGCCTGATATAAACAGACCTGGTCTTGCTTTAGCTGGTTTCTTAGAACATTTTCCATATGAGCGTATACAGGTTATAGGCATAACAGAATATACATATTTTAGTCATTTGGATAATGATTCGCAGATAGAAGTGTTGACTAAAATTTTTTCAAATGAAAAAGCTGTAGCTTGTATTTTAACTAGAGATTTAGCACCTACAGACGCTATGCTTAAAGTTTTTTCTGATTTAGATGTACCTCTTTTGAAGACGACTTTAAGGGCTTCTCCTTTCACTAGTGATTTAAATTATTACTTAGACAATAAGCTTGCGCCTTCAATTAAAATACACGGTGTTATGGTGAATGTCTATGGACTTGGAGTTTTAATTGCAGGAAAATCTGGGATAGGGAAATCAGAATGCGTACTTGAACTTGTTAAAAGGGGACACAAATTTATTGCTGATGATATAGTTAATATAAAGAAACTTTCTTCGGGAAAATTTTTAACAGGAAGCGGTTTAGAGATTATGAAGTATTTGATAGAAGTAAGAGGTATAGGAATTATAGACATTAAAGAACTTTTTGGTGTAGGAAATATTTTAAATGAGTCCAAAATTGAGTTAGTTATAAAGCTTGAAGAATGGGACCAGCTTAAAAAGTATGATAGAATCGGGATTGACGATTATTATGTAGAGTATTTAGGTGTTGAGGTTCCTGAGATTACAATTCCTGTTGCACCCGGCAGAAATCTTGCCATTCTAATTGAGACAGCAAGTTTAAATCAAAGGCTAAGAAACAAGGGGCATCCCTCCCCGCTAAAGCACTAGATCTAAATTGCGTCAAGAACTAAACAATCAATAGTCCATGACTAAATTATATATAATTTCAGGTATGTCTGGAGCAGGCAAGAGTCAGTCGCTCAAAATTTTTGAAGATTTTGGGTTTGTTTGTGTTGATAATATGCCTGTTGAGATGATTGTTAATTTTATAGATATATGTGTAAAGGACTCCAAAAAATATAAAAACATCGCGATAGGCATAGACTCCCGAGCTGGAGAACATCTTTCCGGATTCAAAAATTTTCTTGCAGTTCTAAAGAACAAAAAAATCAGTTATAAAATTATTTTTTTTACAGCTTCTGATGATATTATTCTAAGACGTTATTCGGAAACTCGCCACCACCATCCTAGCGGCAAATCAGTTTCTGAAGGAATAAAGCAGGAAAGAAAAATACTAGATAATATTTTTAGCGTTGCCGATGAGGTTATTGACACTTCAAATCTTACAATAGGAGAGTTGAAAAAAGTAATTTCAGTTCTTGTTGATATTAAACAATTTGAAAAAAAATATTTAAATATTTCAGTCGTATCTTTCGGCTATAAATACGGCGTTCCAAACGACGCAGATATAGTTTACGATGTACGTTTTATAACAAACCCTAATTATGTCCACGAATTAAAGTATAAAACAGGTCGCGACAAATCTGTTCAAAGATATATAGAAAAACATAAAGAATTTAAAGTATTTTTTAAAGAATTTTCAAAACTTATTGAAAGTACTTTACCAGGGTACATAAATGAAGGAAAGAGTTACTTAACTATTGCAATAGGATGTACTGGGGGACGTCATAGATCTGTTTTTACGGCTGAAAAGCTAGCAGCTTTTTTGAAAAGCAGAAAATACAAGGTAAAGCTTAGCCACAGAGACATTCTGAGAGGTTGTAATAATGGAAAATTAATAGCTGGAACTTATAAGAAGGTCACATGATTAAAATTATTGTAGCAGCTCCTTGTGATCTAGCTTTTGAGTTTGTAGATGCTACTGTGGCTATATCTGGTAATCAACCTAATCTTTATTTTGTTGCACTTGAGGTAAACGACAATTTGGAACAGATGCGTTTACGTATTTTTACTCTTCTAAGAAAAGTAAGTGATAAATACGGTGCTTTGGTTCTTGCCGATATGTTTGGAGGCACTCCTTGCAATGCTTCTATTCGCGCTTGCGCAGATTTGAAAGGTATAGATTTAAAATTTGAAGTTATTTCAGGGGTAAATCTTCCAATGATACTGTCTGCTGTAATGTTAAGCAAAACAGATATAAATTTGTCTGAACTTGCTAATAATGTATTGATTAATGGACAAAAAAGTATAGTAAATATAAGAAAAGTATTAGAAGAATCTTCAGGTTAATTATAGAGGGAAACCATAATGCCCATAGTTTTGATCAGAATTGATGACAGATTAGTACACGGTCAAATAGTGCAATGTTGGCTTAAAAATTTTAATGTAGATACTGTTTTAGTTGTTTCGGATTCAGCCGCAAATGATAAAACACAGCAGATTCTTATGGGGATGGCTTTGCCTAGTTTTATAAGGCTTGATGTGAAGACTCTTAAAGATGCGGCAGCTTCACTACTTAGTGGAGAATACAACAAAGAAAATATTATAGTTTTAGTTACTCAGCCATCAGATGTTGTGTATATGTTGGATAGAGGTTTAAAAGTCAAATCTTTAAATATTGGTGGAATGCATTTTATATCAGGCAAAAAACAGATAATGGAGAATATATGTGTGAATAATGAAGATATTGAGACTTTAAAGCAAATATACTCTAGGGGAATTGAAATAGAAGGCAGAGTTCTTCCAGATGATGAAAAAAAAAGATATTATGCATATACTAAAAAAAAGAACATCAGACCATTTGTGAGGAAGACAAATGAGCAAAGTTAAGTTTATTTTTTGTACCCACAATCATCAGCCTATTGGGAATTTTGATTGGATTTTTGAGAAGGCTTGTCGCATGGCATATAAGCCTTTTATGGATATTATGCTAAGCCATTCAAAAATAAAATGGAATATGCATGCCAGCGGAATGATTTGGGAATATTTTGAGAAGGAACATCCTGATTATATAAAAAATGTAAAAAAACTTGTGGATATTGGAAATCTTGAAATATTATCAGGAGGATATTATGAGCCGTTGATGGCTTCAATTCCCGACAGAGATAAGTTAGGACAAATAAATAGGCTCACCAAGTACATAAAAAAACTTTTGATTGTAAAGAAACCAAAGGAATTTGGTTTGCTGAAAGAGTATGGGAACCAGGCATGGCAAAAATCTTGTCTGAGAGTGGCGGTGAATATACCGTCTTGGATGACTCTCATTTTATCGCAGCAGGTATGGATGCAGAAATGTTAAGTGGATATTATACTACTGAAGATGAAGGATATAATCTTAATATTTTCCCGATAAGCAAAAAAAATGAGATATTTAATCCCTTTTGGGATACTTGAGGATGTACTAGAATATTTCAAGAGACTTGTAAAAGAAAATCCGCGGACAGATTCTGTTGTAGTTATGGCTGATGATGGAGAAAAGTTTGGGATGTGGCCGACAACATACAAACATGTTTATGAAAATGAATGGCTTGAAAAATTTTTAACGGCTTTAGAAGAAAACTCTGATATTGTTGAGACGACAACCTTTTCGGAAATTTTAAAGACAAAAAAGTCTTCGGGCAGAGTGTATTTGCCATGTTCTTCGTATGACGAAATGGCAGAATGGACTTTGCCTGCTGAAGCACAACAATCTTTTGAAAATGTTTTGGAAAAATATAAGTACGACAATGAAGGAAAGAGATTCCTGTCCGGTGGCTTCTGGAGAAATTTTTTGACGAAATATGAAAAAGCAAATAACCTGCATAAAAAAATGATTTACGTGAGTGAGAAAATTGAAAATTTTTGGAACATAATAAGCGCCGTAGTGAAAAGGCTATACGTGACTTGTATGCTGGGCAGTGTAATTGTGCTTACTGGCACGGAGTTTTTGGCGGTTTGTATTTGCCTCATTTAAGAAACGCTGTTTACAGCATGTTGTTAAAGGCAGAGGAATTTTATAATAGAAGTATGCTTAGAAGGGCGTCTTGGGACGTTTTTAAGTTTCATCATAATTTGCTTGACGTTTTGACAAGGAGATATGAATCTTATCATAAAAAACTTAAAAATAATTCTGGAAAAATGTTTCTTATAAATAACGTTGATTCACAAGTTTATAATATACATAGCGATTTAATAGGAGTGAAGGAAATGGACATTGATAAGTACTTGGTGTATGACAAATATAAAAGAGCGTCGTTAATAGACCATTTCTTTACAAATAACGTAACGTATGAAGAATGTATGTTTGATAGTTATGAAGAAAAGGGTGATTTCTTTGCAGGGGAGTACAAATCTCAGATAAGGCATAACAGAAAATTTTTAAAAAAGAATTCAAGACTCGTCCTTTTCAGATACGGAAAAGTTGATGGTAAAGATGTTAAAGTTACAAAAGAGATTTCTACTAATCTGAACGGTTATGGTGTTAAATACGAAATAAAGAATAATTCAAATGAAAATTTAGACATTTGTTTTGCTCCAGAACAGATTTTTGCATTTACATCAAAAAGCGGAGATGATTCTTCGGTTCTAAAAAATGTTGATATATGGAAAAGATACGATAGTTATTTAAATATGGAAATTGAAGTAAAATTCTCTGAAAAAAGTGAAGTTTTTGTTTATCCTATTGAAACTGTTTCAAATTCAGACAATGGATTTGAGAAAACTTATCAAGGAACTGTTGTGATGCCTCTTGTAAAATTTTTGATCAATCCGCATGAAATTAAAACTTTTTCTTTTACTACAAGTGCAAATTTAAAGAAACAAAAGGGATTATAAAATTGTGAATATTTTTCTTGTTTCTTTTATCGGAGCATTGTGCAGCGCGGATATAACAGCTTTTGGACAGTTTATGATTTATCGACCTATATTTTGCGCTCCGATTATTGGTTTTTTCAGGCGATGTGATTACAGGTCTTTGTATAGGGATTATATCAGAATTATTTTGGATAAAAAGTATTCCTATGGGAGTAGCTGTTATTATAGACGTTTCAATGATAGGTATTTTATCTACTTTTTGGGCATGTGCGTATTTCCCAGGGTTTAAAGATGCAGCAATTTTAAGCATACTTTTAGCTATTCCTTTTGCTTATTTATGTAGATGGATTGATATATTAGGGAGAAAGCTTAATGTTAAAATAATGCATTGGGTAGAAGACGGCATTAAAGATGTCAAAAATTGGTGTATAGAAATTGGTATTTGGTCAGGATTACTGTTTTTTCTTTTGAGGGCTTTTTTGTTTTATTTATTTGCTATTGCAATTGGAGGCAAACTACTTTGTGATATTTGTGCAGAATTACCGAAATATGTTTTATCGGGATTAACGAAAGCATGGTATTTATTTCCAGTGGCAGGTTTTGGAGTGCTGTATAATTTAACTAATATGAGAGCTTTATTGCTGAGGAATTCCAGAAATGATTAAACTGTATTCTAGAATTTTCATAAGAAGTTTTTTCCTACAGTCATTATGGAATTATGAGCGAATACAAAATATAGGCTTTGTTTTTATATTAAGACCATTTTTTGACATACTTTACAGTGTAGAAAAAGAGAAAAAGGAAGCTCTTTTAAGACACGTAGGATATTTTAATACTCAACCGTATATGGTTGGTATGATAGTAGGAATAATTGCCAACATGGAAAAAGAAATAGCCAAGTTAGAGCCAGCTAATCGCGGAGAAATAATACGCGATATGAAGAGAGTTAAAAGCAATATGTCAGGTCCTCTTGCAGCTATAGGCGAGCCTTTTTTCTATGGAGATCTTAGAACTATGTTATCATTTTTGACTATCTTTATAATGGTTATACTCTCTACTAATTTAGAAAAGTATATTATTTTAGCGCCAATTGTTTTTATATTGCTTTATAATTTTTTACATTTAGGAACGAGAATTTCTCTTTTATACGAAGGGTTCAAATATTGTGGTAATAATATGAAAACTTTAGTTCATTTTAACTCACTGTCAGAGACTATTCGTTTGGGAGTCTTTATAATGTTTCTTGCAACTTTTTCTTTATATTTAGCTGTTTTTGGGTTTAGTAACGAAGGGAGACTTTTCAATTCAGGCTATATTGATTTATTTGTATATATAGTGGTCTTTTTATTTTCGGTTTTTTGCAACAAGTAAATTTGGGACTTTATTTTCTATGTTTTCTGTTTTAATTATATGCATAATAATATCTGTTTTAGGAATATAAAAATGAAAGAAAAAATTATAGTTGTTTCAAATAAAGCGGGGTTACATGCAAGACCTGCTGCAACTCTTGTGCAGATTCTGAGTAAATATCAATCAGTCGTTAAAATTTTAAAAGATGATTTTGAGGTTGATGCTAAAAGTGTAATGGGTGTTATGGCATTAGCAGCTGCTTGCGGGAGCAAACTAAAATTCATTGCAGATGGTCCTGATGAATACGAAACTATTGCTGCTATAGAAAATTTGTTTAATTCAAAATTTGGCGAATAGGGATTAATATGTTTGTTGATAGAGATATAGTTCTAAAAGGTATTGCTGCGTCTCCAGGGATTGCCATAGGAAAAGTTTTTCTTCTAGAAGAAGAAGATTTTTGTTTCATTCGCGAAGAAATTCCCAAATCTTTTAGAGAAACCGAAAGAAAACGGTTTGATGACGCTATAGAAAAAACTAGAAGTGAATTCATGGGTACATATGACAGAATTAATGAAGTTCTTGGTGGAAATTATGCCCATATAGCAGACGTCCATCTTTTGATTTTAGATGATCCTACATTAAAAAAAGATGTATATAAACTTATTGCTGACGGTGTCAATGCTGAATATGCTCTTTTTAAAGTTCTTGATAAGATTATTCGTTCTTTTGAGAATATAAATGATAGCTTTTTCAAAGAAAGAAAAGCTGATATTCAAGATGTAGGCAAAAAAGTTCTTGCAAATCTTTTTGGCAAAAAAGGAAAAAATCTTGAAAGAGTAGATGAAGAATTTATTATTATCGCAAACAATTTGACGCCGGCTGAGACAGTATCCGTTAGAGGAAAAAAGATTACAGGATTTGCTACGGATGTTGGTGGAAAGACTTCTCATACAGCGATTATAGCGCGAGGGCTTGCTATACCTGCTGTAGTAGGGCTTAAAAATATATCTTCGCTTGTTAAAACCGGCGAAACAATAATAATTGATGGCGATAAAGGCGAAGTTGTATTAAACTCCTCGTCCAAAACTTTGCTGTATTACAAAAATAAATATGATTTACAATTGTCAAGAATAGTAGAGTTAGAAAAACTTAAAAATTTAACGTCAGAAACTACAGATAAACACAAGATTTTTATTTTTGCCAATATTGACCATTCGGATGAAGTACCGCTTATTTTGAATAAGGGAGCAGTGGGCATAGGACTCTACAGAACAGAAACAATATATTTTAATCGCAATTCTATCCCTACAGAACAGGAGCATTTTGATACATATTCTAAAGTAGTACAACAAATATCGCCTTATGCCATTACAATAAGAACGTTTGATTTGGGAGGCGATAAACTTACTAAAACGGGAGTATTAAATCTAGGTTTTGAATCTAATCCGTTTTTGGGGTTAAGATCTATAAGATTGTGTCTTAAATATCCTAAAATATTTATAAGCCAGTTAAGAGCTATCTTAAGAGTTTCTGTTTTAGGAAAAGTAAAATTAATGTATCCAATGATTTCAGGTCTTGACGAAGTAAGAGCCGCAAATTCTATTCTTGACAAAGTGAAAGAAGATTTAAGAAAAGAAAACATAAAGTTTGATGAAAATATGGAAGTTGGCGTTATGATAGAAGTACCATCAGCTGTAGCAGTGATTGATTCCATTGCAAAAGAAGTAGATTTTGTATCAATAGGAACTAATGATTTGATACAATATACACTAGCGGTGGACAGAGTTAACGAAAACGTTGCCTATTTATATGATCCTATGCATCCAGCAATTTTGAGGTTTATAAAAAGTATTATTGACGAAGGTCATAAAGCTGGAATAAAAGTTGCTATGTGTGGAGAAATGGCAGGAGAGCCAAAGTACACGCCTGTTATTTTAGGTATGGGTCTTGATGAATTTAGCGTATCTCCGTCGCAAATTGCGCCAATTAAAAAAATAGTAAGAAATATGTCCTTTGTGGATTGTAAAACTATGACGGATAAAGTTTTAAAATTAGAGGATAGCAAGTCAATTTTAAAAGAGATTGATTTGTTTTATGAAGCAAGAGGTATAAATGCTTAAAGAAATTTCCTGCGGGGCCGTAGTTTATAAGATGGCGCAAAACGGTGTGCCTATTTTTCTACTTGTTAATTCTAAAAGAAGCAACAGATGGGGTTTTCCAAAAGGTCATATTGAAAATGGAGAAAGCGAAACTGAAACCGCTAAACGAGAAATTTTTGAAGAAACAGGAATAAAAAATGTAAAATTTGTTGAAAATTTCAGACAAGAAGATGTCTATTTAATTAATGGCGCTTTAGATGAAACCAAAGGCCGCTTAGTTGAAAAGCATTCGGTTTATTTTCTTGCTTTGGCTTTGGAAGATGCTTTAGATTTTGATAAAAATGAAATATCAAAAGTAGAATGGGCAGACATAAAAAAAGCCCGAGAGTTTCTTTCTTTTGCCAATCAAAAAAAAATTATAAAATTAGCTTACGATAAAGTTATTGGAGGATAGTTATGAGTAATCCACTTTTGAAAGACAGCGTTTTTCAAACGCCTGTAAGAAACGCGGAAGTTATGACAGTTTCTGGTACAATAAACAAAAGTATAATTTTATGGGTTTTGCTTGCCGCAGGCGCATTTTATTCTTGGACACACCCATTCATTATTATGCCCTTAACGGTGCCTATATTGTTAGGTGCCTTTGTCTTGGCTATAATTTCGGCTTTTAAGATGAATTTGTCGCCGGTTTTGTCACCTATTTACGCTGTTTGCGAAGGTCTTGTTTTGGGAGTCATTTCCTTTTATTTTGAAAAATCATACCCTGGCATTGTCGTAACTGCCGTGCTGTTGACGATGTGTGTTCTGTTTTGTATGCTTGCAGCTTATAAAACAGGCATGCTTAGAGCCACGCCAAGGTTTAAGAAAGTTGTTATACTTTCAACATTTGCTATAGTTCTTGTATATTTAATTAATTTATTGATGGGTGCTTTTGGCGCAAGAGGATTTAACTTTTTGTCAGACTCTTCGGGGCTTGGTATAATAATTAGCCTTATAATAGTTGCTATTGCTGCTTTAAATCTCATTATAGATTTTGATTTAATTGAGCGTGGCGCACAGCACGGATCACCTAAATATATGGAATGGTACAGCTCTTTTGCTTTAATGGTAACACTCGTATGGCTTTATCTTGAAATACTAAGACTTCTTTCCAGAACGAGAAATTAGAAATGCTTGAAAAGACAGTGTTTTTTAGGGCAGAATCAAATGCAAAATTACTTCCTCAGAGTATGGCTGAGGTTATTTTATCCGGTAGGTCTAATGTAGGCAAAAGCAGCGTCATAAACGCTTTGTGCTCTCAGAAAAATTTGGCGCGAACTTCAAAAATGCCAGGCAGAACAAGGAGCATAAACATTTACAGTGTCGCTATGAAAAAGTGGATGATAGATTTGCCGGGCTATGGTTTTGCAAGGGTAAGTTTTGAAGAAAAAGAACTTTGGAATAAGATGATAGAAGAATGTATAGTTCAAAGGAAAAACAAAAAAACTGTTTATATAATAATAGATGCTTTTATAGGTCCTACAGAATTAGATTTTGATATGGTTTGTTGGCTTAAAGAGTATAGCGTTCCTTTTAAAATTATTGCAAATAAATTTGATAAACTACCAGACACTATAACTGAAGATGAAGTTAAAACTAAAGCGGCACAATGTTTTGGAATAGATAAGTCTTTGGTGTTTACTGTAAGCGCAAAGAAAAAAGTAGGTTTTAATAAACTTAGAGGTGATATTGTCAGATTTTTGGGTTATTAAAAAGAGAATGTAAATTTTAAGCCGTTAGAAGAAAATGTTGGTGCAGTTCATAAAAGGAGGATTCATGAGAAAAGTATTGCTTGTATTATGTACAGTGTTTGCATTTGCTGCTGTATGCTCAGGAACTCCTATCAAGTTGTCTCTGTGGGACAAAATTGCTGTCCCAAACAGCGATTCGGTCTGTGGGCTAGAAATAGGTATAGGAACCATACACCTAACTTTAGGGGAGTAGGCTGGAATATTATTTATTCTCAAACCGATGATGCAAAAGCTTGGCAAACAGGAATAGTTACAATATCAAAACAATTTGTAGGTCTTCAAACAGGATTTCTTTCTATGTCAGAAACTTTTAAAGGGGTTTCTTTTGGTGCAGTAAACTGGAACGAAGGTGAAGTTACGGGATTTCAATGGGGATTCTTCAACATGGCAAAATCAGTAAGTGGTCTTCAACTGGGGGTTTTAAATATGACTGAAAACATGAATGGAATACAGATAGAATTTTTAAACGTTATTAAAGACAGCAAACTTCCAGTCATGATTATTGCAAACGCAAGATTTTAGTTTTAAGAATATGCTTTCATTGAGGGGAAGTTAAGAGCTTCCCTTCAATTTTTTAAGGAATATAATGAAAGTAGTTTCATGGAATATAAACGGTATAAGAGCTATATATAAGAAAAATTTTCTTGATTGGTTTAAAAAAGAAAATGCCGATATAATTTGTGTGCAGGAGACTAAAGCAGAGGAAATGCAATTTCCTAAAGATATAAGGGAAGTTGGACAATATAATTTTTATTGTTCACCAGCTAAAAAGAAAGGTTACAGCGGTGTTGCCGTATGGTCAAATATTAAACCTGAAAATGTCACTACGAGCATTGAAAACAAACTTTTTGACAATGAAGGAAGAATTTTAAGGCTTGATTTTAAAGATTTTATACTCTTCAATATTTACTTTCCCAATGGTGGAGCTTCCGAAGAACGTCTTAAATATAAAATAGATTTTTACGATTATTTTATTGCATATCTTAAACAATTTAAAGATAAAAAAGTAATCATTTGCGGAGATTATAATACTGCTCACTTTCCAATAGATTTGGCGAGACCTGCTCAAAACGAAAAGAATTCAGGCTTTATGCCAAAAGAAAGAGAAAGGCTTGACAAACTTGTCAACGTAGGATTTATAGATGCATTTAGATATTTCAATAAAGAACCCGGCAATTATACTTGGTGGGATTATAAAACTGCTGCAAGATCAAGAAATGTAGGATGGAGAATAGACTATTTCTTTGTTTCAAAAAACGCGGTCAAAAATCTTGAATCTGCTGAGATTGAAAGTTCAACATTAGGCTCTGACCACTGTCCCATATTAATAACTATTTTTTAGCTTGTAATAATCTACACTCCCAAATTTCTTAAATTTCCAATAAATTCACATAATTTTCGCAAAATAATTAAAAATTATTATAAACTAAAAAACATAAATAATATAAGGAGGATGTATGAAAAAAGTTTTAAGTTTAGCAGTTATTTTAACATTGTTGTGTTTTCCTGTGAGCGGCTTTTGTTCTGTGACAGATAAGGTAGTAGGGGCAATAGAAGGAGCAATAGTAGCTCCAATAGCAGCAATAGCAATAGGAACGGCAGTTGGGGGAGTAGTATCACTTTTCGTAACTCCATCGTCAGGAGTGATAGCGTTTAAGGTTACGTTAGATTTAATATCTGAACACATATGGAGAATAGCAATAATGGGAGGAATAAGCGGGGCAATTGAGGGAGCAAGAAGAGGTCATCCACTAACAGCAGGTGTATATGGAGGTGTAGGGTTAGGAGTAGGAGCTTTCAGGTAATAATTCTTCTTACTTCCCCGTATAAATATATTTGTTTATGCGGAAGGTTTATTATCTTATAAATTTGAAACATAAGCCCTTGAGTAGATAAACTCAGGGGCATATAATATCTACGACTAAATTATTTTTTTATACAAATCTACCTTTCCAAAAAACACTAAAATAACCAAGTTTATGTTTTTTCTCTATTGCTGTCGTAACTTTATAAATTTTCATATTTTGTTCCATCCATAGCTTGCAATAACCTAATTCTTTTTTCAATAGGCGGGTGTGTTGCAAAGAGTCCTGAAACTTTTGCAAAAAATGAATTCTGTTTGTTTTTAGCTAAAGGGTTTGCAATACAAATTGGTGATATTGTTTGCTTATCGCTTAGATTTTTAACTGTTGAATGTCCAGATATTTTTTGCAATGCGACTATCAACCCTTGAGGGTTTCTAGTTATTAAGGCTGCCGTAGCGTCAGCTTGATATTCTCTTGTCCTTGATACGGCTAATTTTATCAGAGGAGCTAATAAATATCCATATACATAAAGAGATATAGCCAAAACAAATAGAAATGCCTGTATTGCATTATTGTTGTTTTTAGAATTTCCTGATGATCTTGTAATAAGTGCCGTACGTAATAATATTTCTGCAATTATAGTTGCAAAACTTATGCATACAATCATTATAAGCATTAGGCGAATGTCTCTATTGCCTATATGTGCCATTTCGTGAGCGATAACACCTTCAAGCTCAGGTTTTTCTAGGTTATTAATAATACCTTTAGTTAGAACAACGTAAGAATGCTGAGGGTCTCTTCCTGTGGCAAAAGCATTAAGTCCTTCGTCATTTATTGAATAAACTTTAGGCATGGGAAGCCCTGCTGCTATAGCAATATTTTCAACAATCATCACAACTTCAGGAGCATTTTGTTTTGTAAGTTCAACGGCTCCGACTGTTGATAAGATAAAAGATTGACCTACATAATAACTTATCAGAATCCACAAAATTGCAAGGATAGAAATTATTGGAATAATATATATAGCTATCTCATTGGCAACTGAAAAAGTTGAAAGATTATATGGAGCCAAGCTTGTGTCTGAAACTTTTATGAAGCTTACAAATAACAAGCACAAATAAATCAACCCTGCAAGTGTTAATGGAAACAGAACCATAAGCAGTATTGTCTTTTTTGTATTTGATTCTATAAAATCGTAAGTGGTTATCTTTGACATAGTAAATTAAAAAGAAACTTTAACAGGGTCCCTTGCTTCTTGCTCGCCTTCGTCAAGTTTAAAGAATTCTTGTTTTGTAAACTCAAAGACTCCGCCTATTATGTTACTTGGAAACATATCAAGTTTTGTGTTCAAAGATAAAACGTTTGAATTATAAAACCTACGGCTTGCTTGTATTTTATTTTCGGTATCAGTAAGCTCTCTTTGCAGTTCCAAAAAGTTTTGATTTGCTTTTAGATTCGGGTAATTCTCCGATAATGCAAAAAGAGATTTCAATGTTCCAGACAAAGCATTTTCCGCTTGAGCCTTGCTTGGTATGTCTCCAGTTGCCGAAATAGCTGCATTTCTTGCTTTTATGACTGCATCTAAAGTATTTTTTTCATGGGCGGCATATCCTTTTACTGTTTCAACAAGGTTTGGGATTAAATCGTATCTGCGTTTCATTTGTACTTCTATATCGCTCCATGCTTCTTTTACTCTGTTTTTAAGTGTTACAAACTTGTTATAAGTTGCAAGGATATAAATTCCCGCAAGAATAATCAAAGCAATAACAACCAAAAGCGCTGTATGCATTTTTATCTCCTGTTATTTTTGATTTATATACATATCTGAAGCCGATATAATTCTCTTGTAGTATTCTAACATAAAATTGTGTTGATCAGTTTGTTCCGTTATAGAAACAATTTTAGATTTTGAATCAAAATTAAAATACAAAATTTCTCCATTTTCTATGTTAAATAAGACGGCTTTATCTTTTGATAATATGAAACCAGTGCTGTTAAACGCTATATGGTTTTTGTCTTGGTCCAACATGCTTACTCCTGCAGCTATATACTCTACTTGTGAAAGTGACAAATCGTAAAGAGTTGGTGCTATATCAATATGGCATGCTATGATATTTGCATCAATTTTTTTCTTCAATTTCTCGGGTAGATATAAATACATCGGAACCGCGTATCTTTTAAACAGGTCTTCAGGAACAGAAGCTTTAATTTCTCTAAGATTATGGTCACCTGTTATAACAACTATAGTGTTATCTCTAAGTTCAGAATTTTTTACAATATCCAAAAATTTAGAGGCTTCCCTGTTGGAAAACTGATAAGTTTCAAAAATTCTTTTAAGATGTGTTTCTCCTGGCATCATACGTTCAAGCTCTTTAGGAATTTCAAATTTTAAAGGGATATAATACGGAGGTATTTTATAAGGGGGATGAGTCGCTGTGGACATTGCATAAATAAATTGAGGTTTATTGTTATTTTTCAGCTCTCTTAAAACGATTTCAAAAAACTGAGCATCATTAATACCCCACTCGTGACGATGTTCATTTTTTATAGAGCCTTCTCCATATATTTCATCAAATCCTTGCGCTTTTAAAAAGTCTTCAAGTCCTCGCCAAGCAAGACTCCCTCCGTAAATAGCTTTTGTAACGTAGCCGGACTTTTTATAAGGCAAAATTAAAGAACTTGAAAAATGTTTATACGCTCTAGGGCTTTGTGTTACTTGGATAGAAAAAGGTCTTTGAGGCATGTTAAGAATTGTTGATTCCAAGCAATGTATTGTTATTATACCTGCTGGTAAAAAATTATACAAAACCAAATCTTCGTCAAAATGTTTCTTCAGCTCGCCAAGTACATTAAATTTTTCGCTGTTATACAAAACAGGAAGTTCTCCAAAACTTTCCAAAACTATAAAGACCACGTTTGGCTTTATTTCTTCGGCTTCAGTATTCTTAATTGATATTTTACTAAATATTGATAAATCAATATCTTGTTCATCTAAACCAAGTTTTTTTGTAATATTTATTTTATCTGGGCTTTGTTCAATTTTCGCTTGAATTGCATCTGCAATGGAGTGTACTGCTGTTAACGCTATATTGTTTATAAATGAGTTTGTAGATATTTGCGTGTGGAATTTTCCTAAAGGAAACATTGAAACTGTACCTCTTGCAAATAGAAATGTTATAAGCGGTATTAAAAAAATAATAAGTATTTTAACAAAAACATTCCAATAAGAAGAGTTTATAAGACGACGTATATTAAGAAATTCTTTTGTGCTTATAGAAACAATTTTGCATATTATAAAACCAGACAAAATCAATGCAGGCAAAACTATATAAAAACGCCAATCAAAGATAATTGTTTTTATCAAAGCGACAGCATCATCGTCAAAAAAATCAAACAATAATATATTTACGTGTTCCCCAAAACAAATATAAAAACCAAAATCAACGGCAGTAGCTAAGGCTATTGCTATGAAAGCAAGGCAATACCAAAATTTTATAATGGATATTGCTTTTTTGAATAGTCTGAGGTTTTTTATCAACAAAAAAATCGTAAAAATAAGAATTACAAAAGAATTTATATATGCTAGAGTTGATAAATCAAAACGAAACCCTAGAACAAATGTCTTAAATATGTCTCTAAAATGTCCAAACAGTGGAATATTTTTGAAGTAAAAAAAGAAAAATATTCTATAGAGAGTCATTGCTGTAAGTGCCGCTACATTTAGTGGAATTATTTTCACTACACAATCAATATAATTTTCAAAATTAAACTTTTTAGACATATATTTAAATGACCTCTTGTTAATTTTAATAATACTAAAATATTTTACCAAAAATTATGTTTCATATAAATTCCTTAAGATTAATAATAGCTATATTTGCTACAAATCCAAAATAATAATAGATTTTTATAGTTTCTAAGGCTAAAAGAATTTTTCCAATTGAACTCCTCTCAAAAGAAGTTGAAATGAAAAGGATAGTTTTGTATCATTATTTTATGAAAATGCTCACTAAAAGTAAAACATGGTTTAAGAAGCGTATTACTATACTTTTTATTCCCCACGGCAAGAAAAGCCCTTTTAAGGTTAGCATTTCTCTAATGGTTATGTGTGTTCTTGCTGCGTCGTGGACAGGAATAACCGTTTGGTCAGGCTATATTGCGGGCAGACACATTGATTATACTGCAATAAAAGCTGACAACAAAATAATGACGGTTATGCTTGCATATAAGCTTGAGAAAATAAAAGGTATATTGGAACAAGCCCAGCAGAACGATGAAAAAATCCGCAGTGTACTATCCTTAGGGACAAAAAGATCTACAATAGAAGAAGGTCTTGGACAGAATTTAGGGGAAGGGGGACCTGCTCCTGCTCACTCTAGCGCTTTAATTTCAATTCTCTTAGGAAAGCCTACTTCTCTAAACTATTCAGATCTTTCTCGGCAAATAGATATTCTCTCTGAAAAGTATAAATTTATGGAACAAAATTATGATGAGATAATAGCGCATATAGATAAACAAAAGTCGTTATTTATGGCTATGCCGTATGGTTGTCCTTGCGATGGTCGAATAACTTCGGTTTATGGTTTTAGAAGGCACCCTATATATTTAGTAAGGGATTTTCATTCGGGTCTTGATATAGCAAACAAGGTGAACACTCCTATAGTTTGTACGGCAAATGGTAAGGTCATCTATTCAGGCTGGCAGTCAGGTTATGGCAATACAATCGTGGTAGATCATGGCCATAACTATAGAACAGTTTATGGACATCTCTCAAAGAGGATAGTAAAATCTGGCTCTTATGTTTCAAGAGGGCAGGTAATTGCCAAAATGGGAAACACAGGCTCATCTACAGGTTCTCATTTGCATTATGAAGTTCACTTTAAAGGTAGATCTATAAATCCAAAGCCATATTTAACAGATTATTTTTTTTGCTAAATCTGAGAAGAATGACAATGCTTAAGAAAAAAGCAAAAAATTTACTTGACGAAGTGGAAACTCTCATTGGACGAAATGCAGTTTTTGAAGGGACAATAAAAACGGATAAAGTTATACGCATAGACGGCAAAGTTTCTGGAAATATTTATGCTGAAGGCGTAATAATAGGTGAAACTGCTGAAATAACTGGAGATATAGAAAGTAATGTTATATTGGCTGGTGGAACCGTAAGAGGAAATATCAACGCCGCAGAAAACATAGACCTTCTTCCTTCTGCAAAGATATTCGGGGATATAAAAACAAATGCACTTTCCATAGCAGAAGGGGCACAATTCTATGGGAAATCTTCAATGACAATAAAAGAAAAAATCAATGGAGCGGAAATGGAATGATGAATTTTTTTAGAAAGCACATGCGGGCGATTTTTATTGTAACTATAGTAGCTTTTTTAGGTGGAATATTTCTTGCAGTGGGATCATACTTATTTAACAAATCTTCGGATTTTGCTGTTAAAATAAATGGAACCAAAATCCCAATGAATTTATTTTATTCAATTTATAAAAGTTCAGTAAAAAGCTATCAACAGGCTACAAACAAATCTTTGGATGAAAAAGAATTAAATGAGGTTAAAGCAAGAGTTATTCAGACATTAGTACAAACTGAGCTGCTTTGTCAGGAAGCTAAAAAATATGGGGTTATTGTTACAGATGAAGAATTGAAATCTGATTTACAAAACTCTTTGGAATTTAAAGATGGTGACACTTTTAGTATGCATAAGTATATGGCATTTCTAAATGCCGTACAGATGAACCCTAAAGATTATGAAAGTCTTAGAAAAAAGCAGTTGATGGCAAACAAAGTAAAAATGATAATGGCGTCTTCCGTAAAACTTTGGAATTACGAAGTTGAGTCTGCAAGCAAGCAAAATCCTCCTATACATAAAAACGATTTGTTTTTTACAAAAGTAAATGTAATTTTAACAGAGTGGTATACTGGAGCAATAAGAAATTCAAATTTAATAAGCAACGAGATAATCTTTAAAATGGCGTAGTAAACTACTTACTTCGCAAGGCTCCGTAGATTTTAATCTACGAAGCCTTGTTTTTTACTTGTCAAAAATCCGTATAGCACCTGAGTTTATCGGAAAGGTTTCCCTTTTTGAGTTTTTTTCACTCACCCCCCCCCTTTTTTTATCTATCCGATAAACATAGGTAACACTTTTTCTTCTAATTTTCTAAAGGAATAATGAAAAATTAATATAAAATTTATATAATTTTGACTATAAAACATAAGAGGGAATCAAAAATGAGCAATCAAGAAAACAGTATAAACCTTCCTTTAGTGCATAAAGGCAAGGTTAGAAATGTTTATGACTTAGGTCAGAGCTATCTCATAGTAGCTTCTGACAGAATTTCGGCGTTTGACCATGTGATCCATACTCTTATTCCAAATAAGGGCAAGGTTTTGCATAAGCTTTCAATGTTTTGGTTTGATTTTATTTATGGGATAGTTCCAAATCATATTATCACTGGAGATTTTAATACATTTCCTACAGGACTTAAGAAATATGAATATCTCCGCGACAGGTCAATGATAGTGAAAAAAGCAAACAGGCTAGACATTGAATGTATAGTTAGAGGGTACTTAGCGGGTTCGGGTTGGAAAGAGTACCAAAAATCTCAAACAGTTTGCGCAATAAAATTACTTCCGGGATTAAGAGAATCTTCTAAGCTGCCTGAGCCTATTTTTACACCGTCAAGCAAAGAAGAAGGCGGTAAGCACGATGAAAATATTTCTTTTGAAGAGACCGTAAAAAGAGTTGGAAAAGACACTGTAGAAAATTTAAAGAGAATTTCAATAGAGCTTTATAAAAAAATCAGTGATTATGCTTTGACAAAAGGCATAATAGTTGCAGATACGAAGTTAGAATTTGGTTTTTACGACGATAATCTGATACTGATAGATGAAATTTTTACGCCAGATTCTTCAAGATTTTGGGAAATGAGTAAATACGAAGAAGGCAAACCTCAAGACAGTCTTGATAAACAATACATCAGAGATTATCTTGAGAGTATAAATTGGGATAAGTCTTCCCCTGCTCCTATTCTTCCAAAAGAGGTTGTTGAAAAGACTATGGAAAAATACGTCACTGCGTACGAAAAATTGACTGGAGAAATTTTTAATGTTTAAGATAGATATTTTTACAAAGAAAGGTTTTAAAGATTCTCGCGGAGCGCATGTGTTGTACGACATCTTGGTCATTGGTATTAAAGGCATAACAAAAGTTGACTATTATCCAGTCTATATTATAGATGGAGATATAAATAAGGCTGAAGCTAAAACGATAGCTTCAGAACTGCTCAGCGATAAAATAACTGAAGGGTTTGAAATCGTTTCTGGTGCACAAGAAAAAAAATCCAAAAATCCAGTTATAGAAGTTTTTTATAAAAAAGGTGTTACAGATACTGTTTCTGAAAGCGTTGCAAAAGCCATAAAAGATTTGGGAATTACCAAAGATGTTAAAGTTAAAACCGGGCATAAATATTATTTACACGGAAACGCCTCTCAAGATGTTTTAAACAAAATAGCTGCAAAATTATTAGCCAACACATTAGTCCAAGAGTATAAAATAAAATGAGAAATAAAACTAGTTGCAGAACTATAGAAATCTTGAATTTGTCGGATAAACAGTTGATAGATCTTAGTGCTAAAAGCGTTCTTTCTTTGTCGCTTGACGAGATGAAAGCCGTACAGTCTTATTTTAGAAAGTTAAAGAGGAACCCCACCGATGTGGAAATAGAGACAATAGCACAGACATGGAGTGAACATTGTAAACATAAAACGCTTACTGGGATAATAGAGTATACAGAAGAAAAATATTCCAAAAAAACAAAAAGAACTTACAATAACCTTTTGAAAGAAACTGTTTTTAAAGCCACTATGGAATTAAAAAAAAAGTGGTGTCTATCGGTATTTAAGGACAATGCCGGCGTAATAGAGTTTGATGCCAAAAACGGCGCAGCATTTAAAGTTGAGACGCATAATCATCCGTCGGCTCTTGAGCCATACGGAGGTTCTGCCACGGGCATAGGTGGTGTTATAAGAGACATATTAGGCGTTGGGCTTGGCGCTAAACCTTTAGCAAATACTGACGTGTTTTGTTTTGGTAATCCTGATACAAAAGATTCTCAAGTACCTAATGGTATGCATCACCCCAAGAGAATAGCTAAAGGCGTTATAGCAGGTGTAAGAGACTACGGTAACAGAATGGGAATACCTACTGTAAACGGGGCAGTTTATTTTGACGACGGGTATATGGCAAATCCCCTTGTTTATTGTGGTACTATGGGAATAATTCCTAAAAATAAAATTGATAAAAAAGTTAATTCGGGTGATTTGATTTTAGTTGTTGGTGGAAGAACAGGCAGAGATGGAATCCATGGAGCGACGTTTTCTTCCATACACCTTGATCAAGAGTCTGACGTAAGTGCTGTTCAGATAGGAAACCCAATAGTTGAGAAGAAAGTTTTAGATACAATGCTCAAAGCTAGAGATATGAATCTTTATAGAGCTGTTACCGATTGTGGAGCTGGAGGGCTATCTAGCGCTATCGGTGAGCTTGGTGAAAAGACAGGGGCTACTGTTTATTTAGATAAAGTGCCTTTAAAATATGACGGACTTGTACCTTGGGAAATATGGATTTCTGAAGCTCAAGAAAGAATGGTGTTTGCAGTTTCGCCGAAAAATAAGAAAAAAATAGTTGAACTATTTAAGAAAGAAAATGTTGAAGCTGTATTTGTCGGAGAATTTACAAAAGATAAAAAATTGACGCTAAAGTATAACGATGATGTTGTGGCAAGTATGGATATGTTTTTCTTACATGATGGAATTCCAAAGCCTAAAAGACCTGCTGTTTGCAAAATAAAAGAAGAAAAGATTCAAAGACCTATTAAAATAACTTCGGCTGACCTTTCAAAAACTTTGAAAGCTGCTCTTTCAGATTTAAATGTATGTTCAAAAGAATGGATTATAAGGCAATACGACCACGAAGTACAAGGTCAAACTATTGTAAAGCCTTTGCAAAGTACAGATATAGAGGTTTCAGGACCTGGCGACGCAGCTGTTATATTTCCTTATACAGTGGCAAATGGAACTAAAAAAGGAGTTGTTTTATCTAACGGATTAAATCCTAGTTATGGGAAAATAAGTACGTATAAAATGGCTGCTTCTGCTATAGAAGAATCTTTAAGAAATGCTGTGGCTGTTGGCGCAGATGTGGAAAAGATGTCACTTCTTGACAATTTTTGCTGGGGAAATCCTAACAAACCTGAAATCTTAGGGAGTTTAGTAAGAGCCGCAAATGCTTGTTATGATATGTCAAAAGCTTTTGACATTCCTTTTATATCCGGCAAAGACAGTTTGCATAATGAGTACTCCATTGGTGGAAAAAAATATTCTATACCGCCAGTGCTTTTAATATCTGCAATGGGAGTTATAAAAAATGTCACAAATACAGTTACAATGCCGTTTAAAAATGATGGAAATAAAATATTTGTTCTTGGTGTTACGAGAAATGAGATTGGTGGTTCTGTTCTTGCAAAGATAAAAAATATTAAAGAAGGGGTTGTTCCTGTAGTGTATCCAAAAGAATCAAAAGAAATAATGAAGAGAATTTATAAAGCTATAAACAATGGCTTAATAGAGTCTTGCCACGATTGTTCTGAAGGTGGTCTTGCAGTCGCAATAAGCGAAATGGCTTTTTCTGGGGATAAAGGTGTAAAAGTTGATATAGATGCAATCAGAACTAAAGGCAAGTTGAGTGTTGTCGAAATACTTTTTTCTGAGTCAAACGGTAGATTTATAGTTGAAGTACTACCTGAAAATGAATCTAAATTCAGAGAGATTTTTAAGGATTGTGTTTTTGCTGAAGTTGGCTGCGTAACAAAAGATAAAGATGTAGTTTTTGAAAGTGTAAAAAATGAAATAAAAGTAAAAGAGAAATCTAAAAATCTTTGGAATGCTTGGCGTAGTACGATAAACTGGTAAATAAGAAAATTTTTAATTTTAGGATAAAATATGAAAAAAGCAAAAGTATTGATTTTAAGAACTGCAGGTACGAATTGCGACTATGAAACGCAAGCTGCTTTTGAGCTGTGCGGAGCATTAGCTGAACGAGTACATATCAACTCTCTTGTAGAAAATAAAGATAAAATTTTTGAATACGATATCTTAGCTTTCCCGGGAGGATTTTCTTACGGCGATGACATAGCTTCAGGAAAAGTATTAGCTAATGAAATCAAAAATAAACTTGGAGATAAAATAAAAAAGTTCTCTCTAAGTTATAGACCTGTTATAGGCATATGCAATGGTTTTCAAGTTTTGGTTAAGATGGGATTGCTTCCTAACCCTAAACTGTTTGAGCAGATTTCAACACTTTCTTACAACGATTCAGATAAGTTTGAATGCCGTTGGGTTTATTTAAAAACAGAAAAAAAAGTTAAGAACGAATCTAAGTGTATTTGGACAAAAAATCTTCCTGACGTAATAACTTTGCCTGTAGCACATGGCGAGGGAAAATTTATTCCTGTGAACTTCAAACTTTTGGAAGAATTAAATAAAAATAATCAAATTGTGTTTAGATACTCAACTAAAAATGACGCAATTCCAGAATACCCTCTAGATCCAAACGGTTCTGTTGAACAGATTGCGGGACTTTGTAACACAAAAGGAAATGTTTTTGGTCTTATGCCTCACCCTGAAAGATATATATTTGCTCTTCAACACCCGGCAAGAGAAGGCTTTGACGGAGAATATGGTTGGGGGAAAATAATATTTCAAAATGCCGTTGATTTCGTAAAATAACAAATCTTTAGTTTATTGCCGTTGCTATTGTACCTGTAACGGGTTTATATGACAGTCATTTTATTCCCGCGAAAGCGGGAATCTAATGGGGGTCCTCTAATAACCTCAATGTCTTATAATTGCCGTGAGTTTGGCGACAATACAAGGCGAAAACACAGGTAATATTGTCTATAGTAGTGTCACCAAAGACATGGTAAGAATATGCGTTGATGTTATTAGAGGATCCCAATTTTATAAGAAAAAAGGATAGCATGAAAAATTTTAAATCGTTATTTTCTAAATGGATTTCACTTAATCTTATATTCCTAATACTTATGTCGGCGTTAAGATTTATATTTTTTAAATACTATGGTAGAGGTATAAGTTTTGATGGTTTTGGACTAGATATAGTAAAAGCATTTTTCTTAGGTGTACGATATGATTTGGCAGTTTTGGCTTATCTAAATATGCCTGTAACTTTAGCTTTTGTTACGCTTTTGTTTTCCAACAAAGAAAGTTTCTACAACAAAATTAGTCGTTATGCGGCATTCTACTATACTATTATAGTAGGAAGTTTATTTGTTTTACTTGGAATAGATTTCTGCTATTTTTCGTATTTTCAAAATCATCTAAATATTATGGTTTTTGGGCTGTTTGAAGATGATACAAATGCTTTAATATCAACGCTGGCTGAAAATTATAATATGTTTTTGGTTATAGGAAGTTTCGTTTTATCATACGTTTTAACTTTTGTTGTTTCAAAATTTATATTGAAGTTTAAATATAAAAATATTTCCGAAAATAAAAAAACTGTTTCAGTTTCAAAAATACTAATTGCGATCTTGATGATAACAGTTAATTTTATAGCTGCTAGAGGATCATTTGGAATTTTTCCTTTAGGCATTGACGACGCTCAAGTTTCATTGAATACATTTTTAAATAAAGTAACAATAAATGGAGTCTATACGCTCCAAGAAGCAATAGAAGTAAAAGCAAAGCAGAAAGATTTTGATTATGCCGCTAAGACAGGGTACAAAGGAAATATCAGACAGGCTTTTGCTGATTATTTAAATTTAGATATTAACCAGATACCAGAACAACCAAAACAGTCTTTAATCAAGCATACTATCCGTAACGAAAAAATTGAAAATATCAAGCCTAATGTAATTCTCATTATGGTTGAAAGTTTTGGTTCGGGGCTGATAAGGTACAATTCTGAAAGATTTAATATTTTAGGTGAAACGAAAAAACATCTTGATGATGATATTGTTTTTTATAATTTCCTTCCAGTCCATGTAGGTACAATTGGTAGTCTTGAGGGAGCGATGACAAACGTAGCAAGATGCTCTAATTCGTGGTATATAGCACAGTCAAAATATGCTTATAAAAAATATGATTTTGCAGGACCAGCTCCATATAAGAAAAATAACTATGAAACAATATTTATATACGGTGGCAACATTGGTTGGAGAAACATAGGCAATTTTATGCCGAATTTGGAATTTGACAATGTTTTAGGCGAAGCAAGTATGAGTAATTCTTATCTCCGCAATCAATGGAGAGTGTATGACGAGGATTTATTTGGGTATTTATTTGAAATTTTAAGTAAAGACAACAAAAGAAAATTTATTTATGTAATGACTACTACCAACCATCCACCATATTCTTTACCTGACAATTACAAAGTTATGCCAATTAAAATTCCAAAAGAGTTGGAGCAGAATATTGTAAACAAAAGTTTGGCTCAAAAGAGACTTGCTGTTTATCAGTATTCAAATGAGATGCTTGGCAGATTTATAACAAAGATAAAAAATTCAAAATATGCAAGCAATACAATCATAGCTGTTACAGGTGATCACAATTTTATGGATTGTTTGTCGTACCCTAATGAAAGACTTTTAGACACTTTGAGTGTTCCTTTCTATTTGTATATCCCCAAGCCTATCAAACCATTAAATGTAGATGTTTTCGTTTTTGGGTCGCATTTAGATATAATGCCTACGCTTTATAATATTTCTCTTTCAAACAGCGAATATATGGCTATGGGGCAAAATCTTATATCAGATAAAGCTAAAAATAATATTACCTCTATGGACAACGGAGTAATAATGAGCAATAAAGGTGTCGTTGAATACAACTTTTTTAGTGAAGGTTTTTCATGTTACGTTTGGAATAAAAATAAATACAGAGAGATCCTTCCTTATTCTGATACGCTTTTGGCTAAAGATATGATTAAACACCATCTGTCTGGAATAGCAATTTCAGAATACCTAATAAAAAACACAGAAAAGTAAAAAATAACTTTTCTACGAAAAATGCACGCGAGCTCATTTTATAAGCCCTTGTATAGCTAATTAACTAACCCAAAATTAAAGAAATAAAAGGGTACAACTGCATTCGTTGCCATTAAATGCATTATTTTGTAAAATTTATCTAGCTCGTTCGGTTCAAAATTTTGCAAAAAAGGTGGGTAAAATGGGTTATTGTGTAAACTGTCTTTACCAAGGGGACAATAGTCTTGACGAGCAAGGAAACGGCAGAATTTTCTGTATGGTAAAAAGAAAATGGGTAACTGAAAATTATTCATGCGGATATTTTACAGAATATGCCGATCTAAGTAAGGAAATACGCAGTCAATTCGCTCTGGAGGTTATAGAAAACTCATTATCTTCAAACAAAACAAGCAAAGTTGTTAATCAATATTGGAAGTCAATACTAGTTACATTTATTTTTGCCTTAGCTTCTTTTATTTTAATAGTTAAATTTTTTGAAAAGTATGTTTTCTAAATCAAATTTTTATATAGATGGGAGATTGAATGAAAGTGTTGGTTGTCGGGTCCGGAGGTAGAGAGCATGCTATATGTTGGAAATTTTCAAAAAGTTCTAAGACTGAAAAAGTATATTGTGCTCCTGGGAATGGCGGAATATCTCAAGTTGCTGAAAATGCAAACATTAGTGTGGATAATTTTAAAAGACTCACTGATTTTGTTAAGGCAAACAATATAGATTTTACTTTTGTAGGTCCAGAAGTTCCTTTGTCGATTGGTATAGTAAATTACTTTAAAGAAGGAGGTTTAAGAATAGTAGGACCTTCTAAAGACGCTGCGAGATTGGAATCAAGCAAGATATTCTCAAAAGAATTTATGTATAAATACGGAATTCCTACAGCGCAATATAATAGTTTTTCAAATGTTGACAATGCGTTAAAATTCCTTGCAAATTGGGAAGCAAATAAAAAAGTTGTAGTTAAAGCTGATGGACTTGCTGCAGGCAAAGGTGTTTACATGTGTAGTGGTAGAGAAGACGCCGTAAATGCCGTTAAACAAATGATGGAGGAAAAAGTTTTAGGAGATGCAGGAACTAATGTAATTATAGAAGAATACATAAATGGACCAGAGCTTTCGTATTTAGTATTTACTGATGGTGAAACTTATTCTCTGATGCCTGCTTCTCAAGATCACAAAAGAGTAAACGATAACGATAAAGGTCCAAACACTGGAGGTATGGGTGCTTATGCTCCGGCTCCATTAGCTACAGAAGAACTAAACAAGAAAGTAGAAGATACTATAATCCGTAAAGTTATTGACGGAATTAAAGCAGAGGAACTTGACTATAAGGGCGTTTTGTACGTCGGGATCATTATGAACGGATCTAGTCCTTATGTTTTAGAGTTTAATTGTCGTTTTGGAGATCCTGAAACTCAGGCTGTTCTTCCGCTGCTTGATACAGATTTTGTTGATATTTGCGAAGCAATTTTAGACAAAAATCTTGCAAACTTAAAAATAAATTGGAAAAAAATATTTTCAGTTTGTGTAGTTTTGGCTTCAGGGGGATATCCAAGAAGTTTCAAGAAAGGTTTTGAAATAAAAGGTCTTGAGAATATAAGAGACAAAGATACTATGGTGTTCCATGCAGGAACGAAATTAGAGAACGAAAAGATTGTTACTTCTGGCGGAAGAGTGTTGGGTGTTGTTTCAATCGCTTCTGATATAAAAAGTGCTATAGACAAAGTTTATTCAAATGTTTCTATGATAAAGTTTGAAGGGATTCATTATAGGAAAGATATTGCAGGGAGGGCTTTGAATGGAAAACAGAACTGATGTGGCAATTATTGCAGGTTCGGGATCTGATTTGGATTTAGTTGGTGAAATAGTCAAAGTTTTAGATGAGTTTAAACTTTTTTATAGCGTGAACATAGCTTCTGCTCACAGAACTGCTGAACATTTAAAACAGTGCGTAGATGGAGCGGAAAGTTCTGGCGCAAAAGTTT
>JAITKZ010000103.1 GCA_031278115.1 Endomicrobium sp.
GTCTTTCTATATTTAACTCTTTTTGGCATCAACATATAAATGTCCTCTGTCTTTATGTCTTAAAATTTATTTGGATTCTTCTTGATTGAGCGATTGCTCAGACGATGCAGTCATATCAACAAGCTTTGCTTCTTCAAGCAATTCTTTAGCTGTTTTCTTGAAAAGTTCTTTTTTGAATATCCAAACTTTAACGCCTATCTGACCCATCGTTGTATATGCTTCGGAAAAACCATAATCTATGTCAGCTCTGAAAGTCTGCAAAGGAATTCTTCCTTCTTTAAGCCACTCAGTTCTTGCAATTTCTGCTCCCCCGAGTCTTCCGGAAACCATAACTTTTATTCCCTGTGCACCTGCAGCCATAGCTTTTTCAATAGTTTTTTTCATTGCCCTTCTGAACGCTATCTGTTTTTCCAACTGAAACGCTATGCTTTCAGCTGCAAGCTGAGCATCAATTTCAGCTCTTCTTATTTCCATAACATTTACAAAAGTTTTTTTCATAGTCATGGATTCAACTTCTTTTCTCAAATTTTCTATTCCTTGCCCGACTTTACCGATAACAATTCCAGGACGAGAAGTATAAATATTTACGCGTAAATATTTTCCAGGTCTTTCAATAACAATTTTAGACACGGAAGCCAATCTGAGTTTATTTTTTAAATAGACTCTTATGCGACGATCTTCCTCTATAAAATCAGGCATCTCTTTTAAATTAAACCATTTAGATTCCCAATCTTTAATATATCCTAATCTTACGCTTTTGGGGTGTACTTTATGACCCATGTTTTCTACCTTTCCTAAAAGATTTTATCTTACTTTGCTTCAACGGCTTTTACCATTTTAGCCACTTCTTTATTTCTCTTTGCGTCAGAAACACCTGCATCGGTAACGACTATAGTAAGATGAGCCGTTCTCTTCTTTATCGGCATACCTCTGCCCTGCGGACCAGGTTTCATTCTTTTCAATATAGGTCCATTGCCTACCCAAGCTTCTTTAATTTTTAGTTTTGAAAAATCACTGAGCTTTCCTGAATTAGCAGTCGCGCTTTTTAAAACTTTTTCAACGAGCGTTGCGGCAGACTTAGGAAGAAAAGAAAGAACTTCAAACGCTTTCTCAACTTTTTTATTTCTAATAAGAGAAAGAACTTGATTAACTTTTCTTGGAGTATATCTAACAAATTTTGCTATTGCCTTTGCTTCCATCTTTATATCCTTTTTCTCTTGTTTGACAATTGACTTACAGCAAGCATTGTCTGTTTATGTTTTTAAAACTCAAGAGTTTGTTTTACGTTAGAGATGTTTCCTGCTTTGTCATTCCGCCGTGACCTTTAAAAACTCTTGTCGGAGCAAATTCGCCAAGTTTATGACCTACCATTTGTTCCGATATAAATATAGGTAGAAATTTTTTGCCATTATGTATTGCTATAGTATGACCTACAAATTCCGGAGTTATAACACTTGATCTTGCCCACGTCTTTATAACCTTTTTATCTCCAGCTTCGTTAAGCTTTTGCATTTTCTTCAAAAGCTTTTCATCAATATATGGACCTTTTTTCGTCGAACGACTCATTTATTTTTTCCTCCGCTTACTTCTTATTATTGCTTCTTAGCTTTATTACGATGGCTTACTATTACCCAATCCCAAAGTTTCTTAGGTCTTGTCTTGAAACCTTTAGCAGGTTGGTTCCAAGGGCTTCTGGGTTGGTTGTTACCTTTAGATTTACCTCTGCCTCCTCCATGAGGATGGTCAACAGAGTTCATTGCAGTTCCGCGGACATGAGGCTTTTTACCAATGTGGCGGTTTCTTCCTGCAGATCCTACCGTAATGTTTTCATGGTCCAAATTTCCTACCTGACCTATTGTCGCGTAACAATTTACTAGGATAAGCCTTATTTCGCCAGAAGGCATTCTTACGTGAGCATAATCACCTTCTTTAGCAAGCAGCTGTGCCGCAGCTCCAGCTGAACGAACAAGCTGCCCACCTTTTCCTGCGACAAGTTCCAAGTTATGTATGAAAGTACCTACGGGAATATTCGTAAGAGGAAGAGAGTTTCCCGGCTTTATCTCAGCATCCGGTCCGGACATCAAGGAATCTCCAACTTTTACACCCACAGGCTGAATTATATATCTTTTTTCTCCGTCTTGATATTGCAGAAGGGCTATTCTGCTTGAACGATTAGGGTCGTATTCAATTGCTATTACTTCAGCAGGAGTATTAAATTTGTCTCTTTTGAAATCTATTATTCTGTAAAATCTTTTATGACCGCCACCTCTAAAGCGAACCATTACCTGCCCGGTATTATTACGCCCGCCTTTTTTCTTTATAATTCTAGTTAAGGATTTTTCAGGCTCTGTTTTTGTAATATCAGAAAAATCTGAAACTGACATCTGTCTTCTAGACTGCGTATACGGTTTGAATGTTTTAAGCGACATTTCTTTTTCCTGTTATCGGGCTAAGCATCTATAATATTTAAATTGCATATATTTATATACGCCCATATTTGTTTCCTTAGCAATCGTTTCTTGACTGCCGTCCGCTAAGCTTATTTAATTAAGCCTCTTCGACCATTTGAATTTCTTGACCTTCGCCAAGTTTCACTATAGCTTTCTTCCAATCGCTTCTGTATCCTGCATGCATACCCATTCTCTTGTTCCTTCCCAAGTAGTTGGAAGTATGAACGCTTTCAACTTTTACATTAAACAAAGACTCAACAGCCTGTTTTATCTGGAACTTGTTGGCGTCTTTATCTACAACAAAAGTATATCTATTGCGTTTTTCTTTCAAAACAGCAGCTTTTTCCGTTACGATAGGTCTCTTAATAATATCTCTCATATCCATTGTTATTTCCTAATAATAAAAGACAATCTCTTATATGGATTGTCTTTCTTTTATTGAATCAACCGCTTCAGGCGTAAGAACCAATTTATCCGCCCAAAGAACTTGATACGCGTTGATATTCTTTACGTTTTCTACTACTACATTTTTTATATTTCTTGCTGCAAGTCTAAAATCTGCGTCGTGAGAAACTGCAAAAACAACTTTTTTACCTTCAAACTTAAGATTTTTCAAAAGCTCCGCAACTTTTTTTGTTCTAGCTTCATCAAGATTTAGAGAGTCTAAAACTATGACATTACCGTTCTGCAATTGGGCAGAAAGAGACATGCTCAAAGAAAGTTTTCTTTTTTGTTTTGACATCTTTGTATAATAATCTCTAGGCTGGGGACCAAAAATGATTCCACCCTTTCTCCACAAAGGAGAGTTTCTCTGTCCTGCTCGAGCATTACCCGTACCTTTTTGTTTCCAAGGCTTTGCTCCCGAGAAAGACACTTCGCCTCTTGTTTTTGTCTTATGCGTTCCAGCTCTTTGATTATTCAAATATGCCGTTGTAATTTCATGCAAAAGAGCAGGAGAAATTTCCGTATTAAAAAAAGCAGGAAGGTCCATCTTTCCTTTTTCTTGACCTTTCGCGTTATAAATACAAACCCCTATTGTCTTCATTTTCTCTCTCTTTCCAATAATTTCCAATAATTATTATTCTTCCTTACACATATTTTACTTTAAATTTTTCCCCTGTCTCAGTAGAGCGATCTCTAATAAAAAAATTATGATATAGAGTAGGTTTAGTTTTTACCTTCTCTACTTCCTCAAAGCATTCAGAAATCTGTTGATCTATGAAACAACAATAACGAATATTGAAATCGTGTAAGATAAGAACACTCTGTGACAAGACGAACACATTTTTCAATTTCAACATCGTCAATACTGATAATTTAACATCTGCGCGTCAACATTCAAGACAAGAAAAAGAAACAATCCTAACAATAAACAACTCCACTTCAAAATAAAGCTTCTCAACGCTTTTGCTACATCCACTTTTATACTAGTTTTATGATCCCCCACAGCTATTGTTTTGGCAGTTTATTTTTTCTTATTATTTTTATTTTTTTATTTCTTTAACAACAGGAATCTTTTTAAGCGTATTGCTTATAAACAATGTCCCCTTCTTAACGGCAGGAACAGCGCCTTTAATAAGCAAAACGTTCTTTTCTGGGTCAACATTTACGACGAGTAACTTTTGTATTGTAACAAATTCGTTGCCTAAATGTCCAGACATTTTCATACCCTTCAACACCTTCTGAGGTCCCTGTCCGCCACTAGAACCTCTTGCTCTGGTTCTATCAGACTGACCATGTGTTGTAGGCTGCATTCCAAAATTATGTCTTTTTATAACGCCTGCATATCCCTTACCTTTTGTTACTGCAGAAACGTCTACATAGTCGCCAGCTTTAAAAATATCAGCTTTTATTTCTTGTCCTACAGAAAATTCGGCTACATCGGCAACTCTAAACTCTTTAACAACTTTTTTGGGAGAAATATTATTCTTTTTGAACAACCCCAACTTTGCTTTGTTAAGATTCTTTTCTTTAGCATTGTCAAAGCCAAGCTGAACCGCGATATATCCGTCTTTTTCAGCTGTGCGAACTCCGGTTACTACACAAGGACCAGCTTCTACTACAGTTACAGGTATAAGATTTCCTTTATCGTCAAAAACCTGCGTCATGCCTACTTTTTTTCCAATGATTGATTTTAACATATTATCTCTCTACTGTTTTCGTTATTTAGTTACATCTTGATTTCAATATCAACGCCTGCAGGCAAATCAAGCTTCATAAGTTCTTCAACTGTTTTTGAAGAAGGTTCGCGAATATCAACCAATCTTTTATGAATCCTCATTTCAAATTGTTCACGGGATTTTTTATCAGTATGTACAGATCTATTTACTGTGTACTTTTTAATGTTAGTAGGCAAAAGTACTGGTCCGGTTATTGCCGCACCTGTACGTCTTGCTGTTTCTACTATTTTTGCAAGCGAATCATCTAACATTTTATGATCGTATGCACGTAACTTAATTCTCAAACGTTGAGTCGCCACTACTTTTTCATTTACCATAAATTTTAATCCTATTTAATCCTATTTAATTTTGATGAAAGCATATTTTATACTAAAACAGGCTTGTTTGTCAATCAAAACCCGAATAAATAAATTACTCGGGTTTTGATTTATAAAAGCCATATTATTCCAAAATTTCAGTAACGACACCTGAACCAACTGTCCTTCCACCTTCCCTTATCGCAAATCTCAACTGCGGCTCCATCGCCACTGCCATTATCAACTCTATCTCCATCGTAACA
>JAITKZ010000048.1 GCA_031278115.1 Endomicrobium sp.
TTGTTAGATTCTTCCATTTCACACATTGGAAGCCTTATTTCTGAACTGCAAATACCGAGCATAGCCGCAGCAGTTTTTACAGGTATGGGATTTGTTTCCATAAACAAAGCGTTAACTAAAGGCCAAAACTTATAATGTATCTTTTTAGCTTCTTTAATATTTCCTTTTTCAAAGGCCTTTATAAGAGATAACGTTTCTAAGGGAAGAAGATTAGACAAAATTGAAATTACGCCCATACCACCTATTGAAAGAACAGGGAGCGTAAGAGCGTCATCTCCTGAAAGAAGCTCAATATTTGGAACTAAAGCCTTTAGAGCGCTCATTTGAGACAAAGAGCCAGAAGCTTCCTTTACGCCGATGATATTTTTACAATCTTTGCAAAGTTTGGCTATGGTTGTAGTCTCTATATTTACAGAAGCTCTACCCACGATATTGTAAAGAACAATAGGAATATTAACCGTATCGGCAACTTTCTTGAAATGCAAATATAAACCTTTCTGAGTAGGTTTATTGTAATATGGAGCAACCATTAAAGCTCCATCGCAACCGACTTTTTTTGCAAATTGAGTAAACCGTATGGTTTCAGCCGTAGAATTGGAGCCTGCCCCAGCAAGAATCTTCATCTTGCCTTTTGCCTGCTTGACACAAAACTCTATAACCTGTTCGTGTTCTTCATACGACAAAGTAGGAGATTCTCCTGTCGTCCCACAGGGAACAATACCATTTATTCCGGCTTTATATTGATTCTTAACCAGCTTGCCTAAAGCGTCAAAATCAACTTTCCCTTTTTTGAAAGGCGTTATTAGTGCTGTGTAAACTCCCGAAAACATAAATCCCCCGCATCAACCGCATTTAAGTTAAACTTTTACTATACCTTTAAAAGAAATAACAGCTGGACCTTCAAGAACTACGTCACTTATTTTATCGTTGTTAAGTGTCATAGAAACCGATAATTTGTCCCCGCCTCTTGCAATAACATTAACTGGAGACTTTGCAAATCCTTTTAGCACTGAAATGATTCCTGAAGCAGTTATACCAGTTCCGCAAGCCAAAGTTTCGTCTTCAACACCCCTCTCATAGGTACGCACAAAAAGAGTATTGTCTTTTGCAAGTTGTACAAAGTTCGCATTTGTACCAGAAGGAGCAAATGCTTTATGATACCTTATTTCCCTTCCATATTTAAAAACATAAATTTTCTTAATATCGTCAACAAATATTACCGTATGAGGAACGCCTGTGTTGATGAAATCAACGTCAAACTCTCTATCGCTTAGCTCAACTTTTATATTTCTTTTCAAATCTTTCGGCTCGTACAAATCAAGTTTAACTCTGTCGCCTGACAAAATCTCGGCGTTTATAACTCCTGCGTCACTCTCAAAAACCATTTGCGAATCTACCACACCTAAATCATAAGCAAACTTGGCGACTGACCTTCCACCATTTCCACACATTGAAGCGTGGGAGCCGTCGGAATTGAAATACTTCATTTTGAAATCTTTGCAAGAACTCTTTTCCAACAAAATTAACCCGTCGCCACCTATTGAATATTTTCTATCACACAATTTTTTTGCAAGATTTTGATAATCTTTTTCAGAAATTATATTTTCTCTATTATCTATCAATACAAAGTCATTTCCTGCAGCAGTGAGTTTTGAAAATTTTATTTTCATTATATCTCTCATCTACGGGCCTCTCTAACAACCTCAACGCATATTCTTATCGCGTCTTTGACGACACTACAGCGTTGAAAAACCTGTCAATTATAGACAATATTACCTGCGTTTTTCGCCTTGTATTGTCGCCAACTCACGACAATTATAAGACATTGAGGTTATTAGAGAAACCTATATAAAATTTCATTGAGCATCAAATCTTTATAGCTTGCTCTTTTCCTTATCACCTTTGCCTGTTTACCGTCAACTAATACTTCGGCAAGCAAAGGTCTGGAATTATATTCCGAAGACATAGCCGCACCGTAAGCTCCTACACAGGTTACTAATAAATATTCACCTTGTTCAACTATTGGAAGCATTCTATCTTTGCCCATAAAGTCTCCGCTTTCACATATGGGTCCAACTACGTCGCTTTTAACTTTTTTAGCATTACTTTTTTTGACAGGAATTATTTCATGATAAGCGTCGTATAAAGTGGGTCTTATCAAATCGTTCATTCCTGCGTCGGTTATAAGAAAGTTTTTTTTTCCAGACATTTTTCTATACAAAACTTTTGTCAAGAGATGCCCAGCATCGCCGATTATTGAACGCCCCGGCTCAAATATAAACTTTTTATCTTTATCAAAAACAGGAAAAATTTCAGACATAAGATGTTTTGGAGAAGAAACTTTTTCACCTTTCTCATACTTAATACCAAGACCGCCACCACAATCTATATAATTTATATGAATACCATTCTTTTCAACTTCATCAACTATCTTTTTTATTTTTTTAGCCGCAACAACAAATGGCTCAACTTCAAGAATTTGCGAGCCTATATGGGAATGTATACCAACAACACTTATATTTTTCTTTTTCTTAGCAGTCAAATATGCTTTTACAGCGTCTTCATAAGGTATGCCAAACTTGGTCCCTTTTTTACCAGTTACTATATAAGAATGTGTATCAGGATCAACGTAAGGATTTATTCTAAAAGCAATATTTGCCTTTGTTTTTAATCTGCCAGCTATTTTATTTATTGCGTCAAGCTCTTCAAAAGACTCAACATTAAACATAAAAATCTTACTTTCTAAAGCATATTCTATTTCTTCAGAAGTTTTGCCTACACCAGCGTAAACTATTTTTGACGGATTAAAGCCTGCTTTTAAACATCTATACATCTCACCGCCAGAAGTGGTATCAGCCCCAGCGCCAAGACCAGCAAGAATTTTCAAAATATTTCCGTTAGAATTTGTCTTACAGGCAAAACAGATAAGTCCATCTTTAGATCCCATTGCTTTTCTATAGCTGTTGTAGTTATTTATAATTTGTTGTTTTGAATAAACATAAGTACTTGTGCTGTACTTTTTGGCTATATTGGAAAGCTTTACATTTTCAATATATAACTCATTTTTCTTAAAACTAAGCATCTTATCCCCTCTAATAACCCTATGTATATTCTATAAAACCTTATCTATACCGTCAAATTAATATATATTTTAATTGTTCAAAATAATTTCAGCGACTCGTTTACTTACTCCAGAAGTGCCTAAGGTTTGTCTAAAAGAAAGGAGTTCTTGAACTTTTGACGAGTAATTTTCTGGTTTTAGCTGTTCCAGCACTGAGTGGGCTATTTTTTTAGGATTTGCGTCAAACTGTATAAATTCTGGAACAACACTTTTTCCTGCTAAAATATTAACTATTCCTATATACTTTACTTTAATCAATGCCCTTATAAAAAAATAATTAAACCACGAGAGTTTGTAAATTATAGCCATAGGTATTCCCATCAAAGCATTTTCCAAACACACTGTGCCTGAAGGAGAAATAGCAAAATCAACAGAAACTCTTTTTTCAAAACTTCCCGACCCGTCAAAACTTACATATTCAGGCAATGCAAAATCAATTTTATTTGAAACGCCAAAAATTACAAATCTAGCGTTAATTTCCTTTTTTAATATTTTTGCCGTTTCAAGTAGTATAGGAATATGTCGTTTTATAGCGCTTTGGCGACTTCCCGGAAACAAACCTATAATTGGAGGATTTGAAATATCAAAATTATGTCTTTGATGGATTTTATCTATTAACGGATTTCCAACAAAAAAAGCATCTACTCCATTATCTCTGTATAGTTTTTCTTCAAAGGGAAATATAACAAGCATCTTTTTTACAACTTTAGCAAGTTCTTTTATCCTGCCACTGCGAGACGCCCAAACCTGAGGACTAATGTAATAGTACACAGAAATTCCCATTGACTTTGCAAGCCGTGCAACATGTATATGAAATCCGTAATAATCTACAAGAATAACTTTATCAGGACGATTTTCTAAAAAATGCCTTTTTATTTCTTTTAAAATTTTCCTCAAATAAAACGCTTGTTTAATCGGCAAAAAACCAAAAGCATTTATATTTACTATATCCTCAATAAAACTATCTGAAACAGCTTTAAGATTATTGCCGCCAGTAGATGAAACAAAACATGAAGGATTTACTTTTTTTATTTCTTTTATAAGATTTGAAGCATGGACTTCTCCTGAAAGATCTCCAGCTGAAATGAAAATTCTGTAATTTGGCATTTTATTATCCAAAGCGTCCGGTAATATAATCTTCCGTCGCTTTTTCTTTCGGAGAAACAAAAAGCTTACCAGTTTTATCAACTTCTATAACCTTGCCCATGAGGAAAAACGCTGTTCTGTCGCTAATGCGGGAAGCTTGTTTAACATTATTTGTAACAAGAACTATAGTATATTTTTCTTTAAGCTCTACCATTACCTCTTCAACCTTTGCAGTTGATATAGGATCAAGACCCGAGCAAGGTTCGTCAAATAAAATAACTTCAGGATTTATTGCAAGTACCCTTGCGATACACAGCCGTTGTTGTTGTCCTCCTGACATATTCATAGCCGAAGCACCTAACCTGTCTTTTACCTCATCCCAAAGAGAAGCATCCACTAGGACCCTTTCAACCATGCTATCTAAATCAACTTTTTTTGTAACAAGACCCAGCAGTTGTGGCGCATAAGTTATGTTGTCGTAAATACTCATAGGAAGAGGTATCGGCATGGCAAAAAGCATACCTATTCTTCTCCTTAAATTCTCCGCGTCTATGCCAAAAATATTATCGCCGTCAAGATAAACATTACCTTTTCTTGAATACATAATGTCAAAATCATTCATTCTATTTAATGTTCTTAAAAAAGTAGTTTTGCCGCTGTTGGCAGGTCCTATAACTCCCAAAATTTCGTTTTTAACAACATTAAGATTTAAAGAGTCTAAAACGCACTTTTTATTATAGTAACAACTTAAGTTTTCTATCTTTATTTTATCTACCATTTTCTACATTTCCTAAAATAAATTCTTGCAAAAATAGCAATGCAACTCATAGTCAAAACCATCATTAACAAAACGAGAGCCGTACCATATATAATATTTTTTGGCATGTTTGGAATTTGTGTTGAAATAATATAAAGATGATAAGGCAAAGCCATAACTTGATCAAATATTGAATTAGGAAGATAAGGCACATAAAACGCCGCTGCAGTAAACAATATAGGAGCAGTTTCCCCAGAAATTCTTGCAATACTTAAAATAGCTCCCGTTAAAATGCCGGGTATGGCATTTGGAAGAACCACATGTCTTATAGTCTGCCATCTACTTACACCTAAAGACAAACTCGCTTCTCTAAAAGAATACGGTACGCTGCTTAATGAACTTCTAGCAGTGGTTATAATGACTGGAAGCTCCATTATTGATAAAGTTAAAGCTCCTGCAATTATAGAAACTCCTAGCTTTAAAAACATAACAAAAATACCAAGACCAAACAGCCCGTAAATAACAGACGGAACTCCAGCTAAATTAACGATTGCAAGCTTTATTATTCTGGTAAGCATATTGTCTTTTGCATATTCATTTAAATATATAGCAGCACATACACCTACGGGAAGCGTAACCATAATAGCGCATGACACTATTGAAAGAGTGCCAAGTATTGCTGGTAAAATTCCTCCACCGCGCATACCATCTTTAGGCATTGACGATAAAAATTCCCAGCTTATAGCCGACGCTCCATTTTTTATTATTATAAAAAACATTAAAATCACCGGAACTATTGCCAAAATACTAGCAAGGCAAAGCAGCGTGTATGAAAATTTTTGAGATAGTTTAGGATTAAGTTTAATCATGTGTTTTTATTTTTTCCGAGAAATAAATCTGCAATAAAATTTATAAGAAACGTTATTAAAAAAAGAACAAGCCCTATTGCAAATAAAGACCTATAGTGCATGCCGCCTCTTACCGTCTCACCCATTTCAGCCGCAATTGTGGCAGTCATTGTTCTTACAGGCTCAAAAATAGAATGAGGGATATGAGCTGCATTGCCTGTTATCATCATTACAGCCATTGTTTCGCCAATTACCCTACCTATACCAAGCATTACTGCCGCAATTATTCCCGGCATAGCCGCCTTTAGAATAATTCTTCTTAAGGTCTGCCACTTTGTAGCACCCAGAGCTAAAGCACCCTGTTTATACTGCCGCGGGACCGAACGTATAGCGTCTTCAGATATTGTAACTATAGTCGGTATAGCCATAAAGGCGAGCATTATTGAGCCTGAAAAAGCTGTAAGACCAGTAGGCAGATTAAAAATACTTTTTACCAGAGGAACTAATGTAATCATTCCAACAAAACCTATAACAACACTGGGAATTGCTGCCATAAGCTCAACTAAAGATTTTAAAATATCACGAATACCTTTTGGAACAATTTCAGAAATAAACAAAGCCGTCATAACTCCTATAGGAACAGCAATACCGCAGGCTCCAATGGTTACAAAAACTGAACCAACTATTAATGGCAAAACTCCAAATGACGCTGGGTCTGCTGAGGGATACCAAAAATGCCCTCCGATAAATTTTAAAACTCCAAAATCTTTAAAAAAAGAAAAACCTTCCTTAAACAAAAAAGAGAAAATCAAACCAACAAATATAATAGACGCTATCCCACATATAAAAATTATTTTTTCAATAATAAAATCTAAAACTTTTCTCATATCAACCTTTTATTGGAACTATTATAAATACAACTTGTAAACAAATTTTTCTCATTATCATCTTCTAAATTTTCAAGTCTTTTAATAGCCCCATTACAATATGTTTTATCAATATCTATACCTATGTACTTTCTTCCTAATAATGCAGCTGCTACCAATGTAGTTCCACTACCACAAAAAGGATCTAAAACAACATGACCTTCGCGTGTTGTAAGTTCTATCATGGATTGCATCAATTTTAACGGCTTTTGTGTAGGATGTAATCCTATGTCCGAACATTCAGATGATATATTTATAATGTTGTTTGGACTATTAGCATACTTTATAAACCCTATCTCATTATACGCTCCAACCTCATTATTTAACATATTGTCTGCAATTGTAGAACCGATTTTATACGGCTTTACAAACCACAAAACAGGTTCATAAGTTGGTCTCAAATTTCCAACTTTCCAGCCATGCCATTTACCTGCAGAAAAGTCATCTCCTCTTTTCTTATAGACAATACTAAGTCGTTGTGCGCGGTGAGCAGCCTTTTCTTTTGACCATGCTAACATACTCAAACGCACAAATACACCTATGAGCAAGCCTTCTGCCAGCGAAAACAATTGCAGATGCGCCTGGTTTTAGAACTCTGAGCCAATCTTTTGCCCAAGACAAACACCACATGTAATACTGCTCCGGTATCAATCTATCAGGAGGTTTTCCTCGTTTTTTAAAAACATACCCTGCTCTTAGTTGAGCTGGACTTGTACCCAAAAAAGCCGAGTTTGTATTACTATGCAAAACATCCCAGTCGTCTATACCCATACCATATGGAATATCACTTAATATTAAATGAATACTTTCAGATTCAATATTTTTCAAAATTTCTCTGCAATCACCAAAAATTACGCTATTTAACTTCACAACATCATTTCCCATAAATTAACCCTTAAGTTCTTTTATATATTTCTCTATAGAATTAATTTTCTCTTTGATTTTTAGAGATTTTAACAACTCATTTATGGCTTTTTGTTTTGAGAAACCTTTAACTTCTTCAATTTTACTATGCCAATATCTTATTTCAGATATACTGCGACTGATTATTGATTTTTTACAGTTACAAAAATAATTTAGAAAATCATCATAAGAGATATTTAACCTTGTACAGATAATATTATTTATAGCTTTATAAAAATTGTTGTTTTTATCATTGACAACCACATTTCCAGAAATCTCACTACTCATATTCCAGAGAAATGATAAATTCAATTCAGTCGTCTCTCTTACATCCTTTTCTAACAAAAAGCACAAATGTTCCCAACTGAAAAGACATGTATTTGAATCAAGAGCTTGTCCATATATTTGGCTGCTATTTTTTGGATATTTAAAATATGGACAAACTAGTACAGCATAATCATTCCCTATCTTCCAATCTGCTAGAGATTTAACTTTAAAATCCTTTTGGTCTCTCGCTGTTCTACTTAAACGAAATGCTTTTGCATCACTTACGAGGGAATATTCATGATATAAACTCCTACCCACAACATCAGCATAATTTGCTCTTTCTGTGTTTACAGAAGCTCTAATTCCAAGTTCTTGTAAAGATTTTGCCAACAATATATCTGTAACTTTTGAATACAATTTCTCTTCTGTTGAGTCGTGTACTATATATTCTGGTATTGTACCTATTTCTTTGAGTATTGTAATCAATTCTTTTCTACTTAATTTAAAAAGTTCCTCTTGAAGAGTTGAAGTCGTCTTCAAAAAATCTCTACTTTCAATTGAAAATTTGGTTATTGATTTTTTCAGTTCAAGAAAATTCATAAAGTCTGCACTCTTTTTTCCTAATTCTTTATCGGAACAAAATCTGTTTCTAAAACAACTTTTTGCCCTTCTTCAGACAAGGCATAATCAATAAACATCTTTATTACACCACTAGGGTCTCCGTTAGTATATAAATATAACGGTCTTGAAATAGGATATAATCCTTTTAAAACATTTTCTGCACTAGGATAAATATAATTGCTTTTGCTGTCAACTGCTACAGATAATGCTTTAACACCGTTGTTTACAAATCCCATTCCTACATAGCCTAAAGCATTGGGATTTTGCATTACCTCATCGTATATTGCCTGTGAAGAAGACATCATCAAAGAATGAACAGAAAATTCATCTTTGGCGTTTTTATCGTTATTCCTTAACACACGTTCTTTAAAAAACATGTACGTACCTGAATTGCTTTCTCTTGAAAGAATTACTATTTTTAAATCTTTGCCGCCAACTTCTTTCCAGTTCGTAATTTTCGCCATAAATATATCGCGAAGTTGTTCTATCGTCAATTTGTCAACAGGATTATTTTTATTCACCAAAACTGCAAGTCCATCAAGACCAACTTTAAACTCAACTGGTTTTACATTATTTTTCTTTGCTAACGACTCTTCCTTACCTTCTATCTCGCGGGAAGACATAGCTATATCGCAAGTCTTGTTAATTAAAGATGCAAAACCTGTTCCTGAGCCACCACCTGTGACGCTTACATTATATGTAGGGTGTTGTTCTACAAAATTCTCAGACCATGCCTGAATTAAATTTACAATAGTGTCCGAACCTTTTGTCTGTATGGAAGCCGTATATTTATCGCCACCATTAGCATATTTCCCACAACTATAAAATAAACAACTAGCAGCCACTGATGCTAATATTAAATTTAATATTACTTTTTTCATTATTCCCACTCAATGGTAGCTGGAGGTTTGTTTGAAATATCGTAAACCACTCTGTTTGCACCTTTAACCTCGTTTATAATTCTGGAAGATATAGATCTGAGCAGATCATATGGAAGTTTTACCCAATCGGCTGTCATAGCATCGTCAGAATTTACAGCTCTTATAGCAATAACATACTCGTATGTTCTAGCGTCGCCCATAACACCTACTGTTTTAACTGGAAGTATCACAGCAAAAGACTGCCAAATTTTCTCATAAAGCCCCGCTTTAATTATTTCCTGAGTTACTATATCGTCAGCAGCTTTCAAAATATTCAGCTTTTCTTCCGTTACTTCTCCTAAAGTCCTCACAGCAAGACCTGGACCTGGAAAAGGCTGTCTGTTTATAATTTCTTCAGGAATTCCAAGTTCTCTTCCCAAAGCTCTTACTTCATCTTTAAACAAAAATTTCAAAGGCTCAACTAACTTCATCTTCATTTTTTCAGGAAGTCCGCCAACATTATGATGACTTTTAATAGGTGCTTTTGAGCCTTTTATAGAAACGCTTTCTATTACATCTGGATAAATCGTCCCCTGTAAAAGATAGTCAATCCCTTTTAACTTCTTTGCCTCTTTATCAAAAATTTCTATGAAAGTATGTCCGATAATTTTTCTTTTCTCTTCGGGGTCAGTCACGCCTTTAAGCTTTGACAAAAATGTTTTCTTGGCATCAACAATTATAAGATTTTTACCAAATGTCTTACCAAAAACTTTTTTAACCCTTTCCGTCTCGCCAAGTTTTTGAAGCCCATGGTCAACATAAACACAGACAAGCCGTTTACCTATTGCTTTATGTAGTATTACAGCCGCAACTGAAGAATCTACACCTCCAGATAACGCACACAAAACTTTGCTATCGCCGACTTGTTGGCGGATCCTTTTGATTTCGTCCACTATGTAAGACTTTATTGTCCAGTCGCGTTTGGAACCACAGATATTGAATATAAAGTTTTTTAGTATTTTTTTGCCATTTATGGAATGCTTTACTTCAGGATGAAACTGAACACCGTATATATTTTTTGAAATGTTTTCTATAGCTGCATAAGGAGAGTTTTCAGATTTTGCCGTTATCTTAAAACCTTCCGGCATTTTTGAGAGTCTATCGCCATGACTCATCCAAAGCGTTTCTTTAGACTTAAGACCTTTAAACAAAGAGCAGCCGCATTCTACGTTTACGCTTGCAACTCCAAATTCTCTGTGTTTTGACGGAGTGACTTTTCCACCAAGATGCTCAGCTATAAGCTGCATTCCATAGCATATCCCTAAAATAGGAACATTTAACTCCCAAACTTTAGAATCAGGCCAAGGAGCATCTTTTGAATAAACGCTGTCATAACTTCCAGACAATATAACACCTTTCAAATCCTTAATTCCTGAGAAAGAGCCAAGCGACTTATTTCCGGGATATATTTCACAGTACACTTTTTCTTCTCTTATGCGCCTCGCAATCAACTGTGCGTACTGCGAGCCAAAATCCAAAATTAAAATCATTCTTCTTTTCCTGTCCTCTTACTTTTGTTTGTATTTATCTTTACATGCCCTGTCATTTTTCTTACACGATGAGTAACATTTATTTTTCTTATCTATATGCTCCTTAGCTTTTCTTTATTCCAGTTTTATCAAATCTGTTAGAATCTATCGCTGGTAAAGACAACATAACAAGCACTATTATCCAACCAACCGCTGGAATCAACCACAATAATTGAAACCAACCGCTTATGTTAGCGTCGTGCAGTCTGCGGGTTGCTATTGCTAATGACGGTAAAAAGATGCACCAAAATAATAAAGAAGAAATAACTCCTATAGGGATAACATTTAAAATGATAAACAGAACAAAAAGAATTAATACAAAATACCAAAACTGTTTAAGACTAGCGCGACCACAAAAATCTGCATAATGAAACTTTACAACTTCTCAAAAGTACATCTTTATAAACTCAGACATTTATACCCCCCCCCATATGTCAAATACACATCCATATGGTAAGTAATGTAAGAAGTCTGAAACATTGTATCAAATTTTTGCTGAAATTATAGTCTTCTGAGCTTGGTATTTACCTTTTCGGTCAGCATAAGAAACTTCGCAGATTTTATTTACTCCTAAAAACAGTACTTGGGCTATACCTTCATTTGCATAGACTCTCACAGGAACTGATGTGGTGTTTGCTATTGAGAGGGTAACATAACCTTCCCATTCAGGTTCAAAAGGGGTGATGTTTACAAATATCCCACACCTTGCATATGTGGACTTTCCAAATGCAACAGTTACTATATCTCTAGGTATTCTAAAATACTCTATAGTTTTACCTAAAACAACTGAATTTGGAGGAATCTCTATATAATCATTAACAGTTACAACATCAAACAAGTTATCTTGAGACTGTTTGGGATCCAAAACTCCCGCACCTTTCTTCATTATCTTAAATTCATTAGAAAGACGAATATCGTATCCGTAAGAAGAAGTTCCATATGAAATTTTACCGGCTCTAACTTGACCCGGCTCAAACGGGTCTATCATTCTACTTTCAATAGCCATCTTCTTTATCCATTTATCATTCTTAACCATTTCTGTATCCTTTTTATTTAAGAACACTTAAAATATCCGCAGCCGTGGCAGACAACACATCCTTCCGAAAAAGCTAACATTTCGCCACATTCGGGGCATTGCGGGCATGCTCCCATCAAATTAGCATTGGAATGCGGCAACCGGTACATGCCAGCAAGTAATGCTTATTTCTTATAGCTGCGTTTCATATGTTCTTTCTTCAATTTTTTCAGTTCCTGCATAAAAGTGTCTATATCCCCGAATTTTCTGTATACAGATGCAAACCTTACATATGCCACCAAATCAACGTCCCAAAGTTTTTCCAAAATTTTATCACCTATGATCTTAGAAGGAATTTCCATAACATATTCGCCCATAATATCATTTTCAATTTCATTGACTATTTTGTCTATTGTTTCAACTGAAATTGATCTTTTCTTACAAGCTGTGTCTATACCCGTCCAAATCTTTTTTCTATCAAAAGGCTCTCTCCTACCGTCGGACTTTACTACCATAATAGTAACATCTTCAGGTCTTTCAAAAGTTGTATATCTTTTCTTACAATTGGAACATTCTCTGCGTCTCCTGACTGCAGATGTGTGTTCTACAGGGCGCGAATCAAGAACTTGATCATGAATACTCCCGCAAAAAGGACATTTCATTAGATTTTCTCTTTATTTTAAAGATAAAAATAACCAAACAACTACCAGTTGTGGTGTTAGTCAATACTATCATATACAGATAGATTTGTCAATCTAAAAAATATAACAGAAACAGTCTCTCCACAAAAAATGTAGAAAGACCGTTTTTTTAAAACTAAAATTATTAATATTTTTTATCCGAAAATCTTTTTAAAAAAGTTACCACTTTGATATTTTGAATCGTTAGGTACTTCACCCATAGATTTAGCATACTCAAAAAGAGCATGTTTTTGCGCATCGTTCATTGATTTAGGAACGGAAACATTTATTTTAACGAACAAATCACCTCTATTTTTTCTGCCAAGTTTAGGAAAGCCTTGTTCGCGTATTCTTAAAGTTGTTCCCACTTGTGTTCCTGAGGGTATTTTCACCTTTACACTTCCCTGCAAAACAGGAACGTCATAGTCCACACCCATTGCAACTTGCGAAAAAGAAACAGAAACCTCCGTATATAAGTTGTCTCCCTCTCTTCTAAACCCCGGAGTAGATTTCATATGCACAACCACGTATAAGTCTCCTGCTGGATATCCATTTGCTCCGGCATTGCCTGAACCAGAAATTTTTAAAGAAGTTCCTTCGTCAATACCTGCGGGAACTCTTACTTTAACTATCTTTCTCTTTTTTACAGTTCCTTCACCTCTACAATCAGGGCATGGATTGCTTATAATATTCCCCTTACCATGACATTTAGGACATTCTTGACTGAAAGAAAAAAATCCTTGAGAATATCTTACTTGTCCTGACCCTTTACACTGAGGACATTGCTTTGGAGCAGCCCAATCTTTGCTACCAGTTCCATGACATGAAGAACAAACTTCTTTTTTTGGTATATCTATTGAAATCTCGGCGCCGTTCATTGCGTCAAGATAAGAAATGTCTATATCGTAACGCAAATCTTCACCGCGTCTGTACTGCGAAGAACCTCTGCTCCCTCTTCGTCCACTTTGTCCACTGAAAATATCACCAAAAATATCACCAAAAATATCACCCATATTTGAGAAATCGCCGCTTGAATATTGGTAACTGCTTTGACCGCCAAATGGATTTCCACCACCCATAGCAGCATCATGACCGAAAGTATCGTACTGCTGCTTTTTCTGAGTGTCGGAAAGAATCTCATAAGCCTCGTTGATTTCTTTAAATTTCTCTTCTGCTTCTTTATTCCCCTGATTTTTGTCAGGATGATATTTTAAAGCTAGCTTTCTGTAAGCTGACTTGATTTCATCGTTACTTGCAGACTTGGCAACGCCAAGCATTTCATAATAATCGCGTTTCATTTTCTCTTATTCCTTAACTTCAAACTTTTGACATTATCTTCTTTTAAAAAATTCTTTCCTGTAATAACTGATTTCCATGTTTCCAGTTCAATATCCACTCTAGGTTTCTTTGCAATACGGTCCATTTGTACAATACGGAACAATGTTTGTATATCAGCAACCATTGTATCTCTTAACTTGCCATCTGCTGAGCGCATTTTCAACTGGTGACAATTTGTCACTGGTTGAACTGAGCCTTCGCTACGCAGACGTTGAGCAAGTTTATTCCAATATTTCCTAGCTTTTTGATAATCTTTTTTGAGTCAACATTGCTATAATATATAATAGAAAAATACCACTTGTCTTTTGCTTCGTCGTAATGTCGGCGAATGTTAAAATTCTCAAAAACAGTCAACACTTCGTCTTCCATTAAATTACCTCGCACAATGATAGAAAAGTGGATATCCGACAACAATCTTTTGCCTTTAGGTTTTGACATTTCAATCGGTTACAAGCTGTAACCGATTGAAAAATACATTAATTCTTCAATTGCGACCGCTTAGAAGTTATATAATTTATAAACGACGAACAAACAACCAACATAAACTTTGCTTCATCAAAAGATACGTTATTATTGTTCATATTGGCATGTCTTATTCCATCTTCACTATTTGTATAGGCATATAGCTTATCAAATGCCTCTTTCAAACAAACATTTATTTTTATGCCTTTTTTTTCTAATTTATTTAATCCATCACCTAATGTACTTGCTCCTGTTATATCTCTAACTACATATTCCACAGCTGAAATACTTTCTTTTATAGAATTTCTAAAATCTGGTTCTTTACCGTCCCTA
>JAITKZ010000008.1 GCA_031278115.1 Endomicrobium sp.
AAGATGAGATCTATCCTTTCAATACTTGGCGTTATGATTGGCGTTGCAAGTTTGATAGCTATGCTTGCTGTTGGGACAGGAGCAAAGAAATCTATTGAAGATCAGGTTTCAGGTCTTGGTTCAAACCTCTTAATGGTCTCTCCTGGCTCATCTCAAAAGCAAGGGATTTCTTATGATGCAGGCGCTCGTATGAGAATACTGGAGGAAGATATTCGCGATTTAGAACTTAATATTCCGGAAATAGAAGATGAAGGTATTGTCGGTTATATTACAGGGCGCGGTCAAGTTGTTGCAAAAGGCAATAATTATAATACAAGGGTTGAAGGTGTGTCACCGAATTTTCCCAAGACGCGAGGGTCATATCCTGTTTTAGGAAGATTTTTTACTAAAGGCGAGGATACTTTAAGAGCGAGAGTTGCAGTCTTAGGCAAAACAGTTGTAAAAGAAATTTTTGGCGATGAAGACTTCAATCCTGTAGGTGAATATATAAAAATCAACAGAATAGATTTCCAAGTCATAGGTGTTTTACCGCCAAAGGGTTCTAAGGGTTATCGTGACGAAGATGATAAAGTTCTCATTCCTTTGAATACGGCAATGTATAGGTTTGCTGGTTCAAAAGAATTACATTATCTCGACGTTCAAGTTAAAGGTGGCGCCGATATGAATGAAGTAGGCGAGGATATAAAAACAAGATTATTGCTTACCCACAGATTACCGTCATATGAAAGAGATGCAGTAAGAGTAATTAATATGGCGGAAATTCAAGCGGCAATGGAAGCGATGGGAAAAGCATTGTCACTTCTTTTGGCATCCATAGCTTTTATAAGCTTGCTTGTGGGTGGCATCGGAATTATGAACATAATGTTTGTTTCCGTTTCTGAAAGAACTAAAGAAATAGGTTTGAGAAAAGCTATAGGAGCAAACAACACGGATATTTTATTCCAATTTATAATAGAATCTATTTTTGTTTGCTGTGTCGGTGGACTTATAGGAATAATTGTCGGGTCCGGAATATCTTTTATAATAAGCAAATTTGCAGACTGGGATACAATTATCACGCCTTTTTCAATAATTCTTGGTTTTGGTTTCTCAGTATTTATTGGATTAATTTTTGGAGTATGGCCTGCCAGAAAAGCTTCTCTGCTAAATCCTATTGATGCTTTAAGGCATGATTAAAGAGCATATTGTTTTTTTTCAAAAAATTCACAATTCTTTTAATCATTTAACCATAATTTTTATATTATATTTATGTAGTCTTAAGAATTAAAAAGATGCAATATAATTTGTAGTGACGTTCTGTTCTTTGTTTAGCTCCTTTATAAGTTATACAAGAGTAGATTACGTTATATATGCTGTCTTTAATCGGATGTCACTGAGACGGCGATTGTGAGTAGAAGCGATTGCTAACGAAGTTTGAAAGAGTCCGGGAATTAGCCTTGATTCCCGGACTCTTTCATTTTACACCCATGCTGAAAGTTTTTTCAATATATTAATTCCCATCAGGAAGGAAATTTTAAACCTTATTTCAAAGTTTATATGTTACTTTAAGAGTTTTACTACTGCCAGTGTCTTTGGCTTTTTCTAATCAACAATAAATTGTATGCTGTCGCTTACCAATGCAATGTGTGCTTGAGTTAAGATTTGGTTTATTCTTCTTTAATTATCTTTTTAACCCTCTAAATTTTTGTTTGGTAAAACTTGTTCTTATAAAGACTATAGTTTGCGACGGTATAAATTTTTTAGTAAAATCTTATCATTATGAATAAACCATCATCTAAAATCAGAGCGGAATTTCTTAATTTTTTTGAAAACAATGGGTGTGTTATAGTTCCTTCAGACTCGCTTATCCCATCTGGCGATAAAACATTACTTTTTACATCGGCGGGTATGGTGCAGTTTAAGCAACACGTTTTGGGTCAAAGTAAAGACTCTTTTACAAGAGCGGCAAGCTGCCAAAAATGCTTTAGAACATCAGATATAGAACAAGTTGGAATAACTACAAGACATCTCACTTTTTTTGAAATGCTTGGAAACTTCTCTTTCGGCGACTACTTCAAAAAAGAAGCTATAGCTTGGGCTTGGGAATTTTTAACCAAAAATATGGATTTGCCAAAAGACAAGCTTTATATAACTGTATATAAAAACGATGATGAAGCAGTAGAAATCTGGAAGAAGATAGTACCAGAAAATAGAATTATTAGAATGGGCAATGATACAAATTTTTGGAATATGGGAGATACTGGTCCTTGCGGTCCATGTTCTGAGATTTTAATAGACTTAGGTCCAGAAATGAGCTGCGGTAAGCCGAGTTGCGGTCCATCTTGCAGCTGTGACAGACATCTTGAAATTTGGAATTTGGTGTTTACGCAGTTTGATAGACAAGCGGACGGTTCACTTAAAAATCTTCCTAGAAAAAACATAGATACAGGCATGGGGCTTGAGAGAATAGTCGCTGCGGCAAATGGCAAGAAAAGTATTTTTGATACCGACTTGTTTATGCCGATTATAAATACCGCTGCAGAATTTCTAAAAATAAAATATGAATCCAAAAATATCTCAAAACTTAGAATGATAGCAGACCATTCTAGAGCTGTAACCTTCTTGATTTCAGACGGGGTTCTCCCGTCAAATGAAGGCAGAGGCTATGTTTTAAGAAGAATTTTAAGAAGAGCTTTAAGACAAGGCAAGCTTTACGGCTATAGGAAGCCTTTCATAAATGAGCTTGTTCCCACAGTCTTTAATATTATGGAGTCTGCATATCCTGAGCTGTCTTCCAAGTTAAGCAACATACGTTCCATTATAAAAATAGAAGAGGAAAAATTTTTGGAAACTTTAGAATCAGGCTCTGATATGCTTTCAGGCATAATGGACTCTTATAAAGCTAAATGTATCAATGTTCTTAGCGGAAAAGATATATTTAAGCTTTACGACACCTACGGATTTCCTCACGATTTAACAAGAGAGATTGCTTCTGAAAACGGGTTTGGGGTTGATGAGGCAGGTTTTAAAACGGAACAAAAAACAGCTCAAGAAAAATCGCGTGCGGCATGGAGTGGTTCGGGAGAAAAAGATATAACTTTTTATTCTATATTGCATAAAAGAATCGGCGATACTCTTTTTACAGGATATGATAATTACATAAGCTCGGGTAATATTTTAGCTTTGATAAAAGACGGAAAAGAGGCGTCTGAATTAAAGTCAGGGCAGGAAGGGGAGATAATTCTTTCTCAAACGTCGTTCTATGCTCATTCGGGTGGACAAGCCTCAGATGTCGGCAAGATAGAAAACGCTAATTTTGAAAGTATTGTAAAAGATGTGTACAAGCTTATAGGAAGTTTTTTTGTTCATAAAGTAAAAGTTCTAAAGGGCATAGCAAAAGTTGGACAAGAAGTGTTTACTAAAATAGATGTTGAGCGCAGAAAACAAATTGCAAGGCATCACACTGCCACGCACATTTTACAAAAAGTTCTAAGAGAAACTCTTGGAGAGCATGTTGCTCAGGCTGGCTCCCTTGTAACCGACGAGTTTTTACGTTTTGACTTTACTCACTTTTCAGCTATAAAAAAAGAAGAGTTAATAAAAGTAGAAAAAACTGTTAACTCTGTTATAAGAGCAAATTCGGAAGTTTGTATTGAAACTATGGATATTGCTCAAGCCCGCAATGCAGGGGCAATGGCATTGTTTGGCGAAAAGTACGGCAATACTGTAAGAACAGTTTCCGTAAAGCGTGAAAGCGGCGAAGATAATTATTCAATGGAACTATGCGGCGGGACGCATATAAACAGAACTGGCGAGATAGGCATGTTTAAAATTATTTCTGAGTTTTCTATCGCGGCAGGAGTGAGGCGCATAGAAGCTGTTGCGGGAGTTGCTGCAGAGAATTATATTTTAGACGAAGAGAACTCTCTTGCTGGGACGGCGGCAATATTAAATACTTCAAAAGATGAGCTTATAAATAAAGCTCAAAAATATATTGTTGATTATAAAAAATTAGAAATTGAATTAAATGCTTTAAGAAGCAGTTTGATTTCAAACGAGGTGGATTCTTACGTTAAACAGGCTAAAGATGTTAACGGTTTTAATTTCTTGCCTGTTATAATTGACGGTTTAGATGCAAAGGAGTTAAGAACAATATCTGATCAATTGAAAGAAAAATTGAAGCCCGCAATATTGTTGCTGGTTTCAAAACATGAGGGAAAGACAACTTTTATAGTTTCTGCTACTGAAGATTATGTTAAACAAGGTATTAACGCAGGTAAAATAGCTAAAGCTTTTGCTGCAGATATTGGCGGTTCAGGCGGCGGCAAGCCGGATTTTGCCCAAGGCGGCTCAAAAGAGTTGTCTAAAGTAGAAGAAGTTTTAAAGAATGCTCAAAAATACCTTATATCCCTGTGAGTTGATATGGCAAAATATATTTCTTTAACTGCAATAGGTAAAGATAGACCCGGTCTTGTAAGCGCTGTTACAAAGGTTTTATATAAAGAAAGATGCAATATTGAAGATTCAACAATGACCATTCTTCATGATCAGTTTGCCATGATTTTAATAATCAAAGTTTCAACTACTATTTCTGTAAAGTCGCTTTATAAGCAAACTGCAAAAATCTTTAAAACCGCTGGGTATGGCTCTTTCATATTCCAAGTTGGTTTCTTACTCGCCGAAAAATCATTTGCCTACAAATCCATACATTATTTCTATTTACGGTTCAGACAAAACTGGTATAGTTTATAATATAAGTGAATATTTGGCTAAAAATAATATAAACATTACTGACGTTCAAACCTCTTTGTCAAAAAGCAAAGAAAAAATACTTATATAATGATAATAGAGTGCGACATTCCTAGAAATAAATATTATGAAAAACTTTCTAAGGAACTTTCCAAACTGGCTGAACTTTTAAATATCGCTATATCTTTAAACAAAGCAGAGTCTGCGGATATTTAGGCGGTAATTTATGAGCGTATTGCCTATATTAACAATTCCAAACCCTTTGCTTAAGCAAATTTCCATTTCTGTAGAAAAAATAGACGAAGAGACGACTTTGCTGATTGATAGTCTCAAGAAAACTTTATATTCGCATGAAAGATGCGTAGGTATTGCCGCGGTTCAAGTGGGGATATTAAAACGCATAATAGTTATAGATGCGTCCCGAAGCACAAAAGAGCATAGAAACAACGGGCATCTTATAATGATTAACTCTATGATAGTTTACTCGTCTGGAAAAATAAGTTCCAGAGAAGGCTGTTTAAGTGTGCCTGAGTTTACCGCCAATGTTGCGAGAAAGAAAAAGATAGAAATAGAGTATTTAGATATAAACGGTTGCAAACAACATTTAAAAACAGATGGATTTGAGTCAATAGTTCTTCAACATGAAATAGATCACCTTGACGGAAAAGTTTTTTTTGGATAGAGTAACATCTTTAAAAACGGATGTGTTTAGACGTTAAGTTCATATGCATAAATTGCTATAATCTCGTAGGTTTAGATTGCATGCGCTCGTAGTTTAATGGATAAAGCGCCGGCCTCCGGAGCCGGTGATTCCGGTTCAAGTCCGGACGAGCGCGGTTTGTATTTAGCGGTAAATCTACCCAGTTAATCAATTGATTATCTCAAAGTAGGAATGCAATATGATTGATTTTGAAGGAAACATAGAAAAACTTTATTCTATAATGGACAAGTGCGAGCTTTGTCCAAGAAAATGTAAAGTAAACAGAAATAAAGGACAAAAAGGATTTTGTCGTACGTCACATAGAATATTTATTGCAAGCTGCAATACGCATATCGGCGAAGAGCCTTCTATAAGTGGTAGCAGAGGTTCTGGGACAATCTTTTTTTCTAACTGTAATTTAAGCCGCGTTTTTTGCCAAAACTATCCTATTAGTCAGTTTGGCAACGGAAGAGAAATGTCTTTTGATGATTTAGTTGAATCTATGCTCCGGCTTCAAGAGCGCGGCGTTCATAACATAAACTTTGTTACACCGACACACTACAGCGCTCACATAGCAAAAGCAGTTTATCTTTCCCGCAAAAGAGGACTGACAATACCTATAGTATATAACTACAGCGGCTATGAAAGCGTAGAAATTTTAAAACTGCTTGACAGAATAATTGACATATATCTTCCCGATATAAAATATTCAAGTAATAAATTGGCTTTTAAATGTTCTGGAATTAAAGATTATGTTGAAGTAAATCAAGCTGCTTTAAAAGAGATGAAAAGACAAGTTGGTAATTTAAAAGTTGATAAAAATGGAATTGCAAAAAAGAGGTATTATTGTAAGGCATTTAGTTTTACCGAGCATCTTTGAAAATACTAAAAAGGCTTTAGATTTTATAGCCAAAGAGCTTTCAACAGACACTTTTTTAAGTTTGATGGCACAGTATCATCCCGCAAATAAAGCTCACGAGTTTAAAGAATTGTCTCGCTGTTTAACTGAAAAAGAATATGAAGAAGCGGGGAAATATCTTGAAAAAATAGGCTTAGAAAACGGTTGGGTACAAAATTTAAATAATAATAGAGGGATCTAAAATGTACAAGATTTTTTATAGGACATTTAAAATTTTTGTTATGCTTCTTACAAATATTATTCCGTCAAGTAGTTTAAGGATACGTACTAGAAAATCTTTATTAACATTTCAGTTTCGGTCAAAAAGATATGCTTTTGAAAAAAATGAAAAGTTTCCTAATTACCTTTCAATTTTAGCGGTTGCAAAGGATGAAGGTCCTTATCTAAAAGAATGGATTGAATATCATAAAATACTGGGAGTTGAGAAATTTTATGCTTACGATAATGATTCTACAGATAATACAAAGCAAGTTCTTAGTCCGTATATTGAAAAAGGTATAGTCGTTTATGAAGTGTTTCACTGGTCCAGCGAAACTAAGGTAATATCTCATTTTCAACGTAAGGTATATACAAAGGCTGTTAGGAAATATAAAAATAAAACAAGATGGTTAGCCATTATTGATATTGATGAATTTATTGTTCCCAAAAAACACGATTCAATCCCAGAATTTTTAAAAGATTATGAAGCTTATAGTCAAATATTTATGCATTGGAAATATTTTGGTAATAGCGGGCATAAAACAAAACCTGAAGGATTGGTTTTTGAAAACTATGTGTATGCAGATAAAGAGGTTAATCCTAGCGGGAAATCTATTGTAAATCCCAGAGCCATTCTTGGGCAAGTAAATGTGCATTATAATAATGTTATAGGGAATGCCTGTTGATGAAAGAAAGATCCCTTATTTGGAAGATCCATCTGTGATAGGGCAAACAGCAAATATTATTCAGCTTAATCATTATTGGAGCAAATCCGATGAAGAAAGAAAAAAGAGAATTGAGAAAATAAAATCTGCGTTGCAGGGGAAAGGGGACATATTCAACGATGTATACGATGATTCAATAAAGAAATTTATACCAAATTTAAAAGAGCGTATGACTAGGTAGATAATAAATGAAACATGATAATGGACTTACTTCTATACTTATAAATAATGAAAATAGTTTAACTGCTTCGGCAATAGTTTTTGTAAGAGTTGGGTCCGTTAACGAAAAATCTTCGCAAGCAAGACTTCCCCATTTTATAGAACATTTAATGTTTAAAGGAAGCAAAAATTATCCTGGCGACAGCTTTAGCAAAAACGTTGAAAATTTCGGCGGGGAAATAAATGCAGCAACATCAAAAGAATTTACAATGTATTACATAAACATGCAAAAAGATTTTGTTGAAGAAAGTTTAAAAATGCTTGCCGATACTATGCAAAACCCTCTATTCCCAAAAGATGGGATAGACAAAGAAAGAAAAGTTGTAATAGAAGAAATCCAAAGACATTTTGATAATCCTGGCTCTGTTTTGTATGAAAAGTTTTACGAAACAATTTATAAAACAAGCGCGTTAAAAAACAGCGTTATAGGAACATCAGACGTTATTAGCAATATATCGTCTGAAGAAATATATGAATATTATAAAACGCATTATATCCCTGAAAAGATGTTAGTTGTTGTTTCAGGCGGTTTTGACAAAGAAAAAGTTGAGAAGATTATTGGCGATACTTTTGCCAAGTTTGAAAAACAAAAAGTTCCAAGCGATCCATTGCTTAAGGAAAAAAGCCGAGTTGGTAAAAATATGACTGAATACGGTAAAGTAGAAGTGGGGTATATGCTTTCCGGCTTTCTGGTTTCTGATGTTGATGATGAAGATCTATATGTCGCAGATTTGGCAACAGACATTTTAGGCGGTGGAAAAAGTTCCAGACTGTATAAATTTCTTTACGAGAAAAAACACATTGTATATGCTATAGACGCTTCTTTTTCTGTTGAAAAGGGTGGCGGGAACATTTATATAGCTTCAGTTTTTGAGCCGAAAAATATTAAAGAAATAAAAAAAGAAATTGAGAAGCAGATAGAAGATATTATAGCTAACGGCATTAGTGAAGAAGAATTAAATAGATC
>JAITKZ010000076.1 GCA_031278115.1 Endomicrobium sp.
GATAAAAGATGCTTAAACAATTTTTCTTTTTGTTCTTTTGAAAACTGTTTTTCTTCACGATTTGTAATTTCACCTGTGTCTTTATCAACAATATCCTGCCAATATCTTGCATTATTTAAAGCTTCCCAAAGACGACGTTCTTCATTTAACTTATGAGAGCAAGGCAAGCGTTTTTCATCTTTAAAATATGGACACCGTCCGCTTTCGGGTATTAACTTTTCCGTTTCGTAATTTATCGCTTTAACAATTTTCTCAATATAATCGTCAGCTAATTCTTTATGATATTGCGCTTGCTTATTTAAAATTAATTGTATTTCTTTAATTGTAAAATCTCTTGTGGGAGAAAATTGATGATTATCTTTAGCGTTGCTCACTTTTTCTCTTTCATGTTTTCCTTTGTTTTCAAATTTTTCTCTGTAAAGGTATTCGCCGTAAGTTCTATAATGCTTCTCTTTCATTAGTTGTCCAACACTTTCGGCTATTTTTTTATTTTTCGTATTTTCTTTTTGAGTTTCTTCAGAATCTTCTTCAAAAGTCCTTATTGCAGAAGAACCTCTATGATTTGCGATATGGTATAAAGCATATCCTATTTCTTGCAGAGATAATTTTTCGTCAAGTGCTTTAACTCTTAGTTCATATACATCTTTTTGTAAAATTCCTACAGGGAATCTTTTAGACGAAGTTTCTTGCTCCGATGAATTTTCTTTAAATTTGTGGACAAATTTGTCTAAATTATTCGGAACAGGTAAAGCCAACTTTTTAGATGCTAAAAGTTTCCATAAATAACGCATTCTTTCTCTAGTATGTCTATGATTATTCCTTTGCCCTCTTTGCATTCTTCTATTTATGGCACCATCGGACGCTTTGAAAATTCTTGAGCCGTTCATTATTATTTCTTTAGGCAACAAAATTTTCTCTGAGTTTTCTTCCATAGACACTATTGCAAAGCCTATGGAACCCACCCCTAAGTCTAGCCCTATGCGATAATCTCCATTTCTTAATTTTTCTTTTATTTTCGCTAAATATTTCAGATAAATTTGATTTTTTGATTGCATATTTCCTTCCTAATTTTATTTTTCATAGATTTAAAATCTGCCGAATGAGCATATATTTCTTTATCCATAATCAGTCCGTATTTTCAAATCAACAAATATCAAAGGAGCGTAGGCGTATAATACATTATTCAAAAGAGGAATACAACCTTTAGACATTATAGAAAAAAATCTAATCTAATATCTATAAAATTATTGTTCAGATATACTCATGTAAGGCAGAGTATGAGTAACTTTAGATATGACAAAATTAAAATGTTTTAATAATTTTTATATCAATTGAGTATAATAGTTTTTTAAAGTTCAGATGTATAATTCGCTAGTTTTACAGCCGCATTAACTTTATATTGTTCTATTATTTTTACAACAGCACTGCCTATTATTACACCGCCTGCACATTTTACAATCTATTTTGACTGAGAAGTGTTTGAAATACCAAAACCAACCATAATACAACTTATACTAAATGTCAACTTTTAGTTCGGCAAAATCCTGAGTTTATAAGATTAGATAGTTCTATTGTTTAATTGCTTCTCTTTTATATATGTTGTTTTTTCATAAAAATCTTTGGGGAGAATATCAAATTTAAAATTTGCACCTATATTACAGTAAAATCCTCTTTGAATATCAAGGTCAGTGACAATAGTGTTTAGGTTTGCGTAAACTCCTAAATTTTTAGTAATGTCATAGATTATTCCTAAGCCGAATATAACAGTGAATAGATCATTTTCTAAACCTTTAATATGCGTGTCTTGCAAGCCATTTTTTAATTTTGCTGTAACACTCCCAGTCCTTCCATAAAGAAATAAATTTGCCTTTAATTCTGCCTGCCATCTAAATTTTGATTCAATGCCATTGTTTATTCGCAATCCAAATAATGTTTCAGCCATATTATAAGAATTACTAAATACGTTCAAATCTGCAGCATTAGCTCCTTTTTCAATAAAATCATCTATATGAACATATGTAAAAAAGACTAACAAAAGGTTTTACACATAACGTATTATTATAGTAATGGTTGTACGCGAGCTCCGCAGCAGCATTAACATTATAACCTACAAATTCTGCTCCAGTTTTTCTTTTTAAATATTTTATGTTTCTTGCAGAAGTGTATTTATCTCTACCACCAATAAGAAGAACTCTTGTCTCCAAATTATTATCAAAAAAATATGAACCATAGCAGCCGACATTATATCCATTTATATCAACTTTGTCGTCACTCTGACTGGAATTACAATCAACAGAGCCAACAGTTATACCAAAAACATGAGCATCTTCTTTTAATGTGTCAAAACCTGCTTGAAAACCTTTTTGAGATGATTTAAAATCGCCCTGAGAATTAGTGTCGCCTTTACATAAATTATTTGCGCTGTACCAATGATCCCATATATTTCTCTTGCTTAATGCATCATCATTTGAGAAATAACTCCTTTCAAGTCTTGATAAAATATTATTTCTTACGGCGTTTAATGCGGGAACTGTAATTACATTGGCGTAAATACATCCTGAAAGATCATTCAAAGCGGCTTTTATGTTTACAATATTATCCTTATAGTGCGGATTCATTTTATCTATCGCGTCAATTATAAAAAATAAATCTCCTAGTGCACCTCCATAATCACTATCCAAAGCAAAAGCCACACTACGTTCATTGTCTGATAAACCATCAATACTGCTTAATTGATCAACTTGAAGCGTCAAATTAACTTCATGCCATGAATATTGATCTCCGTCATTGCCATAATCAATAGCTGGCTGAATGAACTCTAGTCATAGAACTGCTTTCAGAATTAGTATTGTCAAAACTGATATTACCATTGCCGCCAGTACTACTATTTGTTGCCACAATTATATTGTATGTTACACTTCCAGAATAAACACCTGAAAATAAAGCTTTAATCTTGCTGCCACCCATTTCTGCCCTATTGTCAACAATTATCTTGTCTGAAAACTTATTTTCCAAATTTATGTCGTAACATATAGAAGCTGAGGAAATTAAATGGCTTTAATAAGCGAAGTACCTCCAGATAGAAATATTGCACCACCTAATCTGCTGGCTTTATTATTAACAAAATATCCTCCGTCATTTAAACTAACATCATTTGAATATACTGCTCCTCCCAAAGATGCTTCATTGCTTTCTGCCACAACACAAGAATTAAAAATTACACTGCCTGAAGAATAAACAGCTCCTCCAGTTCCGCTTAAAGCGATATTTTTCTTAAATACTATATTGCCCATAAAAGTTAGAGTCCATGAAGATAAAAACACGGCTCCGCCGGCACCTTTGCTGGCAGTATTTTGCATAAAGGACGCATTCCCATTTAACGTGAAATTCCTTCCGGGAACGCAAATTGCAGTACCTCCTTTAAAAGAACTTTCTTTATACATACCGCCTTTTAAAACTAAACCGTCTATAGTTAAAGATGTATTCAATAAATTTTCAGGAAGAGAAAAAAAGTTATTGTTTTTGTTTGCAGTAAGAGTTCTTATTATATTGGAATTGTTGGTAGAAAGTTTTTCAGCTGACTGAAGAGGAGCTGATGTTGACAGAAAAAAATTACCACAGAAAATACCTGGCTCAGCACTAAGAGCTTCCCAATTAGCAGGATTATCTACATCTGCCTGTGTTTTAAAATTTACAGCGTACAGAAACGCTGTAATGTAAAAGAAAAAGCAAATAATAGATACTATTACTTCTAACTTTTTCATCAAATAGAATTTTATATAATACTTTAAGATTTGTAAAATAGAATAGAAAACTTAAATTGCCTTAATGGCTAGTCCTTAACCGAAAATCTGTATTCTATCTCGTCTGGCGCTGCAACGTTTAATTCGCTACGAACCATTCTTAGTAAATAAGAAGATTCATTTTCAAGATAATATATTCTTTTTTTAAGTAATTCATTTTGATACTGAGCGTATTTAATACTTCTATTTAATTTACTCATCTCAAAACATCGTCTAAAAAGTGTTCTATTTCCTTCATTAAAAATCAAAATCAATAGAAAAACTAACAGTATAATATAACGAATTTTTATTTTTTTCATAATTTTATTTTTAACAACATATTCAACTATTGTGCAGGAACTTTCTTTTCTGACATGCTGGTTACGGAGCCAAAACCTTTAATAACCCGTCTTACAATATTTTTAGACATTTTAGTCCAAACAATTTGCCTTGCTTCTTCTTCACTCATTCCCTCGCCAATAGAATTTTCTCCGTTTGGTCTTCTATTTATATCGCAATAAATTTCTATTCCTTCCATATTTGGTTCAGTCCAAAGAGTTACATTATTGTCATTATCAACTAATGAAACGCTCACAATAATCCACATTTTATATTGTTCTGCGACATTGTTTATATCATGGGTAAGGGGTTGCAAAATATATTTCTTAATTGTCGCCGTGAGAATTCCGTCTGCATCTTTTTCTTTGTTTACTAAAGATAAACGTCCGTTGTTAATTATTTCTTCTATAACTTCGTTTGTAAATTTTGATTCTATTCCAAATTGATTAATATTATTTCCAAAAGGTCTAACATAAACTTTTTTAATATGTTCTGGCAAAAGTTGAACTGCCGGCTCATATGGAGATGTACATGAACTGAGAATTATAAACAAAGCAGCTATAAATAAATAAGCAATAATTTTTTTCATAGAGCCTCCCTGACTACTTTATTACTATAGTAACTATTTTATTTTTAATATATATAAACTTAGCTAACTGTTTATCTTTTAAATGAGCTGCTATTTTCTCATCTGAGTTTACAGCTTTCTTTACTTCGTCTTCAGACGCATCAGCAGAAATAGTTATTCTTCCTTTTAATTTTCCATTTATTTGTACCGGAAGTTCAATGGAAGATTCTTTGATCATACTTTCATCAAAAACAGGCCATGTATGAATTGAGATACATTTATTATTTCCAAGCTTTTCCCAAATTTCTTCGCATAAATGAGGAGTAATAGGAGCAAGTAGTAATATCAATGTCTTATATACTCTCAATGATACTCCGTCGTCGTTAGCATGATATTTATAGGAATATAGTGCGTTCACAAGCTCCATAATTGATGAAATCGCAGTATTAAACTGAAATTCTTTTTCAATATCAGACGTAACTTTCTTTATGGTCTTATGCATAGTCCTCAAAATATCATCTTTATCCTTTTGAGAAGCAGTAGTTATAGACTTTGTATTTACAACCTCAAAAAGACGCCACACTCTGTTTACAAATCTCCAACATCCTTCTATTCCATCGGAAGACCAGTCAAGCTGTTTCTGAAGAGGAGCTGCAAAAAGAATAAACAGTCTTGCTGTATCAGCTCCGTATTTTGGAAGTATTTCGTCAGGACTTACAACGTTTCCTTTTGATTTTGACATTGCACTACCACCGAGAGCTACCATTCCTTGAGTTAACAAATTCGTAAATGGTTCATCGCATTTTACAAGATCTAAGTCTCTCATAACTTTAAACCAAAAACGTGCAAATATCAAGTGCATGCAAGCGTGTTCTATACCACCGATATTCTGAATTACAGGCATCCAATAATTTGCTTTTACACTGTCAAAAGGAGCATGGTCACTGTGTGCATCGCAATATCTTGCATAATACCAAGAAGAGTCAGCAAAAGTATCCATCGTGTCGGTTTCTCTTCTTGCGTCTTTCCCACATTTTGGGCATTTAACATTTACAAATGTCTTGCTTGTCTTTAAAGGAGACTCTCCTGCTCCTGTGAATTCTACGTCTTCAGGAAGTAAAACTGGCAGCTCTTTTTCAGCAACAGGAACAATACCACAGTAATCACAATGAATCATTGGTATAGGAGCACCCCAATATCTCTGTCTTGAAACTAACCAGTCTTTAAGTTTAAAATTTACAGTCTTTTTCCCAAATCCCTGTTTTTCAATCCAGCTTGAAACAGCATTAAAAGCATCAGTAGATTTAACTCCAGAAAACTCCCCGGAATTTACAAGAATACCTTCATCTTCATAAGCATGTTTGCTTACGTCAGAATTATTGCCTTTTATTACTTCTATTACAGGAACGTCAAATTTTTTAGCGAACTCCCAATCTCTTTGGTCGTGAGCAGGTACAGCCATAATAGCGCCTGTGCCATATCCTGTTAAAACATAATCTGCTGCAAAAATAGGAATCTCTTTTCTTGTAGCAGGATTTAAGACATTTATGCCTTCCAGCCTTATTCCTGTTTTTTCTTTGCTTGATGCCCTTTCTATATTTGATTTTCTGCCGCTTGCAAGAATATACTGGGCAACTTGTTCATAATTTTTAATTTTAGATTTCAGTTTATTGATTATTTCGTGTTCGGGAGCTACAACCATAAAAGTTACGCCAAAGATTGTATCAGGACGCGTAGTAAATATTTTTAAATTTTTATCAGCTCCTGAGATTTTAAAGTCCACTTCGGCTCCGTAAGATCTGCCTATCCAATTTTTCTGCATTGATAAAACCTGCTCCGGCCAGCCACCAAGTTGTTTGTGTCCTTCCAAAAGCTCATCTGCATAATCTGTGATTTTTATAAACCATTGTTCCAAATCTCTATGCTCGGTATGGCTGTCACATCTCCAACACACACCGTTTGAAACTTGTTCGTTTGCAAGAACTGTTTGACATGACGGACACCAATTAACATTAGCGCTCTTTCTAAACACTAAACCTTTTTCCCACATCTTTATAAAGAACCACTGAGTCCATTTATAATATTTAGGATCGCATGTTGCGGTTTCTCTGGTCCAGTCGTAGGAAAATCCTAAAGCTTTCAACTGTTCTCTCATACGGTTGATATTTTGTTTAGTCCATTTTGCAGGGTGTATTTTATTTTTAATTGCCGCATTTTCAGCAGGAAGACCAAAAGCGTCCCAGCCTGCTGTATATAAAACATTTTCACCCTTCATTCTGTGAAAACGAGCGCAAACATCTCCTATGCTATAATTACGGACATGCCCCATGTGCAGATTGCCTGAAGGATAAGGAAGCATTTCCAAACAATAATATTTTTCTTTTTTAGAGTCTTCTTTAGTCTCAAATATTTTGCTTTCAGACCACTTTTTTTGCCACTTTTTTTCCACTTCTAAATGATTATATTATGTCACGTTTTTCCCCTTTACTTTTCTAGCAAAACAAAATGTTCTAAATTGCCTTTAGGTCCTTTAAGTCCTGAGTCAGCTTCAGAAATTATTTTAAAGCCTAAACTTAAAGCAAAATTTTTAATTTTACTTATAGCTTTTTGCCTCAACTTTTCATCTCTTACAACGCCTTTCTTTATTTCCGAAGGTTCAAGTTCAAATTGAGGTTTTATCACAGCTAAACCCAAACCATTTTCACAAATGGTTTTATATACCATTGGCAAAATCTTATCAAGCGAAATAAAAGAAACATCTATAGTCGCAAAATCTATCTTATCTTTTAATAGATCACCGTCAAAATATCTAAAATTGACGTTTTCTATATTTATTACTCTTTTATCATTTCTTAATTTATAATGAAGCTGCCCAGAACCAACATCAATAGAATAAACTTTAATAGCTCCTTTTTGAAGCATACAATCTGTAAAACCCCCTGTTGAGGCCCCTATATCAAGACAAACATATCCTTTAACATCAATATTTAAAACTCTCAAAGCCGACTCTAATTTTAGTCCGCCTCTGGAAACATAAGGACTTATATTTTTTATTTCAATTACATCTTCATCTCCGACCAATAGACTCGGTTTGTACTGAACTTGATTATTTACAAAAACACTACCGCCCATTATAAAGGCTTGGGCTTTGGTTCTTGTTTCCACAAAGTCTTTTTCAAACACTAAAATATCTAAACGTTTCTTCTTCTTAATTTTTTCCATCTGCAAACATCTTTAAAGCTTTGTTGGCTGCTTCTTCAGGTGTAAAACCGTACTTCTTTCTTAGTACTTTTACATTCCCATGCTCTACAAATTTATCTGGAAGCCCTATACATTCAACTTCAGCTCCTGTACCAAATAACACATTCTTTACGCTTTCGCCAAAACCTCCAATTAAAGAATTTTCTTCAATCGTAACAAATTTCTTAGTTTTTGAAAGCGCCTCTTTTATTATGTCAACATCCAAAGGCTTTAAAAACCTCATGTTTATTACAAAAGCATTTATATTTTCCTTTTCTAGCAGTTGGGCAGCTTTTAAACACGTATCTACGTGGTTTCCTATAGCAAGAAAGCAAATATCGTCACCCTCTTTTAGAACAGCTCCCTTTCCGATTTTTAAAACACATGGAGACTTATCAAGTTTAACCCCTATACCGGACCCTCTAGGATAACGTATAGCGCAAGGCTTATTAGAGTTTAATGCAGTTTTTAACATGTGCTGCAATTCATTCTCGTCGGCAGGAGACATAATAATTAAATTAGGTATATAATTCAAATAAGACAAATCAAAAGCTCCGTGATGAGTTCCCCCGTCTTCACCAACGAGACCAGCTCTGTCCAAGGCAAAAGTAACTGGAAGATTCTGCAAAGCCACATCGTGTATAATGTTATCTATCGCTCTTTGCATAAATGTTGAGTAAATAGCACAAACAGGTTTCATGCCGTCTGCTGCCATAGCGGCAGCGAAAGTAATGGCATGCTCTTCAGCAATACCTACATCAAAATATCTGTTAGGAAATTGTTTAGCAAATTTATCAAGCCCAGTTCCCTCCGGCATTGCAGCAGTTATAGCAACTATTTTGTTATCAGAATGAGCAAGTTTTATAAGAGTATCTGAAAAAACTTTCGTATATGTAACTGCATTGCTTTTTACCGTTTCGCCACTTTTTATGTCAAACTTGCCTACTCCGTGAAATTTTATCGGTTCATTTTCAGCGGGAATATATCCCTTACCTTTTTTTGTAATAACATGCAATAAAACAGGTCCCTCTATGTCTTTAATATTTTCAAGAATAACTGTTAAATTATTGATGTCGTGTCCTTGCACAGGACCAATATACGTAAATCCCATTTCTTCAAAAAGCATACCTGGAAAAAGTATTACTTTAGCTCTTTTTATAAACTTTCTAAAAGGCAAACCAAAACCATGGAATCTACTTACAGTTTTCATCACCTTTTCTTCAACTTTTCTTGCCATACCCAAAGT
>JAITKZ010000028.1 GCA_031278115.1 Endomicrobium sp.
GCATAATTTATTTGCAAGTTTGAAATTGTAGAAGACAACATTTCTTCTTCTTTTTTAGTCAAATTGCCTTTTGTTTTATCTCTAAGCATAATAAGCATGTCTATAGTAACTTGTGCGCCTTTCAAATCATTTTCTATTTTACCACTAACAGGATTTTGCTTTTTGCCAAGTTGGCACCAAGCTGAAGATGAAAACATAGTTACAAGATTAAATAAGGATTAATTTCCAAAAGTTCTTGTTTAGACATTCTCCCCTCCCAAATTAAAAAATTTAGACACAGCAACGCTCAGTCTTCTTACAACTTCATCCTTTCCCATAAGTTCCATCATATGAAATAAGCTAGGACCTTGGGTTCTTCCCGAAACTGCAACTCGTATAGGATGGAAGACTTGCCCTGTTTTAATACCTTTTTCAACAGCCAAGTCTCTAGCATATTTTTCTAAAGCATCGGATGAAAAATCTTGTTTATTTTTAAGTCTTTCCACACTTTCAGTTAAAACAAGTTTTACCATATCCTTAGATTTTTCAGACAATAAAACCTTCTTCACAGCGTCATCATTATAAACAACCTCTTTTACAAAGAAAAAATCAACAAGCGAAGGAATATCTTTTAGCAATTTTATTTTGCCGTGTTCTAAAGCTATAGCTTTCTTGAGGAATTCCCTATCCCAACCTTCTATAATTTTTTCATTATTCGTATATTTCAACCACTCTATAAACAGCTCATATATTTGCTCCACGTTCTTTGAGCGTATTTTTTCGCCGTTAAGCCACAAAAGTTTTTCAGGATCAAATATTGAAGGGCTTGACCCACACCTGTCAGTTGAAAACTTTTGTATAAGTTCCTCTATACTAAATATCTGTTGACTGTCTTTAGTGGACCAACCGAGCAAAGCTAAATAATTTATTAAAGCTTCCTGTAAGTAACCTTCTTTTCTGTATTCCAAAACAGAAGTATGCCCATGTCTTTTTGAAAGTCTTGCTCCATCAGAACCCAAAATCATAGCCATATGCGCAAAGTCAGGAGCTTTCCAGCCTAGAGCATTATATATCTGTATTTGGCGGGGTGTGTTTGAAATATGATCGTCGCCTCTCAATACATGCGTAATATCCATGAGATAATCATCTATTACGCAAGCAAAATTATAAGTAGGGACACCACTTGCTTTCATAATTACAAAATCGTCAAGCAAAAAATTGTCAAATTCAACTCTTCCTCTTATAAGATCATTCAAAACCGTTATACCTGATTCAGGCATTTTAAACCTTATGACTGATTTTCTTCCTTCTCTTTCCTTCTGAAGCCTTCGTTCTGGCGTTAAATTCCGACATCTGCCATCGTACTTTGGAGGAAGTTTATTCGCCTGAGCTTTTTTTCTCATTTCGTCAACTTCTTCAGGAGTACAATAACACGGATAAGCAAATCCTTTAGCCACAAGCTCATCTGAATATTTTTGATATACCCCAAGAGCTTTTCTTTTCATTTGATAATATGGAGTGTATTTTGGAAGCTCTTTGCCAGGACCTTCATCCCAATTTAATTCCAACCATTTCATGGCGTCCAGAATAACCTGTGTGGATGCTTCCGTAGAACGAACCTCATCGGTGTCTTCAATTCTCAAAATAAACTTTCCATTTTTATTTTTGGCATACAGCCAATTAAACAAAGCTGTGCGAACTCCTCCGATATGTAAACCTCCCGTCGGAGACGGCGCAAATCTTACTCTTACTTCTTTCATTTTTTCCTCTATTTTTTATATAATAAAAAGAAAATTATCGTTTTTGATGTTTCGCTAAAAATAACGGTATATAATCTTTGAAAATAGAAGTTTTTGACTGCATTGTCCGCGTAATAATGGAATAAATATAACTATTGCTTGCGTCAAATTGTGTCCTACTAGCTAACGACGGAGTTATAACATTTATAAACACTATAAGCGATACGCATAAGCTTAAAAACGCTCCGCCAATTCTGTCAAAAATATTAAGGTAGAAAAAGTTGATTATCCTTAGCGTAAAGGCTCCAACCATGATAACAAACACAGCTGCTATTGAGAATATCAAGTAAGCATTCATCCCTTCCTGATACGGATACTTGTCAGATGCAAAAATTGCAATAAATCCGGCAAGAACTGCAAAAAAAGTCCTTGCAAGCCCAGCGGACCAGCCAAGCCAAATAACTAAGATTATGCCAATTACAAAAAAAACATCTATAAGCAATTAAAACACCCACCTTTCTTATTTAATGCTAGCAATTACTATACCGCTGGCAAGCTTTGGATAAAAATAAGTTGATTTTTGCGGCATTGTCTCATTGTTTAAGCTGATAGCTTTTAGAGATTGCATGGGCGTTGGCGGGACTATAATCGCCATTCTTCCAGTTTTTCTAGCAAGCAAAACAGCTTCATTATCGTCTTTTACATAAGTAAATTCTGATGCTTCAATATTAGGCATAAGAACATAATGTAAAGCGCTTACTCCCAAATTCCTATAAGCCTTGCTTTTTTTAGGCATGGCTTTTTTAAGAAACTCATCTTTTTTTATCATTAAAACTCTGTATTTCCCGTTTTTAAAAATCATAATAGGCTGGATTTCTTTCTTTGAAAGTTTCTGAAAATCTTTAGCTAAATGGACGTCAAAATATTTCTCTATATTAGCTTCTAAATTATCAGGAGCTTCTATAACTCTATGAGTGGCCCAAATAGAAATGCCGGGATCCTCCATAGGACACAAGTACGACATAACATAGTTATAGTCTAAATACTGAGAATAATGTTTGTCTTTTTCTTTTCTCTCCTGACTGTAATTCCATGCAGTTTCATATCTGTGGTGTCCGTCGGCTATAAATATTTTTTTATTTAATAAATATTTTTTCAAAGTTTTAATTATATCCTTATCGCCAACGGTCCAAAGTTTATGAAAAACTCCGTCTTTATCTTTTGCTACAGCGGAAGGATTCCTCTTAGCTATCTTTTTACAAATGTCAACTACAATACGGCGTTCATCGTCAAAAAGCCCGAAAATCGGACTGATGTTAGCTTTTGTAGCTCTTAAAAGACTTAATCTATCGGCTTTTGGTTTGGAAAGAGTTTTTTCGTGAGGTTTTATTGACACTTTTTGCGAATGAGGGTTTTCAAGTTTTAATGCGGCAAAAAAACCTCTTCTAGTCATTTTTATTCCATGATCGTTAAAAACTTGCTCGTAAAAATAAAAAGCAGGAATGTCGTCGCGCACAAGAATTCCTTCGTCCTGCCATAAATGCAACAGTTCCGAAGCGTTTCTGTATTTATTGTTTTTGTTTGTCTGATCAGGAAGTTCAATGTTTACTATGTTAAATTGAGATAGTTTTTGAAGTCTTTCTTTTTCCGAGGGCCTTATTACATCGTAAGGAGGACAAATAAAATTAGTAATGTTCCCCTCTGAATATCTTATTGCGCGAAAAGGTTCTATATCAGCCATAAAATTCCTCCTAATCAATTTTTTTAACGTAAAACGTCCTAACTTAAAATGAAGCAAAATTTTACAAAAACCTTATAATGTTGTCAAAAAACTTAAAATCAAGTATAATAGCCGCTCATGAAATATATCGCTAAAAAAAATCTAATTTTTTACATTGTCGTAATCGTTGGCTTGTTAATGTTTGCCTTAATATTGGTTAGCAAATTTTCAAGTTTAAAAAGTTCAAATATTAAAGCAACGAACGAAAAAAGTCTTGAAGAAAATAAAATTGAAAAGGTTGTAATACAAAAAGGCGACGTTTTATCTTTAAGTCTTAACAAAACAAGGCTCTCAAGTGAAGATTCTTTTAATATTTTAAGAGAGCTAAAAAAGCTGGTAAACATAGCCAAGTGCATCCCGAGAGATTTTTACGAAATAGTTTATGACGAACTTACATGCAAGTGGACAAACTTTTATTATTATCCTTCTGGAATGTTCTATTACGAAATTTCCAAATCTTCACAATCTGTAATAACTGCAGAAAAGAAACGTCTTGAAACTAGTATAGTGAAATATGAGAAAGAAGGCACCGTAGAAAGCTCATTGTGGGCAGCAATGGTTTCTTATGGCATTCCTGCAGATGTTATTAGAGCTTTTGCCGATATTTTTGCATGGCAAATGGACTTTCTTACAGACACCAGACAAGGAGATTCTTTTAAAATTGTATATGAAATTGAAAATGTTAAAAAGAGA
>JAITKZ010000029.1 GCA_031278115.1 Endomicrobium sp.
ATATTGTTCCTACAATTATTGATATACTTAATATAAATATTCCATATTCTTCTCTAGGAAAGAGTCTGTTTTCAAAAGATAAAAATAGATTTGTTTTCTTATCTTATGAAGGAGAACAGGTTTATTTGATAAATAATAGCGGCATTTTTGAATATGATTGGAAAGTCGGGTTAAACAAAAAGTTGGATTATAGTAATAATAACGAAAGGTTTTTGTTTTCAATTGAAAAGAGCGTTTATAATCTTGTTGCGCAAGATAAGTGGTACGATAGGAAAATCTTAAATTAATTTTTAATTAAATAGGAATTTGAGGTTCGCTTCCCGCTATGAAGAGACTATTCTGCTCGCTGCTGTTTGCGTCTTTTTGTTTTATTGTTTTTTGTTCAACTGTTTTCTGCGTCGTTTCGTCTAATGATCACAGACTGTCTTTGGATTGCTGCGATCACAATTGCGGCAGTTTTTTTATGTACCACAAGTGGTTTTGTTGCGACGGTATCTCTTTGCCTATTTTGGGAACTATTATGTCTCAAAATCAAGGTGAAGATTTTCTTGAAATATCAAATAATTATTTTGAAGAGTTTGATTATGAGCCTTCAGAAGATTTCGGTTTAATTTCTCCAGCCCACAGCAAGGATACCTTTTCTTTATATGAGGAAGAAGCCTGTTTTAAAATAAAGCACAACGATGTTTACGATAATCCTCCAAGCAGTGGGTATCCTTGTCTAGAGTTAACTTTCCCCGATGGTTCAACACAAACTTATGTTATGACAAAAAGTGATTCTGCCGACGATGTTTATTTCTATAAATTACGTTTAAACAAAGGATGTTACAAATATAAATATATAACTACAAATAAGTATTATGCTAAAGGATTTTATGAAACTGAAGGAAAGTGGCATGTTACTAGTAAACCCAGTAATTTTATAAAAAAGAGCCCTATTCATACATCTGAAGTTTTACCTGATAATGTTTGTTTTGCTTGGAACGTTGCCAAAGGAGAAGAAAACGATATTTTATCCTATGAAATATACATAGGTCGCAATGCATCAAAAGAAAAACTTTCTAAATTTGAAGTTAATCCTGAAAAAAACTCTTCCATGTTTATCATTCCTAAGTTGGAACATAAAAAACAATATTATTGGTATATGAGGATTACAAATCAGTTCGGCGCATTTCTTGAAACTGAAATATTTTCTTTTGTAACAGGTGGGTTAGTTGAAAGACTATACAATGCTCCCAATCCATTTAACCCTGCAAGAGGGATTGAAACTGAATTTGTTTTTCCTATGCGTGCCGACGGAACTTGCAAAATGACAATTTATTCTGAGTATGGCGATTTAGTGTGGGAGTCCGACAGATTATTTTTCTCAGGCAACAACTCTCAAGTTATAAGATACAACGGAAAAGATAATTCAGGGAGGCTGCTCTATAACGGCACATATTTATCTGTTCTTGAAAAGAAATACGCTGATAAAACGGAAGTAGAGAGATGCAGAATATTAGTAATAAAATAACTGCGCTTATTACATTATTTGCTATTGTTGTTAATTTTCAATTAGCTTACGGGGCGTCTGGCAGAAGAAAACATTTTTTGTCGCATGGTCCAAGTGTTTGCGCATTTGGAGCAGGTGAAACTGTGTTTGCAGCCTATAAAGATCCTGCTGTTATACAATACAATTCAGCGCTTTTGGCATATTTGGGATACAACTCGTTTGGTCTTTCAAGATTTAATTTGTTTGAAGGATCTTCTTATAATTCTGGGTCAGCTGCTGTAAAAGTAACGCAAAAAATATTTCTTGGATTGTCTGTTTCAGATTTATCAAGTGGAAAAGTAGAAACGAGAGAAAATATATACAGTGTTGAGAAAGTTATTTCAACAAACATATGGGATTACGTTTTATCAATGTCTGGGTTTTCAGCTTTTTTTAAAGCAGCTTACGGCATAAATATTAAGTACCTGTATTACGATTTGTATTATAAGAAAGGCGGGGCTGGTGCAGTTGATTGCGGCATCGCAAAGAATATCCCTCTAGCAGATATTTTTGACATAAAATTAGGATTATCCATTCAAAATTTTTTTGCAGGAAAAATAAATATTGATTATGCTTCAGAAGATATTCCTGTTATGTTCATATTAAGCTCTGCATTAATTTTTCCACTATATTAATTACCGATTTCGCTCAAAAGATACGATTAATATTTATGCGGATATAAAATATGAAGATAGTTTTGCAGATTTTCATGGAGGTTTTGCTTACATAATAGCTGATAAATATTGCATTAGAGGAGAATATTACCCGCGGCATTTTACTGTAGGATTAGGAATAGAATTTTGTTCTTTTGCAGTGGATTACGCTGCTGATTTTAGTGAGATTGATTTAATAAACAGACTTTCCGTTAATTATAGATGGGGATATAAAAAATCGTCCGATTTTGACGGAGAGGCTAAACTTGCTCTGGATAAAGAAAATGAAAATATAAAAAGAGTTAAAGAAAAATTTAAAAAGGCAAAAAGGCTATACTCCAAGCAAGAATACTTTAGGGCGTCGGATATTCTTTCCGATATTTTAACTTCATATCCTAATTTTGAGTCTCCAAAACATTTCTATAAACAAATTAAGAGTAGGATGAAAAAAACAGCAGAGCAAGAAGACGAACTTGATTTTGATAAGATAATTTACGCAAGAAGTTATGTTAATTATTATAACGCAAAATATAAAGAAGCTTTGAACGATTGGAAAAAATATATAAGTTTTAAAGGCGAGAATGAAGAAATTAAAGAATACAGCGATAAAATAGATTCAGAGATTAAACTTGCAGAGCTTGAGAAAAGAGAATTAGAACTTAAACTTCAGGCTGAAAGGTTGTGCGAAGAAGGTGTGAAAAAATATGATGAAGGAAAATGGGTTGTCTGTATTAAGAAGATGGAAAATCTCCAAAAGTTTGTAACTAAAAATAATTTTTCAAAAAGTATTGAATATTGCAATAAAGCCAAAGAATATATAAATAAAGCAGTGGTTGAACTTTCAAAAAATGTTGACAATTCAAAAGTAATGACGACTGAAAGTTCAGATTATGATGAAATTGCCGCTAACGACAAATATATAGAAGGTCTTGTCCTCTACGCTCAGGGAAAATATTATGAAGCAGAACGTGCATGGGAGTTAACTTTAAGGCTTAATCCTAACCATAAAAAATCAAAAATTGCTCTGCGTAAACTTAAGGATTTTCTAAAAGAATAAAGTTGTTTTCAGAGAACGTTAATCTAAGCTGGCTTCTCAGCTTTAGGGAATGTAAAAATAAACTCTGTCCCTTCTCCCTCTTTCGTCTCTATCTCTACCTTACCTCTCATCTCTCTTATCACTCCCATCACCTGCCCCATCCCTATCCCATACCCTTTTTTCTTCGTCGTCCCTACTTCCTCTCCTCTCTTTATCTTCTCTGCCATCTCTCTTTTCATACCTTTCCCTCTGTCCTTCACCCTTATCTCTACTTCTTCTCCTTTTTCCCTATATCCTACCTCTATCTCCCCTTTCTTCCCTTCCATAGCTTCTTTCCCATTCTTTATCACATTCACCATCATCCTTCTAAAGTCTGTATTATCCCCTTTTATATATACTATCCCTTCCTCTTTTTCTCTTTCTCTTTCTATCTTTATTTCTACTCCTTCTCCCTTACTCCTATACCTCATGTTTTCTACTATATCTTTCATACTCTCTTTTACATTTATATACCCTTCTTCTTCCTTCTCAACTACCTCTTCTCTCCTTCCTATTTCTTCATTTTTGTTTATCCTATACTTACTCAACATTTTCCCTGCCATATCTTCTATGCTTCTTATTGCTGTCTTTAGCATTCTTTTGTCTTCTTCTGACAATTTCCCTTCATATATTTCTTCTATTATTTTCAGTGATGTAACCGGTGATGCTATATCGTGTGATACTTCTTTAGCTATCTTATACAACTCTTCTCTCATCTTTAGCTTGTTCTCTAACTCTTCTTTCTTTTTCCTATCTGTTATATCTACCGCCAACCCTATTACTCCTTCTACTTTCCCATTTATTACTAATGGTGATTTTACCGATAAATAAACTTTGCCTTCGTGAGATGTCTCTTCCTTACTAATTTTTTTACCTGTTTGTAAAACATATTCTGTATTCTTCCACACATGAAAAGGCAGTCTTTTAGCATCGTTATGTTCAATATCAGTATTACAAGATTCATTTTTATAAATGAAACTTCCAGCTTTGTCTATAACAAAAAAATTTACATTTATTGACTCTTCAGTTACAAATGAAATAACTTGTTGATCAATTTTATCTTTTATAGATTCTATCCGATGTCTGTAAGATTGTTCATGGTTAGAGGTTCTATAATTTAAAATTTTAATATTCAACTTATAATATTTATCAACAAAATCCAGTGGTAATCCTAAATTCATAGGATAAATCATATTCACGTTATTAAAGAAAGCACAAGTATAAGCACATTCCTCTAATATAAATTCTACACACGACACGCTTGAATAGTAAAATCCCCTTTAAGAATCTCAGAATTTGCTTTGTCTAATACAACTTTTCTAAATTCTAGATTGATACCGTTCCCCTTCTCATCTCCAGCAAAATCAATCATTATTTTTTGATACCATTTTTTGAATGTTTCAGTATCTAAGTATTCAGCCCAAGGTTTAATCTCTTTTGGAATTCTTAATTTTTCAATAGCCTTTTCATTATTTTGAAACCATACGGTAGGTATGCTTATGTCAGAATATTTTTGAAAATTTTTGATGCCGTGCCTATAAAGGTAAGAAGTGTCTGTTATAATAACCTTTTTTACTTTTCTTTTGATGCCTTCGCTATTTATTGTATTTACCAGCTCTTCAAACCCTTCTCCTGTTTGACTTGCACATGCAAAAGATATAACTAAATCTAAAACTATACTATTATCTTTTGCTTTTTCAAAAAATTCTTGACTTTCTTTGCTCCACTTCACTAATCTCTCTGTCGCCATAAAATATTCTCCTAATATGCTTATCACAACGTAACTTAATTAATATATAAATCCATAATTTTTAAATCTTTTTATTTAACTAGCTGATATATTTTAAAATGAATCTAAATTTTAGCGTTAACAAAACCATGAAAATATGATATAATACAGATGGTGTCAAAGATGATAAATATTCGTGAGAATATAGAGTTTGTTAGAGGTGTCGTAAAATCATCTGAGAGTGTTTCTTGTCCAGTGGATATTGTAGCGGTGACAAAAACATTTCCTTATACAGATGTTTTATCGGCTTTGAATTGCGGCGTAAAGCATATAGGCGAAAATAAAATTCAGGAAGCCCTTCCTAAATTTGACCAACTGGGGTCTTCGTTATCTGGTGTTACAAAGCATTTCATTGGGCGTTTGCAGACAAATAAAGCAAAAAAAGCTGTAGAAAATTTTGATTTTATACACTCTTTAGACAGCCTAAAATTAGCAGGTGTTATAAGTCGTTATGCGGCAAATGCTGGCAAAATTCAAAACTGTCTTATTGAGGTTAAGGTTTCAAAAGAAGATTCTAAAACAGGGATTTTGCCAAGAGACGTTAGTAATTTCTATGTCAAGTCTTTGTCAATCTCCAATATTGCAATAAGAGGGTTAATGGTCATAACTCCTTATAGTAAGAATCCAGAAGATTCAAGATGTTATTTTAGACAGGTAAAAAGTTTATTTGAAGATATAAAAAGATCTTTTGCCAATCCGAAATTTGATATTTTATCCATGGGAATGTCTTCAGATTACAAGATTGCAATTGAGGAGGGGGCAACCATGGTGAGAATCGGTTCGGCAATATTTGGAGAAAGAGATTATGGAGATAAGTAAAAAGCTTTTTTTTATCGGTTCAGGGAACATGGCATCTGCTATAATCAGCGGGCTTTTAGAGTCTAATCTTGCTAAATCTGAGAACATTGTTTGTAATGATGTCGTTAAAGAAAAAGTTTTAAATCTACAAAGAAAATATGGAATATCTATTGGTGAAGATAAAGGCGAAGCAATAATAGGGGCAGATATAATTTTTCTTTCCGTAAAGCCTCAAAATATGCCCAAAGTGCTTGACGAGATAAGGTATTTTATAAGAAGTAAAGCTATTATTGTTTCAATTGCTGCTGGTATAACGACAAGATTTATTGAAGAGAGTATTCAAAAAAATATTGCAGTTATTAGGGCTATGCCGAATACTCCCGCTCTTGTGCGTTCAGGCGTAACAGCCTTATGCAAAGGGCAATTTGTATCAGCTGATCAGCTGGAAAGAGCTAAAAGCTTGTTTGCTTCTTTAGGGAAAGCCGAAATACTTGACGAGAAGAATTTTGACATTATTACTGCTTTGTCTGGTTCCGGACCTGCGTATATATTCTATTTTTGCGAACTTATGCAAAAAGCTGCTGAAAAATTAGGTCTTGATAAAAACATATCTAAAACTTTTGCAGTTCAAACGGTTTATGGCGCTGGAAAAATGTTAAACATAACAAATGATCCCGCTGAAACGCTTAAGGAAAAAGTAAAGTCGCCAAATGGGACCACAGAAGTAGCATTAAAATACTTTGAATCTCAAAAATTGCAAGATATTATTTATGAAGCAATGAATCAAGCAATGGAAAAATCTAAAGCGTTGAGCAAATAAATTATGCAAAGGGGATTAAAATGATTATTAAGGTAAGAGTGATCCCGAATTCAAAAAGAAACGAAGTGGTAAGTAGAGTAGGTTCTATTTTGAGGGTTAAAATTGCTGCGCTTGCCGTTGAAGGTAAAGCAAACGAAGAACTATGCGATTTTTTGGCGGATTTTTTTGATGTTAAAAGATCTATGATTTTCCTGAGAAAAGGCGAGAGAGGGCGAGAGAAAACAATAGAAATAACTGGACGTTCGGAAGAAGAGCTTGACGAAGTTTTGGATACTATTCCGTGAAATATAAATTAATTATTATAAAGTTTTAAGTTTAAGGAAATAAAAAAATGGCTGGGGAAAAAGACTATTCAAAAACTGTAAATCTGCCTAAAACAGATTTCCAAATGAGGGCTGACTTGTCTCAAAGGGAGCCTTCTTTTGTTAAAGAGTGGGAAAAAAATCAACTTTACGTTAAGTTATGCGAAAAAAATAAAGATAAAGAGAAATTTATTTTTCATTACGGTCCTCCATAAGCGAACGCTCATATACATATAGGAACAGGGCTTAACAAAATTTTGAAAGATTTCATTATAAAATATCGTTCAATGTCTGGGAATTATGTTCCTTTTACGCCAGGTTGGGATTGTCACGGTCTTCCAATAGAGTTGATTGCTCTAAAAGAAATGAAGACTGACAAAAACAAAGTTGATAAAATTGTTTTTAGAAAACAAGCGGCGGACTTTGCAAAAAAATTTGTTGATATACAAAAAGGAGAGTTTAAGAGGCTTGGAGTTATAGCTGATTGGAACAACCCTTATCTTACTTTAGATCCAAAGTATGAAGCTTCAATAGTAAAAGTTTTTAAAGAGTTAGTTGAAAAAGGGTATGTATATAGAAGAAAGAAACCTGTTTATTGGTGTCCTACTTGCGAGACTGCTATGGCTGACGCGGAAGTAGAGTATGCAGATCATGGGGCAGAATCTATATTCGTAAAATTTCAAATAATATCTTTGCCAAAGGCTTTAAAGTCAAAAGAAAATATATTAAAGGATTTTTCTGTATTGATATGGACTACTACTCCGTGGACGCTTCCTGCAAACGTTGCATTGGCTTTTAATGGTGACTCTGGCTATGTTGCTATTGCTTATAAAATGGCGTTGGGAAATGAAGAAAAACTTATAGTTGCTAAGTCTTTGCTTGAAAAGGTTAAAGAGAAAATAAAAGCTCTAAGCTATGATGTTATTTTTGAAGCCAAAGGTGTTGATTTTGTAAATATAAAATGCCAAAACCCGCTTGTTGCAAACAGACAATCGCAAGGAATTGTGGCTGAGTTTGTTAGCATGGAAGACGGTACGGGTATAGTTCACATAGCTCCTGGACACGGTCCTGAAGATTATCAGGCTGGATTGGAATACGGGCTAGAGATATTATCTACTATAAATGCTAAAGGTTTGTTTACAAAAGAAGTCCCTGAGTTTGAGAATGTCCATATATTCAAAGCTAATCCTTTAATAATAGAAAAACTTAGCAAAGAAGGAAAAATTCTTGCTCAGTTAAAACTTGAGCATTCTTATCCTCATTGTTGGAGATGCAAGAAGCCTATAATTTTTAGAGCTACGCCACAATGGTTTTTATCAGTTGAGCATGGTAATTTGAGAGAAAAGCTTTCGGAATCTGTGAAAGGCGTTAATTGGATTCCAAATTACGGTGAAAATAGAATAGCTTCTATGTTGGAAAGTCGTCCTGATTGGTGCTTAAGCCGTCAGCGTTTATGGGGTGTGCCTATACCTGTTTTCTATTGTAAAGAATGTGGCGAGCCACTTTTGGATACAAAAGTAATAGATTCAATATCAAACCTCTTTGGTGAGCAAGGATCTGATTCTTGGTTTGAAATGAGCGAAGAAGAACTTTTAAAAGGAACAAATGCAAAATGTTCTTTGTGTGGCGCAATAAGTTTTACAAAAGAAGAAGATATTTTAGACGTATGGTTTGATTCTGGCATTTCCTGCGAAGCGGTTTTATCAAGTAAGAATTATAAAGATTTGGAATTTCCTGCTGATTTGTATCTTGAAGGCAGCGATCAACATCGTGGTTGGTTTCAAACATCTCTTATACCAGCTGTAGCTGTCAAAGGCGTGGCACCTTACAAAAATGTTTTGACGCACGGATTTGTTGTTGATGGTCAGGGTAAGAAAATGTCCAAATCGTTAGGAAATTTTGTATCAAGCGAACAGTTAATAAATAAATACGGTGCAGACATTCTTCGTCTTTGGATAGCTTCAAGTGATTACAAAGAAGATATAAGAGTTTCATATGAAATTATAAAAGGTTTAAGCGATGCATACAGAAAAATAAGGAATACAGTAAGATTTTTGCTTGGTAATATAGGCGATTTTAACATTAAAAAAGTTTTGGCATTTAAAGAAATGCAGGAGATTGACAGATACGCTTTAATCAGACTTCAGAAGCTTATATCATCTACTGCAGCCGCTTACGAGAGTTACGAATTTCATAAGGCAGCTTCCGCGATAAATAATTTCTGTACGGTATTCTTAAGCGGTTTCTATCTTGATGCGTTAAAAGATACTCTTTATTGTGATAAGAGAGAAAGCGAAGAAAGAATAAGCGTTCAATCTGCCATGTTTGAGATATGTTCTGTGCTGATAAGGCTTATATCTCCAATACTTTCTTTTACTGCCGAAGAAGCATGGAATGAATTAAAAAAACTTGATTCCAGTTTGGCATGGTCGGTTTTTCTTTCTGATTTCCCTGTAATGAACAGTAAATATATTCTACAAGCCAAGACTATTGAAAAATGGGAAAGAATACTAGAAGCAAGAGAAAAAGCTTTATTTTCTTATGAAAAATTAAGACAAAATAAAGTTATAGGTTCAAATTTAGAGGCTTCTCTTAATATTACTTACGGACATAAGTATATTGAAGCGTTTAAAGATTTAAAACTTATTAATTTATCTTTAGGAAGTTGGGATATAAAATATAAAAATTCAGATAAAAAAGATGAATTGAATATTGAAGCTGTAAAATCTGAATATAAAAAGTGTGCCAGATGTTGGAGGCATATAGACGAGGTTAAAGATGATTTATGTACTAGGTGCTTGGAGGCTTTAAAATAAGTGAAAAAGCCGTTACTACTTGGACTTCTTGCTTTTATTTTAGATCAGTTTACAAAATATTTCGTTGTAAAACACGTGGATTATGCAGCTGTTATAAATGTTATTCCTATATTTAATTTTTTTAATATTACAAATATTCATAATACAGGAACAGCTTTTAGCATATTACAAGGCAAAAATTTACTGCTGTCCTTAATGATTTCTCTTTTTTTATCGATTTTGTCATTATGGCTTTATAAAAACAAAGAAAAGTTTGATAATTTGCAGAAATATGCTTTCTGCCTTGTAATATTTGGTGGTTTGGGAAATCTCATGGATAGGTTTTTTAGAGGTTTTGTTGTTGATTTTTTGGATTTCGGTGTCAATTCTTTAAGATATCCTTCTTTTAATGTTGCTGATTCTTGCATATGCATTGCGATGTTTTTGATTGCAATAGATCTGCTATTTCTTGATGGGAAGCAAAAGGTAAGATAGAAATGCATCCTATTATCTTCACTATCGGTAAAGTGACTATTTTTTCTTACGGGCTTTTTGTTGCGTTGGCTTTTTTTACAGCTATTACATATCTTTCAAACCAAATAAAAAAATCAAAAGAAAAAATACTTTCACAAGACGAACTTTATTCTTTGTGTATATATATTATAGTTTCTGGAATAATAGGGGCAAGGCTTCTATTTGTTTTGTCAAATCCGCAAGATTTTGTTTTAGATCCTATGTCCGTTTTCAAGTTATGGGAAGGCGGGCTTACATATTACGGAGGTTTTATATCGGCCACCGTATTTGTGTTGGCGTATGTTAGGATAAAAAAAATATCAATACTTGAGCTTGGTGATTTTTTTGCTCCTGCTTTGGCTTTAGGTCAGGCTATAGGAAGAATAGGCTGTTTTTTGGCAGGCTGTTGTTACGGTAGAGAGACTAATGTTGCGTGGTCTGTTGTCTTTAGAGATAAAAACTCTTTAGCAGTTATAGGTGTATATCTTCACCCTACTCAACTTTATGAAGTGTTCGGAAATTTTTTAATTTTTATTTTTTTACATTTTTATTCAAAGAAGAATCCCAAAAAAGGGCAAATTACAGCAACTTATTTTATATCATATGCTATTTTAAGGTTTAGTGTTGAGTTTTTCAGAGGAGATTCAACTAGAGGCTCGCAATATTTTGGACTGTCAATTTCGCAAGTAATATCTATATGTTTGTTTATAATCGGAGTTTCTATCGTATGCAAGAAAAAGTAAAGTATGAAAAGTTTGAAAGGGAAAGAATAGATTCTTATTTGGCGTCAATATATCAAGAGTACTCTCGCTCGTATTTTCAAAAACTTACAGATAAGCAAAAAATTTTTGTAAATGATAAGCCTGTTTTTGCAAGCTATAAACTTAAAAGAGGCGATGTTATTTCTTTTGAATTTGAAAAAGAAGGAAAACTTAGAATAAAGCCTGAAAAAATAAAACTTGACATAATATACGAAGACGATGACATTATTCTTGTAAATAAGCAACCGGGTATTGTAGTTCACCCTTCTTATGGACACCCTTCGGGGACACTTCTTAATGCTTTAATGGCTCATTCAAAAGGTAAGTACAATCCTTATTTAGTTCATAGGTTAGATAAAGATACTTCAGGTCTTATCATTTTTGCAAAGAACGAAAAGTCTAAAATAAGTATATCAAAACAGCTTCAAAAGAGAGCTGTAAAGAAGATTTATCTTGCCGCAGTAAAAGGAACTATTGTTGAAAATAAAGGCAGAATAGAAGCCCCTCTTGGTAGATCATCTCAAAACAGAAAGCTTATGTCTGTTAATCCGTTGGCAAAAAAAATGGCAATTAGCGAGTTTAAAGTTCTTGCAAGAAGAGACGGATATACTTTAGTGGAAGTAAGAATTATTACAGGGAGAACGCACCAAATAAGAAGCCATATGAAATATATTAACCACCCTCTGGTTGGGGATCAACAATATGGCGGTTCCGAAGTTTCTATTGATGGGAAAAAATATAGCAGACAAATGCTGCATGCATATCACGTAACTTTTACCCACCCAAGAACTTCAAAAACAGTTGAATTCAAAGCGGAACTCCAAAACGATATGAAAGAAATATTTAAAAAATAATTCTTGCAGGAGCTAAAATGCACAGAGGAATATTTGTAACTGCAACAGACACAGAAGTTGGCAAGACTTACGTGTCTTGCCAAATATTAGAAACTCTAAAAAGCTCAGGTGTAAACTGTGGTTGTTTTAAACCGGTGTCAACAGGTGACAGAAGTGATGCAAAAGCTCTTATTAAGTCTTCAGGTGTTGAAGAATCAGCTAAAGTTGTAACACCCGTGTTTTTTAAAAATCCAATGTCTCCTTATGGAGCTTCTTTGATTGAAAATAAAAATTTTGACTTGAAAAAGATAAAAAAAACTTTTAAATATTTTGTTGATAAGTATGATTTTACTGTAGTTGAAGGTGTTGGAGGGATAATGGTTCCTCTTAAGAAAAATTTTTTTGTAAGCGATTTGATAAAGGTATTTAACCTTCCTATTATAGTTGTTGCAAGGCATAATTTGGGGACAATAAACCATACTTTGCTTACAATTGAAAAACTAAAAAGCTTTAATCAAAAAGTCTTGGGCATAATTTTAAATGGCAATAAAAATAAAAATGACATATCTGTAAAATCTAACGCAAAACTAATAAAACAATTAACAAAACTTCCTGTTTTAGAATTAGGCTATAACGAAAAAATTGATTTGAGGAAGACTAAATGGATAATAAAATAAAAACGAAACTCATAAAGTCTGATAAAAATAATATCTGGCATCCTTTTACGCAAATGGCAGACTGGATAAATAATGATCCTTGCGAGCCGTTAATAATAGATAAAGCTAAAGGTTCTTATTTATACGATATTGACGGTAAAAAGTATTTGGACGGGATCTCTTCGCTTTGGGTTAATCTTTTAGGTCATAGAAACCCTAAGATAGATAAAGCTATAAAAAAACAGATTGATAAAGTTTCACACACTACATTTTTAGGACTTACGCACAGTCCTGCAATAATGCTTGCTGAGAAGCTTATATCAATACTTCCTAAAAATTTGAAAAAGATTTTTTATTCCGACAACGGATCAACGGCTGTAGAAGTCGCTATAAAAATGGCTTACCAGTATTGGCAGTTTAAGGGAGAAAAAAGACGGTTCTTTTTTTCTTTAAAAAACGCTTATCACGGCGATACAATCGGAGCTGTTTCTGTTGGAGGTGTAGATTCTTTTCATTCAAGTTTTAAATCTCTTTTGTTTAAAAGTTATTTTGCAATGTCTCCGTATTGCTATAGATGCGCATACAGAAAAAAAGAAATTACATTTCCTTTAAATGCCAAAGATTTTAGAGACCATAATAGTAAAGTTGGCTGTAAAGGCGAATGTATAAGACAAGTTAAAGATATTATTTCTAAAAATCATAAAACAATAGCGGCAGCAATAATTGAGCCTTTAAATCAAGCAGCTTCGGGCATGCTTGTAATGCCGAAAGGTTATCTTAAAGAATATGCAAATATTTGCAAGCGTTACGGCATTTTGTTAATTTGCGATGAGGTTGCTACGGGATTTGGCAGAACTGGGAAAATGTTTGCAGTAGAGCATGAAGATGTTAATCCTGACTTTATGTGTTTGTCAAAAGGAATAACAGGCGGGTATTTGCCTTTGGCTGTTACTGCAACGACAGATGAGATTTACAATGCTTTCTTAGGCAAGTATGAAGAGTTTAAAACGTTTTTTCATGGGCATTCTTATACGGCAAACCCTCTTGCTTGCGCAGCGGCAAATGCAACGCTTGATATATTGAAAAAAGATAATATTCTTATTAAATTACAGCCTAAAATTAAATATTTAGAAAAAGAACTTGCACACTTATCCAAGCATAAAAAAGTAGGCAACATAAGGCATT
>JAITKZ010000074.1 GCA_031278115.1 Endomicrobium sp.
TGAACAAAATTTACTGTTCCGTCTAAAGGGTCTATAATCCAACAGTAATCTTTGTCTGTTTCTTTTATGCCGTCTTCTTCAGCCAAAACTCCGTGTTCAGGAAAAATATCTTTAATTACCTTTATCACAGCTTTCTGAGCATTTTTATCAGCTTGCGTAACAGGATCTACTTCTCCTTTGTATTCAATATTCAATTTTCCGTTGTAATGGCTAAGCAAAACATCTGCTCCTGTTTTTGCCGCCGCTAAAGCTGTATTTACATAAGATGAAAACTTCACTTTATCTCCTTATTTTTTCAATATATAGTTACCCGATTCTAATCTTTCGCCATTATTGCCAAGCTTTTCTATAGTATTTTTATTTATGAAATAAAATATCAAATCTTTATTTTTGCTTAGAACAAAAGAACTTATATCCACCGATGGATACCATTTTCCGGATGATTCAAAAACTCTTCCATTATCCGTTAAATATTCTTGTCTTAAAGTATAAGAATAATCTGGTCTTAAATCCAGCTCTGTAAGTATTTTATTGTTATCTGCTGCGGGAAAAATTCCCTTATATATTCCTGTGTAGTTGTCTAACATATCCGAAACATCCAACGGGGATTTATCATTCCTATTTCCAAACGGTACAACAAAAGCTTTACTATCTTTATTAACAAAATAGACATTCAATATAACAGAAGGCTCTTCTACTTCAAAAACACCTAAATTTTTAACAAAATAATCTTTGTCAGATTCTTGTTCTTTAATCTCATATTCAACATACATGTTATTCTCTTTCATATAAATTTGGTTTACGTTAATATCTCGTAAATTTACAGAAGGTTTCTCGGCAATAATTAACAAAACACTTTTGCTAAAATTAGGGACAATTACAATATTAGACACTGCTTTTGCAATGCCAAGCAAATTTTTGAATTTAAGTACAGAATTTACAGTGAAGAAATTTATATTGTTAGGCAATTTAACGTTATTTTTTAGAAAAAAGCCAGAACACTCTTTGAATTGCAAAAATTGCTTTTGTTCAGATTCCAATTCTACATTTTTTAATTCCACTTCTCTGATGGGAATTATTTTTAAAGTTTTGCGCTCTTGGCTGAGAGGCAAACAACCTGAAAGAATAAAGGGAACCAGCACTAAAAGAATCTTTTTTTTCATTATCCGCCTCTATTATAAGAATTCAAACAAATCTTTCCGTCAACAGTTTAGTATATAGATTAGACTTTTTCGAGCAAATTTTTAAATAAGATTTAGTTGCCATCAGTCTTAGCAGCAGGCTTTATTTTACTAATCATTAAATAACAACAGGAATATTAAAAAGCGAGAGTTATGCGAACCGAGTATAATAAAAAAACAAGATTCTTATGAATCTTGTGTATATTTATTTTAACGCCAAAATTTTTATATCTCACCGAATTTTGGCGGGGACGACGGGATTTGAACCCGCGGTCTCTGCCTTGACAGGGCAGTGTGTTAAACCAGGCTACACCACGTCCCCAAATTAACGAGTCTATCATACACGAAAGTAAGGCGAAAGTCAAATTTTTTGAGGACAAAGCCTTAAATATCTTAATAAAGAAATTAATATTTCACAATTACTAAGCTCTTAATAATATTAAGCAAATTAATACTCTAATCCTTTGTATATAGGGAACTTCTGGCAAAGTTTTAACATATCCTCTTTAACTTCTGAAATAATTTTATCATTATCAATATTTTTAAGAACTTTTACTATTGATTGAGCTATTTTTATCATCTCAGACTCTTTCATACCTCTTGTGGTAACTGCAGGGGAACCAATCCTAATCCCTGAAGTTACTGTCGGTTTCTCAGTATCATAAGGAATTCCATTTTTATTTAGAGCTATCCCAGCTCTCTCTAAAGTCTCTTGGGCAATATTTCCTTTGACGTTTAAAGACCTTAAATCAACTAAAAACATGTGAGAATCCGTGCCGCCAGAAACAATCTTGAGTCCCCCTTGCTCCAATTCCTGAGCAAGCTTTCTGGAATTTATTAAAACTTGCTTCTGGTACTCTTTAAATTCGGGTTTAAGCGCTTCTTCAAAAGCCACAGCTTTGGCAGCAATAACATGCATTAAAGGACCACCTTGCTCACCTGGAAACACAGCTGAATTTATTTTTTTTGCAATTTCATCACTATTTGTTAAAATCAATCCTCCACGAGGACCTCGTAAAGTTTTGTGCGTTGTGGTAGTTACTACATCGGCATATTCTATTGGGGAAGGGTATATGTTGGCAGCTATAAGACCCGCATAATGAGACATATCGCTCATATGATAAGCTCCAGCTTTTTTAGCAATCTCGCCTACTTTTTTCCAGTCCCAAATTCTTGAGTAAGCACTGCCACCGCTAATTATTAATTTAGGTTTATGTTCTAAAGCAAGTTTTTCCATCTCGTCATAATTTATATATCCTGTATCTTTTTTAACACTATAAGAAACTATGTTAAACCATTTTCCTGAAACATTATAAGGACTACCATGCGTTAAATGCCCGCCGTGAGGAAGGCTCAAGCCCATAATAGTTCCACCAGGGTTTAGAAGCGCAAGCTGAATGGCAAAATTTGCCTGAGCGCCAGAATGAGGCTGAACATTTGCGAAATTAACATTAAAAAGTTTTTTTGCACGCTCAATAGCTATAGTTTCAACAATGTCAACGAACTCACAACCGCCGTAATATCTTTTGCCCGGATAACCTTCTGCATATTTATTTGTTAGGCAGGATCCCTGAGCTTCCATAACAGCACGAGAAGTTATATTTTCTGAAGCTATAAGCTCTATAGTTTCTCTCTCTCTTTTCAACTCTTTTACCAATACATCGTAAATTTCAACATCTTTTTTCTTTACATTTTCCATTTTTGCCTCGTCAGCTATACTATATATACTTTAACAACTCATTAGAGTTTAAACATCCTTTCCTTATAATAACGTACGGGAATTGTACCATATCTATAACTGTAGATTCAAAAGAAAATTCGCACCTACCACCATCAACTATGACATCAGCTATTCCGTTAAAATCTAAAGCGTCCTCATAACTTTTTACACTGTTTTTGTTTGAAACATTAACAGAAGTTGTAAAAATAGGAGTCTCTATCTCTTGAAGAAGTTTAAGCATAAATGCATTATTTGGAATTCTCACACCTAAGTTCTTCCTTCCACCTACCACCATTTTGCCTGTTTCTGTGGTAGGAAATATAAGCGTTAATTGTCCGGGCCAAAACTTTTTAGTAATTTCAAGCGTTTTTTTAGGAATGTCAACAAGTACTCTAACGCTTTCAATATTATGCGTCATTAGAATTAGGGGTTTTTTTTGACTTCTTCCTTTAATCTTATAAATCTTTTTTTGAGCATCAATATTAAAGGCATCAACAGCAAAACCGTAAACCGTTTCTGTAGGAACTATAGCCACACCACTGTTTTTTATTATTTCAGCTGTTTTCTTATGAGCATCAGGTTCTCTTGCCGAAATCTTTAAAGTCATAATATTTACCTTTGTATCAAGATATAAAAGGACACACTATCATCGCTGCTACAAATCCAGCGATTTAATGAGTTTTTGTGTTTCATTATCAATTTCAGGCTCTGCAATATACCCTTTGAAAGATATTTCTACAATTGCTGTTCTTAATGGCTCCAATTTCTGCACAAACCTTTTAATACTTATTCCTGTTTTGTCTTGTATATATCTGAAAATTGCAAGAGCTGTAAAACATATTGTTAAATGCACTTCTATTGAATCCCTTAATCTATACTAAACGAATTTTCTACTTGAAACAAATTGTGATATCCATCAATAATAATTTTCGGTTTGCTGCTTAAATTTGTCACATAGCCTTTTATTAGGAAAACATAAATTTATTTAAAAGACAATCTCTAATCATGAACGGTAGTCACCATTGATGCGTATGTAATCATACGAAAAATCACACGTATAATACTTGCTTGACTCGTTACCCATGCTCAAATCCACAATCACTTTAACTTCTTTCTTATAAAAGGATTTTCTAGCGGCGTCTTCAGAGAACTTTAAAGCAAAACCGTCTTTAAAAGTATGAACACCTCCAATATATATATTAACATTGTTTATATCAAAATCTACCTCAGCTCTGCCTGCAGCAGCAATAATTCTACCCCAATTGGCGTCGGAGCCAAACATGGCTGTTTTAAAAAGAGGAGAAGTGGCAATGGTAGAAGCTATAAGTTTTGCATCTTTTTTTGTTTTGGCATTTTTTACTTCAATTTCAACAAATTTAGTAGCACCCTCGCCGTCTTTGGCAACAGACTTGGCAAGATCCAAAGTCAACTCGTCAAAAGTATTTACAAAAACTGCCAAATCTTCTTTAGATAGTTTACCAATTCCACTTTGACCATTTGCCAAAACAATAACAGTATCATTTGTTGACGTATCTCCATCAATAGAAACACAATTAAAAGATTTATCTGCAGACTCTTCTAAAATTACCTGAAGATTTGCACTTTCTATATCAGCGTCCGTTAATATAAAGGAAAGCATTGTAGCATGAAGCCCCTGCAAGTTAGGATGAATCATTCCCGCACCTTTGACACACCCCCAAATTCTAATTTTGCCACTTTTAACAACAATTTCTTTCTCAACCTTCTTTATGAGCGTATCTGTAGTCATTATGGAAAGAACAGCTTCTTCTTCATTTTTAAGAGAGGTCCCAATACTATCTCTCAACAATTTAATTTTTGCAGGAAAGGTATCTTTAGAAATGTTTAAATATTGTCCGATAACTCCTGTAGAAGCGCATAGCAAAGAGCCTGAATCCAACCCAAAAATACTTTCACATACTGAACAGATATACTCAGCGTCTTCTAATCCTTTAACCCCTGTACAAGCATTAGCGCAACCAGAATTTGCTAAAACGCCTGAAAATTTATTTCCCGTTTTTAATCTTTCAATATCTAAAAGAACAGGAGCAGCCTTTGCTGCATTTTGTGTAAAAATACCTGCCGTACTAGACGGAACATCGGAAATAAAAAGAGCCAAATCTTTCTTTCCTTCTTTTTTAGACAATTCTGAACGGATTCCACCCACTTTAAAACCTTTTGGAAGCATTTAAACTTTCTCCTATATTAAGCCTGCAGTTTCCGGCAAACCAAACATAAGATTCATGTTCTGAACTGCCTGTCCCGAAGCCCCTTTTACTAAATTATCTATAACTGAAACTATAACAAGCCTTTTTGCTCTTTCGTCTATCTTTAAACTTATCTTACAGAAATTTGTGTTTACAACATCTTTAATACCCGGCATTACGTCTTCATCAAGAACTTTTACAAATTCTCTACCTTTATAAAATTCTCTATATTTTTCTATTACTGTATATGTCTTAACATTTTGCCTAAGATTTATATAAATAGTTGAAAGCATTCCCCTTTCAACAGGCATGATATGAGGCGTAAAACTTACGGTTACTTTTTCACCAGAAAGATTTGTAAGCTCTTGCTCTATTTCTGGAATATGTCTGTGACCTCCAGCAATTTTATAGGCTCTAAAGTTTGGGTGTTCGTTTTTAAAATATTCCAGAGCAGATTTTCTGCCTGCACCTGAAATACCACTTTTAGAATCTATAACTATTCCTTTCAAATCTACAAATCCATTCTTTATCGCTGGAGCGCAACCTAAAATAATGCTTGTAGGGTAACAACCCGGATTTGCAACTAAAACTGCATTTTTAATTTTTTTGTCGTTAAGTTCAGATAAACCGTAAACAGCTTTGCCTATATAATCTTTTGCTGTATGGGTTACTTTATACCATTTTTCATACACCTCAGCGCTCTTTAATCTGAAATCTGCTGACAAGTCTATGACTTTTACACCCAAGTCAATAAGATGTGGAACAATTTCAAAAGCAATAGCATGAGGCAAAGCGAGAAAAATAATATCGCAGTTAGCTGGTATTTGTTTTATGTTCAAAGGTTCTACTTTTAAATTTAAACCGGCAAACTCTGGATAAATGTCTTTCAAATCCCTTTCCTCCGACGAACTCCTACCATAAATTCTAGTTATCTTAACATCATCGCGCTTTGAAAGAAGCTTTAAAAGCTCTTCGCATGTGTATCCAGTTATGCCTATAATTCCTGCTCTAATCATTTTCTTTCCCCTCATTGCTTTGAGGGTATATTAAAACAACAAACTCTCCAAGCAAATTATTTCTATCTTTTATATTTTCCAATACTTCTTTTATTGTTCCCCTTATAAATTCTTCAAACTTTTTAGTCAATTCTCTAGCAAGACAAATTTTAGTATTTTCACCAAATACTTCTAGACATATTTCAACTGTTTTAAGTATTCTGTGTGGCGATTCATAAAATACTATTGTTTTTCCTAAATTTATAAATTCTGAAAGCTCTTTCTTCATTTTTCCAGTTTTTCTCTTCAAAAAGCCGCAGAAAACAAAACCGTTTGTAGGAAGCCCTGAGCCAACCAAAGCAGTTACAACAGCACTTGCACCCGGCAAAACTTCTATCTTTATGCCTTTTTCTATAGTTTCTTTAATTAAAATATATCCGGGATCAGAAATTCCTGGCGTTCCTGCATCTGATATAAGAACAATTTTTTTGCCATCAGACAATTTATCTATTATTTGTCCAACCCTATATTGCTGGTTGTAAGAATAAAAACTTATCAAATTTTTAGATATTCCAAAATGCGACAAAAGCTTTAGGCTCTGCCTAGTATCTTCGCAGGCTACAAGATCGCACTCTTTTAAAATTCTTAACGCTCTTAGGGTTATATCTTCAAGATTGCCTATTGGGGTTGGAACGACGTATAAAATACCACTCATACAATTTAACTAATCCTATACGTTTACTGTGGCTTTAGATTTTAGTATATCTATGAAGGTTTTAGCAACTTTAGGATCAAATTGAGTGCCCATGCCTTTTTTGAGCTCAGAAATCGCATACTCATCTCCTAATGCCTTTCTGTATGGTCTGTCTGAAGTCATTGCATCATAGGCGTCAATAACAGATATTATTCTTGCTCCTAAAGGAATCTCCTCTCCTGACAAACCTTCGGGATACCCTTTGCCGTTATACCATTCTTGATGATATAAAACAAGCGGCGCCACAGAAGATAGAAAAAGTAACGGAGCAATGATGTTATATCCAATAATAGGGTGCATTTTTAATACTTCTTTCTCACCTTCTGTAAGATTAGTAACTTTGTTTAAAATATGTCCTGCTATGCCAATTTTTCCTATATCATGCATCAAAGCGGCAAATTCTATTTGCCTTACTACTTCTGAAGGGAGATTCAGATTCTCAGCTATAAGTTTGGCGTATTGTCCAGCTCTGTCTGAGTGATTAAAAGTGTAATGGTCTTTGGCGCCTATCATTCTTACTAAAGTTTTTACAATTTCAAAATAAAAATCGTGAAGACTATGATACAGTTCCTGATTGTCAAGAATTTCTGCTATTTGATCTGCAACAATATTAACCAAATTTAAATCTCTGCCGTCAAAAATTTTACCGCCCGGCAAAGAGGCGGCGATCAAAACTCCTATGGATTTATTTTTAACTTTAAGAGGAACAGCAATAAAAGATTTATATTCTCTATTATCTCCTGAAGGAAATAATCTTACAGCAGTATCTGACGTATTATCATTTGCTAAAATAGGTTTAGAATTTTCAAGAACGAAAGTCGCTACGTTCAGTTTAAATTTCGCTTCCGATTCCAACTCGCCTAATCTTTTATCTTCTGACGCGGCGATAAAAGGTTTCTTTGTATCATTATCCAACAGAATAATCGCAGCAGAGCTTACTCCTGCAAATTTACATACCATGTTTACGACTTTATTCAAAAATTTGTTTTTGTCAAAAAAATTCTGCTCTTTAATAGGAAATTCGTTAAGTTCCAGCAATATATTTAATAAATTATCTAAGTCCAAACTTTTTGAAATCTTGCTATTAAGCCCTGCTATAGTTTCTTGTAAACGTTTTACCTTACAACGAAGCATGAAAAAACTCGTTGCAAAAACTAAAGCCAAAGTTGATAAAACAATAAAAACTGTGTGATTTATCATTTAGTTTATTAAATGTAAGCTTTGTAATCTATTTCTGGAAATATGTTATTTTTATTTTCCAAACTTTTTAAATAGGATTCGTCCAAAGAGTTATTGATTATTTGTGAATACAATTTTGTAAAATTTTCCAGATGATCTTTTGTTCTTTTTTTTGCATATTCAACCATTGTTCCCGTAGTCATAATGAAAGCCCAATCGGACGATTGGGCAAGAAGTAATTCCCTCGCAGATTGATTTAATGCTCTTTTTAAAATTCCTCCGACATCGGCAAATTTATTTGCCAACTCAGACATTCTATCAGAGACTTTATGTAAGTGCCTGTAAATATAATCATTTGATTCGTTAAGCCAAACCTCGTAGTATCCTTTATCTCCCCAAGATGAAGCCGCAGGACTAACAATTTGATTTACAGGAAATTTATTGAGATATTCCGAAGGAGTTATAGGCTTTATAATATTTTGATCGTACTGCATTTTCCTAAATAAAAAGTTTATAAAATCAGGTCCTTCAAACCACCAATGCCCGAAAAGTTCGGCATCGTACATAGAAACGACTATTGGAGGTCTATCCATAAGTTCCGGTAAATATTCAACTTGTTTAGTTCTATTGAATAAAAAATTGACCGCATGTTCAGCAGCTTTATCTCTTGCATGTTGTGGAAAGTAAGGCTGTTTGTCGCTCAAAGCAACTTTTCCTGTAATTTTATGATATTTTATTCCTATATTTCTCCTAATACCATCTAAATGTAAATAAGGCTTTATATATTCATAATCGCAATCATATCCTAAATCTCTGTAAAATTCTCTATAAGCGAAATCTCCGGGATACCCAGTTTCTGCACTCCAAACTTGGCTAGCAGTTTCCATGTCTCTTGAAAAAGCCGCAACACCGCTTTCGCAGTAAATGGGAGCAAAAACGCCGTATTTAGGACGAGTCTTAGCGTATAAAATGCCTTGAGAGTCAAGAAAGAAATACTTTAAATTCTCTCCTTTCAATATTTTATCTATCCCCGGATAATAAGCGCATTCGGCAAGCCATATTCCCTTAGGGCTTACTCCAAAGTGCCTTTCATAATCCTTACAAGCTACATTTATTTGAGCTTTCTGAGCTTTTTCGTTATTCATCAAAGGCAAAAAACCATGTGTAGCGCAGCATGTGATAATTTCAATCTTTCCTAAAAACTGCAACTTTTTAAAACTATTAAGAATATTTCCATTGTATTTATTCCATAATCTTTTGCAGTCTTGAAAATGGTCATAATACATTTGAGCAACAGGTTTAAAATCAATACTATTTTGCGTTCTTGAAAGTTCTTTTTCTGAAAGTTCTATTTGTTTATTTAATCTTTCGTAATAACGGGACTGCAGGAGATTGTCTGAAAGCATGTTCGCTAAAGACGGAGTTATTGTCATAGTTATCCTAAAATCTATCCCGTCTTCAACAAATTTTTCAAATACTGAAAGTAAAGGAAGATATGTTTCGGTAATTGCTTCATAAAGCCAATCTTCTTCCAAAAAATCGGGATATTCAGGGTGCCTTACATATGGTAGGTGAGCGTGTAATTGCAAACACCAGCAGCCTTTATAGTTCATTGAACAACCTCTATAAAATTGATTTGCCTAATGCTACTGTAACTATACTTTGAGATCTTTAGAGAGACCAAATTATTTTTTGGAAAGCAACCTAGAACTTGCAAAACTTTTGCTTGAAGACAACTCTGTAATTTTCCAAAGTTCTTTCATATTTTTTACGGCTGTGTTTGAAGAACCTATGTTTTTCTTGAGAAGTTTTTCAAAATCAAATTTAAGAGTTCCCCATAATTCGTCAGTAATATCTGAAGCTCCGTATGCTGGCATTTTAAGAAGATTAGATCTTGCGACAGATATAAATTTTCCATTCTTAAGAATAAAACCCGCCTCAACAATACATGAACGATTGTACTCTCCTACGTTTATATACCAACTTAAAGAATCGTAGTTTGCATGTATGTCAAAATATTTATTAGCATTACAACCATTAAAATCTATGCCTGTAACGTCATAAACTCTAATTACAAAAGCAGAAGAATCAAAGTCGCCGCTGTATTGTCTTGACAATTCTCCAAATTTATCAAAAGAGAACTCCCAATAAGTAAAAATCCAAACGGCATCTTTTGGAAGAATAACTACTTTGGTGTCGCCGTATGTCTTGGGGTAATTCGAACTCATTGGACGTATCGCAAGATTCCGCCATATTCAAATTCCCTTGAAATATATTTAGTTATTAGTTATAGGATTTTACAAATTTATTATTTTTCGGTCAATAAAATGTATTGGTTATATACATATGTTTTAACCTATACATAAAAAATAATTTCAGACTATAAATATCCTAAATATGAACTTTTTTTATTTTAAAAACGATTTTAGAGTATATGCAATATACTTAGAAGCTTTTGAAAGAGCTGTTTCATTTACGTTAAAACCTGAGTATATCGTTTAGGTTCGCCCGAGAAAAAACATATTATGCAAAACGCTATAAAAACATAACAGCGAGTATATAGTTCTTTTGTCTGTAAATTCATAACACTAAAAAAGCCCTAATCTTAACAATCCACTTCAACTTTGTTTCCTTACTATCTCTTTTGCCAAAATCTTTCTCAGAAGACAAGTTTAAATTTTCTTATTCAAAAAAACGTCATTTTTAGGCTATTTTTATAAGAAAAACCAAAAATGTCCCCCTTTTTTGAGTTTTTTCACCCTCAAAATCCTTCCTTTTTACTCTATCCGATAAACTCAGGATAGCGACAAAGGGAGAGGTAGGAGAAGTGAGGTTGGAAGGAACGAGGGATAAGGTATTGGGAGTAAGGGAAGGGAAGGATAAGGTAGGAGTAAATGTGGAAGGAAGATATAGGACATGAGTTTATCGGATAGAGTCAGGTATCAAGAGAATAAGGGAACCAAAATAGAATCCTACAGAGATTAGTCTTAATCTCTGTAGGATTCAAACACGCTATATCATCAGTACTATTATTCTCCTATAAATAGCTTTGTAACACTGATTTAGCTTTTTTAGATAACATATGGTCACAAGCATAATCTATACCATAAGCTACCCCAGTAACACAACCTACAACTACTTTAAAGCGGTAATTGTCCGCACAGTGAAAGCCATAAGCTACCCCAGTAACACAACCTACAACTACTCCAAACTGGAGTGTATGTAAAATCGTTGGACCCAATCAATACTAGGACACCATTACCAAGGTGTCTTAATCCATTAATAAGCATCACTCCAGCACCAGCACCAGCTTGCATGTTTGCAATAAATCTGTAAGCAGCAAAACCACCCAAACCAAAAGCTCCAGTTTTATAGAACTGCTTCTCGGTAAGTTGGAATTTTATTATTTTCTCTTCTTCTTGGGATTGAGAAGGAAGAGCAGAATATCCATTAGAAGAAGCAGACAATAACAAACCAAAACAGAAAACTGCAGTAATAAATTTTTTCATAATTTTTCACCTCCTTTTTTGTTTATAATCTTAAAAACCTAAAGTCTAGTGTAGGTTTCTGAGTTGTGAGATAGTATCATTTAAGACTCCTAAAAGTTTATCAATAGTATTGTTTAAATAATTGACATCCTTAAGATCATAAATTATTACGCTGTCAGTAGTACAGAAAGTGTTTAATGCGTTGCCAGCGGTAGATAGGGCAGTAATACATTCATCCATCTTTGAAATTAGACTAGAAATTGTAGAGGGAGAGACAGGAACTCCTTGAAAATTAAAGTTAGCGCCATCATTAGTATTACTACATAATATCTTGATAGCTTCATTGATAAGAGAAGGCAAAACATCAAAACTTTGTCTAAAATCATGTGCAAATCGTGATTACGAAGCTAGAGCAGGATAATATCGTGAAACAAAGGTACTAGCGTCACTCGTAAGAAAAATAATCCTGTCACGCAAATCTCTGAAAACAGCAGGAACCTCATGCACCTGCCCTACCCCTATAGGTGTAGATGACGGACTAGGAAGAGAAGTTCTATCAAGAACTTTATCTCTGACTTTAGCTATCTCATCTCTTAGAACAGGATGTTAAAAAGATGACAGTAATAAAAACAGTAGAGAATAGCAAAAAGTTTCTCTTGCTCATTTTTTACTCCTTATAAATTTACTTATGTCCATTAATAAGTATTATAGAATTATTTTTCTTTTTTGTTCCCTATCTGTAAACTTTTTGTGAATTCTAGGATGTAGCGAACACATGCAATAAACACCTCCTTTTTCTAATATTTACCTTAAAATCTGACTCCTGACATTTATCAGGTAGATATTATTTGCGGTAACTATAGATCTTATCACAGATATTACCTGAGTTTAATAGTATAACAATTTGCAAGCTGTTAAGTGTTAATTTTGTTTATTTTAAAAACAATTTTAAAGTATATGCAATATACTTAGAAGCTTTTGGAAGAGCTGTTTCATCTACATTAAAATTGCTGTGGTGCCAAGGATATGACGTATCTTTGTCTTTTGACGTACCTATATAAACAAAACTCCCGGGGACATCATTTAAATACTCCGAAAAATCTTCCCCTCCCATAGACGGTTTTTGCGATATTTCAACGTTTCGTTTGCCGTAAAATTCTTTAGCCGTTTTTATGCAAGCTTCAGTAATTTCAGGTGTGTTTATTAAAGCGTTCCCCATAGAAATATAATCAACTTTACATCTGACGCCATAAGCAATTTCCAAAGCTTTAATTTTCTTTAGGACACTTGCTTTTATCAATTTTCTTATCTCTTTATTAAAACTTCTAACTGTACCGAGCAAAGTTACATTTTTACAGATAACATTATACGCATCACCGCCTTCTATCTTCCCAAATGTTATAACAGCGTCTTCTGTAGGGTCAATTTCTCTTGATATAATACTTTGCGCCATATTTACAAAAACTGATGCTGCAACCAATGTATCTTTGCCCTTATGCGGATAAGCACCATGCGCTATAGCTCCTTTAATTTCTATCTTTATTTGATCAACCGCAGACATCATAACGCCATACTTTAAACCTATTTTGCCTGATTTTATCCAAGGACTTACATGCGTTCCCAAAATAAAATCAACATCTGGATTTTTTAGAACCCCGGCTTTTATCATAGCTTTAGCACCATTGGAATTCTCTTCATTTGGTTGAAAAATAAATTTCACATTTCCTTTCAATTCATTTTTTTCATGCTTAAAAGCTCTGCCGCTCCAAGCATTATCGCCGCATGTGCATCATGTCCACAAGCATGCATAACTCCTGGATTTACTGATTTATAATCAATATCATTATATTCACAAACCCCTAAAGCATCTATATCAGCTCTCAAAGCTATTGTTTTCCCAAAAAATTTTCCTCTTATAATACCAACAACCCCAGTGCCGCCAACACGTTTATAGGGAATTTTCAATTCATTAAGTTTAGACTCAATGAATTTTGCAGTTTTAAATTCTTTTCCGCCTAGCTCTGGGTTTTTATGTATATGCCTTCTGTTTTCTATAACTTTTCTTTCAAAGTCCATTTTGTCTCCATATATAATCAATGTGAAATTTGCTTTATAACTCTATGAATATTTTCAGCTATATCACTTGCAACAATACTTATTTGGCATTTTTCTTTTTCAGCCAACTCTCCTGCTAATCCATGAACAAATACTGCAAACTTTACAGCCTCAAAAATATCATCGCCAATATTTATAAATGCAGCTATCATCCCGCTTAAAACATCGCCGCTTCCAGCTGTAGCCATGGCAGGAGTACCTGTATTATTTGTATAAATTTTTCTATCTGAAATAACAAGAGTATCCTTACCTTTAAGAACGCATATAAGAGAATTTTTGTCAGCAAAACCCACTGCTATTTTTGTTCTGTTACTTTTTATAGAATCTATAGAAATATTCAAAAGTTTTGAAAATTCCCCCAAGTGGGGTGTTAATATAAGTTTAGATTTTGCGTCATTAAGCTTACCTGAGATACCATTAAAAACAGCAATTCCTGAGGCGTCTAAAACTATAGGAATATTAACTGAAGAAATAATCTTATGAACAAATTTGTAATCTGATTTAAGTCCAGGTCCTATAACTACAGAAGTAATTTTTCTTAATTTGACATATTTAAGAATATCTACCGCTGTTTTATATATGTAAAATAGTGTCTCTGGTCTAGACAACGAGCAAGCTTGAATTAAAAAATCTTCTTTAACAGCATATGTTACAAGACCTGCTCCAGAATAAAATGCTCCTAAACAGCATAAAGTACCAGCGCCGGGCATAGTCTTAGAACCTGCAATGACTAAAACATGTCCAAAATCATATTTGTGACTGTCAGGTTTTCTTTTTAATTTGCAGATGAAGTTTTTAATTTCTTGTTTCTTCATAACATTAAAAAGCAATTGCAACCGCAGCGACGTATTTTTTCGTATGAGATAAGGATATATTTATTCTATTGTATTTCTTATTCTTTACATAAACTTGAGGTTTGCCGTCTTTATCGTTTCTGACAGATATATCGGTTATTATAAGTTTCTTATTCTTTGAACTTAAAACTTTCCATACAGCTTCTTTAGCCGCAAAGCGAGCAGTTAAATGCTGCGCTACATTTTTTTTATCTAAAGAATATAATATTTCTTCTTTTGAAAATATACGTTCAAGATATGTTTTATCTTTCACGTATTTATTAAATCTTTTAACTTCTTCTATATCTATGCCTATGTCCATTTTGACCTTTTTAATTATAAGACTTCTGAAAAAACTGAAACTATGTTCTTGTAACTTCACACACTATAACAAACAGACTAAATAGAATACAACTCCATGGATGGAAATTTCTAAATCAATATACAAAGCAAAATTTATTCAACTGTAACTGATTTGGCAAGATTTCTAGGCTGGTCAACATCGCAACCTAGTATCACTGCCACATAATAAGACAACAATTGGAGAGGAATTACAGATAAAATAGGGGAAATGAACTCGTCGCAATCCGGAACATATATTACGTTGTCTCCCTTGTCTGAAGCAGTTTTGTCAGATTCGCTCGCTATTAGTATAATAGTACCCCCTCTTGCCTTTGCCTCTTCAATATTTGAAATTATTTTTTTGTAAACTCTGCTTTTAACAGCTATAGCAACCACTGGCATATCATCATCAATCAAAGCTATAGGACCGTGCTTCATTTCACCAGCTGCATAACCTTCGGCATGTATATAAGAGATCTCTTTTAGCTTTAGCGCACCCTCAAGAGCAACAGGATAATTAACATTCCTACCTAAGTATAAAAAATCCCTTTTATGTGCAAATTTTTTGGCAACTTCATGAACACTTTTCACCTGTTTTAAAAAATTTCCTATCTTTACAGGAACTTCCCATAATTCCTTTAAATATCTTTTTAACTCTTCTTTTGAAAGACTTTCCTTTCTACCCGCCCAATCCAATGCAAGCATATAAAGAGCAGTCATCTGCCCAGTAAAAGCCTTCGTAGATGCAACACCTATTTCTGGTCCGCAGTGAGTGTACACTACATAGTCAGCCTCGCGGCTCATACTAGACCCAACAATATTGCAAACCGCTAAAGTTATGCAACCTTTACTCTTAGCAAGCCTTAGAGCCGCTAAAGTGTCTGCTGTTTCTCCCGATTGAGAAATGGCTATAACAAGAGTCCTGTCATTTAAAATAGGCTCTCTGTATCTAAACTCCGACGCTATATCAACTTCTGTATGCATTTTTGCAAAATTCTCAAAAAGAAATTTTGAAACAAGTCCAGAATGATAAGAAGTTCCACAAGCAACGATATAAACATTTGATATATTTTTAATATCTTCTTTTGACAATTTTACTTCTTCAATATAAACACGACATTCATCGGGATAAATTCTACCTCTGAAAGTATCTTCAATAGCTCTGGGCTGTTCATATATTTCTTTAAGCATAAAATGCTTATAGCCTTCTTTTTCAGCTTGTACACAATCCCATTTTATATTTTTTGCTTCTCTGTTTTTTACGTTATTTTCAATATCAGTTATCGTTATTCTGTTGGCAGTCAGTTCGGCAATGTCGCCATTTTCAAGAAAAATCATATCGCGGGTGTAAGAAAGTAGTGCTGGAATATCTGAAGCTAAAAAATTTTCGCCTTTACCTATACCAACGATAAGAGGAGCATCTTGTCTTGCGCATATTATTTTATTTGGCTCATCTTTACATATCACGCCAAGAGCATATGAACCCCTTATTTCTTTAAGAGTTTCCTGAACTGCAAAAAGCAAATTATTTTTGTAATGTTTTTTTATAAGATGAGCTATTACTTCAGTATCGGTTTCAGATTTAAATTCCTTTTTAAATTCCTTGCTTTCTTTTTCAAGACCTGATTTTAATTCAGCATAATTTTCTATTATTCCATTATGAACTATAACTATGCTTTTGGTTGAATCTGTGTGTGGGTGAGCGTTTTCTTCCGATGGTTTACCGTGCGTAGCCCAACGAGTATGACCTATGGATATATTCGCTTTTAAATGCTTTTTTTCTATATTTTCTTCAAGATTTTTTAATTTGCCTACGCTTCGTCTGATTTGCAACTGTCCATCTTTAATAACAGCAATGCCTGAAGAATCATATCCCCTATATTCAAGTTTCTTTAATCCATCAAGAACTATATCTACAGCATTTCTTTCACCTATATAGCCTACTATTCCGCACATGCGTAAACCTCTCTGAATCTACAAATTTGAACTCTTCTGTATCAGCTTTTTTATATCAAAAACAGCTTTTTGAAGACCATCAAATATTGCTTTAGAGATTATTGAAAACCCTATATTAAACTCATTCATTCCGTGAATTTTACAGATTTGACCTACATTCTCATAATTAAGTCCATGACCAGCATTCAATATAAGCTTTCTTTTAAGAGCTTCCTTTGAAGCTTCAGTAATTCTCTTAAGCTCGCCTTTACATTCTCTTGACGAAAAACCGCTTTCGTTAAAAAATAAAGAATATTTCCCGGTATGCAACTCAATCGCATCAGCTCCAGCTTCACAACAAGCAGCAACTTGTTCCAGATCCGCATCAACAAATATACTGACCATAATTCCAGCTTTTTTAAGCTTAGATATAATACTAGAAAGATTTTTTTTGTTATTTTTAACATCAAGACCGCCTTCGGTGGTAAGTTCTTCCCTTTTTTCCGGAACTATACACACAGAATCCGGTTTAACATCTAAGGCAATGCCAAGAACTTCCTCAGCCGCAGACATTTCTAGATTTAATCTAGTTTTTAAAATTTCCCGCAAGCTGTAAACATCATAGTCTTGAATATGTCTTCTGTCTTCTCTTAAATGAACAGTAATCCCATCAGCTCCAGCTTTTTCGCACACAAGAGCGGCTTCAACAAGCGACGGAATGCCTTCTCTGCGAGCCTGCCTTAACGTAGCTATGTGGTCAATATTTACGCCTAATTTTATCATCTTTCCACCTCTCTGCTTTATTGTAGAGATGTTTCTTTCTCAACTGCATCGGCTATACTTTTGGCAATATTCTTAATCTCATCACCATCTTTACCCTCAACCATAACCCTCAAAAGATTTTCTGTACCTGAATATCTTACAAGCACACGTCCATCAGAACCAAGAGATTTTTCACAAGCTTTTATTAGATTATAAGAATTAGAAAGTTTTTCAAGAGGAACTTTCTTCATCACTTTTCTATTTACCAAAATCTGTGGAAATTTCTCAATAACATTCATAAATTCTGACATTGGTTTTCCTGTACTGCTCAAAGCAGAAAGAATCATAACAGAACTCAAAATTCCATCACCAGTAGCTAATATATCTTTAAATATGAAATGTCCTGACTGCTCTCCTCCAAGAGAGGCTTTATGTTTCTTCATATCTTCAATAACATATCTATCACCGACTTTAGAAGATATAACTTTTATTTTTTCTTTCTTCAAAGTACGGAACAACCCTATATTTGCCATAGCAGTTGAAACTAAAATATTGTTTTTAAGTTTCTTTTTACTTTTCAACCATATAGACATTGAAGATAAAAAATAATCGCCGTCTCTTATCATACCGTTTTCATCAACACATATCAATCTATCAGCATCACCATCAAAAGCAAATCCGCAAAAAGCATTATATTCTTTTACAGCTTTACACAGAGATTGTGGGTGCAACGCACCACAATTTAAATTTATATTCTTACCATCAGGATTGACATTTAATGCTATAACAGTTGCACCCAATTTTTTTAAAATGCGTGGAGCACATTTATATGAAGCACCGTGTGCAGAGTCTAAAACTATGGTCCTGCCTTTAAGTTTTTTACCTGAGAAATTTTTTATAATAAAATCTTCGTAAAACTTTATAAGTTTTGAATTTTCTTTTAAAGATATTTTTTTTATTGGCAAAACGTCCTTTGAAGTGATGTATTTATTTATCTTTGCTTCTATTTTCTCTTCTATTGAGACTGAAAGTTTATATCCATTAGAATCAAAAATTTTAATTCCGTTGTCTGTATAAGGGTTATGACTCGCCGATATAACAACTGCAGCGCAATAGTTTCCATTTTTCACAAGCAAAGAAGCTGCAGGCGTAGGCATAATGCTACCAAACACCATCTTTGCTCCAGTAGCAGACATTCCTTCAGAAAGTTTTGTTTGTATCCTTTTGCCGGACTCTCTAGTGTCGCGGATAATAAGAATACGCTTATTGGCGCCAAGAACTTCGGCTATAGAACGACCTATAATATTAAGAGTGGTATTATCAAATGGAAATTTAGAAGAATCTCCCCTAATTCCATCTGTGCCAAATATTTTCATTTACATATATCTCGCGTATAGCCATACAAAAAGCGCAAGAATAAACGCAAGAGCTTTCAGCCGCCAATTTTTTTTGATTTTAGCAAATAACCTTATCATTTTGTTCTCAAGACCTCGCCATTTGTATTGATTATCTCCCGAAGTTTTGAGAGAGATATATTACCATGCAGCTTACTATCATGAGCCACAGAAATTTGTCCAGTTTCTTCTGAAACAACAACAACAACGGCGTCTGTCACTTCGCTTAATCCAAGAGCAGCTCTGTGCCTTGTCCCAAACAATTTTACATTTGTGTCATGACTTAAAGGGAGAACACAGCCTGCAGATATTATCCTAGCGTTGGAAACTATAATTGCACCGTCATGTAAAGGAGCAGATTTATTCTTAAAAATTGAAAGAAGAAGTTCTCTGGAAATATCGGCATTAAGCAACACTCCAGTCTCTGTAAAATTTTTTAAGCCGATTTCATTTTCTATAGCGATAAGGACTCCCACCATTGAAGAGCTTAAATCTTCAACAGCATCAATTATTTCAATTACATAAGAATCCTTGATTTTTGATTTTGATCCCCACAGATGACCACCTACTTGAGCCAAAAGATTACGTATCTCCGTCTGAAATATTACAGCAAATATTATAACCGCTGCAAGCCAAAAATTGTCTAAAAGCCATGACAAAGCTTTTAAATGCAAAATATCTCTTGAAACAACAGTAAGACCCAAGATGAATAATATGCCGACAAATATCTGTATCGTCCTTGTGCCTTGTATTATAAGAATTATCCTGTAGAATATTAACGTAAGAATGAATATATCCAAAATATTTGAGATATACAAGTTATAAAAAGCAATAAACATTTCCATTATAGTCCTCTAAAAGTTTCTATTATTTTAAAAACATTGGCAGTTTCTTTAACATCGTGGACTCTTACAATATCGGCTCCGCAAAATGCCGAAAGAAAATTGGCAGTTATAAATGACGCTTTATCTTCACCCGCCAAAGCTCTGACAAATCGTTTTCGCGACACTGCACCAAGTACCACACCGAGACTAGAAAAAACATTCATATTTTTTACTAGCTCCATATTGTGTTTAACCGTCTTTCCAAACCCTGGTCCTGGATCTACGGCAATATAATCTTCTTTTATTCCAAATCTCATAGCATAAGACTTTCTCTTACAAAGAAATTCATAAACTTCAGAAGTGCAATTTTTATACTCAGGTTTAACTTGCATATTCTTTGGGGTTCCCTTCATATGCATAAGAATCAATCCTGCTTTATAGTCAGCAATGAGTTTAGCTAGTTTATCTTTACCTTTTTTTAAAGAAAAAATATCGTTTATTATATCAGCTCCTTCTGACAATACAATTTTTGCTGTCTCATATTTGTAAGTATCTATAGAAATAGGGATTTTAACACGCTTTCTTATTCGTTTTAAAGCAGGCAGCAACCTTTTAATCTCAGTCTCTGGATCAATAAGTTTTACGCCCGGCCTTGAAGATTCCGCACCTATATCTATAATGCCAGCGCCAAGCCTTTCAAACTCAACCGCTTGCTCTAAAGCTTTATTAGGATCTGTTAACCCATCGCCTGAAAAAGAATTAGGGTCTAAGTTAACTATACCCATAACAACAGGTTTTGATAAATCTAAAGATTTGTTTCTATATCTAAAAACTTTTTTTTTAATTATTATTCTCTTTAAATCGTCGCCAATCTGTTTTAACCCAAAAGGTTGAAAACTAAGTTTGGAGATAAGTTTACCAAGTTGAGACAGAGTCGCAAATATTACTATGTCTGAAAATCCCTGTTTAAACCTGCTAATATTCTCATTCAAAGCTACATCTGCACCTACAGAAATAGCCTCTTGTTTTAAAATATTTGCTGCTCTATTATCTATCTTCTCTATAACTATAGATTCAAGCATGCCTTTGTTTGCCAAAGATTCATAAACTGCAGAGCTGCAACCTGTATTTTTTACAAGTTTTAAAACATCACTAAAATTATTTATTGCAGCTTTTCTTATTATCAATTTTATCTTCCCAAAAGAGACATAGCTTCAGATCTAGTCCTCACATCTTTTAAAAATATTCCCCTCATAGCTGAAGTAAGCATTTTAGCTCCGGGCTTTTTAACACCTCTCATTGTCATGCACAAATGTTCGGCTTCAATAACAACCATTACTCCCTGAGGTTCTATTGACTTCATTATAGTATCGGCAACTTGTTTTGTAAGTCTCTCCTGCAACTGAAGCCTATTGGCAAAAACTTCTACAAGTCTTACAAGTTTTGATACCCCCACTATTTTATCTTTTTGAGGCATATACGCTACACAGGCTTTGCCGAAAAAAGGAAGTAAATGATGTTCACATAGAGAATAAAACGGAATATCTTTAACAAGTATTATTTCTTCATGCTCTTCTGAAGCATAGTGGACAGGAACAAGCTCTGAAGGATCAACTTCATTTCCTGATAAAGCTTCTTTATAAAATTCAGCCACTCTTTCAGGCGTGCGCCTAAGACCTTCTCTCTCTAAATCTTCTCCAAAAGATTCAAGCAAAAGTGTTATAGCTTTTTGAGCTTTTTTTTTGTCAAAATTAAATTTTTTCACTTTTCTGTTGTCCGCCGTCAATCTTTTCTTTTATAACTTCTTTTTCAACTGAGGCTTCTTTTCTGTCTTCTTCTGTTACTGGCACTTTTTCCGCCACAGGAGGCAACTCTTCGCCTTTAATTATTTTATCAACTTCTTCGCCATTAAGATTTTCTCTCTCTAAAAGATACTTTACAAGTTTATCAAGCACTGCTGAATTATCTTTAATAAGTTTCGTTGCTTTAGATTTAGCTCCGTCTATAATTTTCTTAATCTCTTCATCTATAAGTTCCGAAGTTTTACCAGAATGTCTTACTTCTCTTGAAATATCTCTTCCAAGGAAAACTTCTTCGTTAGGTCTTTGTAAAGCCATTGGACCTACTTTCTCACTCATACCAAATTCCATAACCATTCTTGTTGCAATTTCTGTAGCCTTTGAAATATCGTTCTGAGCTCCAGTTGTAATCTCTGAAAACATCACTTCTTCAGCAACACGTCCACCAAAGAGTATTGCCAATCTGTCTAAAAGTTCAGATTTTGAAGTTAGGTATTTGTCTTCTTCTGGAAGCTGAAGAGTATAACCAAGCGCTGGACCTCTAGGCACTATGGAAACTTTATGAACAGGATCAGCCGTTGGAAGCAATTTTGCAACTATAGTATGTCCAGCTTCATGATAAGCTATAATTTTCTTCTCTTTTTCAGACATCATACGAGACTTTCTCTGAGGTCCTGCAAGAATTCTGTCTATAGCTTCTTCCATATTTTTCATATTTACGGCTTTTTGATTATCTCTAGCGGCAAGCAATGCCGCCTCATTTATGAGATTTGCCAAATCCGCACCGACAAAGCCAGGAGTTCTTCTGGCTATAACATTTAAATTTACATCGCTACCCAACTTAATTTTTTGGGCATGCACTGCAAGAATCTCTTCTCTATCTTTTAAATCAGGACTTGGAACTATAACCTGTCTGTCAAATCTTCCCGGTCTTAAAAGAGCAGGATCCAACACGTCAGGTCTGTTTGTCGCAGCAATTAAAATAACGCCTTCTTTTGTATCAAAACCATCCATCTCAACAAGCAGCTGATTTAAGGTTTGCTCTCTTTCGTCGTGCCCGCCGCCGATACCTGCAAACCTATGCCTACCAACAGCATCTATTTCATCTATAAATAATAAGCATGGGGCAGACTTTCTGCCTTGATCAAATAAATCTCTTACTCTTGAAGCGCCGACGCCTACAAACATTTCAACAAATTCCGAGCCGCTTGAAGAAAAGAAAGGAACTCCTGCTTCACCAGCAACGGCTTTGGCAAGCAAAGTCTTCCCTGTTCCCGGAGATCCAAAAAGAAGAACTCCCTTTGGAATCTTTCCACCCAATTTTTGAAATTTCGCAGGATCTTTTAAAAATTCTATTATTTCCTGTAATTCTTCTTTTGCCTCATTACAACCCGCAACGTCTTTAAACGTAACTTTTTTGGCAGCGTTGTTTCCTGCAAGTTTTGCTTTTGTTTTACCAAAAGACATAGCATGTTTACCGCTGCCCATCATCATTCCTCTCATAAGGAAAAACCACACAAAAAGGAAAAGAATCATCGGCAAACAACCTACTAACAAAGAACTAAGCCAACCGCCTTTTTCAACAGAAGAAAATTCAAG
>JAITKZ010000077.1 GCA_031278115.1 Endomicrobium sp.
TTTGGTTTTAGTTTGAATGTGCTTTCTTTGATGTCCTTATCTCTTGCAGTAGGTTTATTGATTGACGACGCTATTGTTGTCCGCGAAAATATTTTCAGGCATTATGAAGAAGGCTCAAATCCTGTAAAATCGGCAATTGACGGCACTAATGAAGTTACTTTAGCTGTGATAGCCACAACAAGTACGGTTATAGCGGTATTTTTGCCAGTTGCTTTTTTAAGTGGAATAATGGGTAGGTTTTTTAAAGAATTTGGATTAACTGTAGTTTTTGCGATGATCATTTCTGTTATAGATGCTTTGACAATAGCTCCTATGCTTTCTGCTTATATTATCCAAGACCACGGTGCGGCTAAAACGCCAAAAAAATCAAAATTAGGAGAAGTTAGAGCAATAATTGTAAAAATTTTTAGGCGTCTGACTGTGGATTGGTTTAATGTGGTTTTTTCATTTTGCGAGACCCTATATAAAGCTCTTATAACGTTTATAGTCAAGAAAAATATTCTAAGCGTTCCTTTTAATTTTGCAGGGAAACAAAGGCATTTTATAGTCAGCTGGAAATTTGCGACATTAGCTATATCTTTTTTAATTTTCATTTCTACAATAGGAGTAGCTAAAAAGTTTTTAAAAACAACTTTTATGCCCGCTTCTGAATGGGGTGAATTTAATATAAATCTTACAGCTCGTCCCGGAACTTCTCTAGATCAAATGGATAGGTATGCCAAAGAGATAGAAATTATAATTATGAACGAGCCTAACATTGAACTTGTTTCTTCAACGGTGGGTTCTGGCAATATGTTTTCTAATCTTTCAAATGAGGCAAGTGTTTATGTTAAAATGATTCCTAACAATTCTAAAGGTGGACTTATTACAAAGTTGTTTAGTAAAAAAGAAAAAGATGAAAGTGCAGCTAAAAGAACTTTTACCACCTCGGGAATGAAAGATTATTTTAGAAAAATTTTAAATGATAAGTACGGTGGCAAATTGGAAATTTCAATAGTAAGGCAGTCTTTAGGCGGAGGAAATAATAGTGAGTTTGTTGTAGAGCTTAGAGGCGCAGATATTGATGTATTATATGATGCGGCGCAAGAACTTATAAATAGGTATAAAAATATACCGAAATTTGTTGATATACATTCCAATTATAAGCTCGGAAAACCTGAAGTCCGCTTTGAGATGGATGCTAAGAAAATGGAACATTATGGCGTAAGTTCAGTAGTTGTCGGAAACGAAGTAAGGTCCATGATTGACGGTGCTTTAGCCGGAAAATTTAGAAAACACGGGCTTGAGTACGATATAAGAGTTCAATACGAAGATAGTGAAAAAGATATTGCCAAGACTTTTGAGTCTATATATGTAAATAATGTTAATAATAAACTTATAAGGCTTAGAAATGTAGCTTATGCAGACTTGTCGGCAGGTCCAACGCAGATATTTAGAAAAGATAGAACTCGATACGTTACTGTTGAAGGAAATGTTGCTTCAGGCGGGGCTATAGGCGAAATACAAAAAGACGCCGTAAGGATATTTAACGAATTTAAGTCCGAGCCTCAAAATTTTGATAAGTATAAAAATATAATTTTGAATTTATCAGGTAATGCCGAAGATATGAAAGATATGTTTGTGAGCATAATAATAGCCGGTGTTTTGTCAATAATATTTATATTTATGGTTCTTGCAAGCTTGTACGAATCTGTTATAACGCCCTTTACAATTATGATGGCTCTTCCTCTTGCAATTATTGGTGGAATTATAGCTTTATTAATGTCCAGTCAACCTATAGATATGTTTACAATGATAGGCATGATAATGCTGCTTGGTATCGTGGCAAAGAATTCTATTCTCTTGGTTGACTATGCTCAACAGCAAATGAGAGTTGGATTAGATATAGACGATTCAATAATAAAAGCTGGGATCATAAGGCTTCGCCCGATACTCATGACTTCTTTTGCTTTAATTGCTGGCATGCTCCCTACAGCTTTGGGGCTTAGCGAAGTAGGTCATTTTAGAAGAGGTATGGGTATTGTTATTATCGGCGGAGTAGTAAGCTCTACAGTACTTACGCTGATAGTAATCCCATCAATATTTGAATATATGGATAAAATTAGACACTTCTTGCGTAAAATTACGGGGAGACCTGATAAGAGAATGGTTGACTATAGTGACGCGCAGTTGAAAGAAAAATGTTTATAACTGCGGTAAAATTATTTTTGACTTTTGCAAATTAGTAATATACAATACAGATAGGTTTTTCCTTGTCGCTGTTGTATTTTCTTTCTATCGTCCCGACTGATTTTTTTTGACTGTCCGAATACGCTGTTTCTTTTTGTTGATGTTCCAAGCCGCTCTTTCATAATAAGCTTTAAGGAGTTGAGGTGAGCGTCAAAAGGAATTTATTCAACTTTGAGGAATTTAAAGAATTTTCTTCCGTCAAAAAGAAAATATGTGCACTTCTCGTTCTTGTTTGTATAAGCGTAAACGGCTTTTCTTTAAGTACCATTAACATCGGCAAAGGCAGTTTTATTTTTGTTGTCGGTATAGTGGGTCATAATGTTGCCTCAAATCTGTTTAAGAGTTGCAACGATTCTATAATAATACTTTCCTGTAAAGTTCTAAAAGATATTCAAAAACTTTTATTTTCAATTCAAACCGTAGATATTAGCGATCATTCTGGAAGAAAGTCAGAAAAAAAAGTCAAAAAATACTAAAGAAGATAATAATTCGCTATCAGTAATAAATGTCAATTCTCTTTCTAATGCAAAGAAAATAATTGCGTTTGTTTCAGGCAAGGCTTGTTGCGTTTTTATGTCAATTGTAAAGTTGTTTAGGCTATATATGAATTGTAAAATAATTCCAAAGTTTTTAACGCATGAAATTATATTGTTGTCATTTATGATATTCATTTTCGCTCTAAGACGCAGAAAACTTGTGGCGGACGTATATTTATTTAGGTTGAAAAACAAAAAACTCGGCATAGGTTAAATGCCGAGTTTTTTGTTTTTTACAATGGAATCTAAATATTAAAAATAAAAAAAGGCTAACAGAGGATTTTTCATGAACCTAAAGTCAAAAATTGCAGGGTATTTTAAAACATATTGGAAAAATAATGTTCTTTTAAAGAGCATAGCTGTTGTTGTAACTGTATGCTTTTTAATAAATATATCCAATTTGCCTGCTTTTGCAAAAGATAGAGACGACGAGCTACTTAAAAAAAGAATAAAAAACCAAGAAACAAATTCTGGAGTTCTGTATCAGGGAGATCAAACATATGGCTCCGTGTCATATATGCAGTTTTTACAGGATAATACCAAAGTTGATGATAACGACGTTATATCAGTTAAAAATAAAAACGGCAGATTTGAAGCTAAAGGATACTGGGACCCACAAACTCAACAAGCCATGACAGTAGGCGGAGATGGGAAGTATGTCTATAATGAGACTTACACAAGAGTAGTAAAAAAAATTAAGGGTATAGAAAACGAAGCAGCTCAACAAGATGTTTCAACACAGTATCCTCAAGAAGTTGCGCAAGCAAAGACACAAACAGATGCAGCAGCAGTGGTTAAATCTGAAATTAAAAATGAACAACAAAAAGACGAAGCCGTAAAAACCGAGCAACAGATCTCTTCAACTGAAAGCGATATAAAGAAAATAGAACAAGCAGATCGTCAGACTGAACAGAAAGCTATACCGAAGACTGTTGTTGAGCCTGTAGATACCGTTGTTTCCGATAATGATAAAGCGACAACTCCAAATAAACCCGAAGGCGATGATATTATTGATAATAAACCTGATGTTAAAACTGGGCAAAACATTGGTCCCCAAGATGAAAAATATAATGAAGTTCTTAATAATTTAACGCGGGAAACGGGGCTAAGTAAGGAAAAAATAGAAATAGAATTTGCAAAACTTACTGATGAACAGAGAGAAAATGTAATAAGCGCTTTATACAACTTATACCGCAATAATCAGAACATTGTTTATTGTGCGGCCGATGCCTTGGGAAACGTTTTGAATCAGATAGGGTCGGGAGCGCTAGCAATTCTTGCTTTTGGTTTGATAATTGCTGACGCGGTAGCAGGTTTGTTTACAGAAAATAATAAAGGCTTAATAAGTGGTACCTCTAGTCAATTATACATAAGTGCAAAAGCTTTGCAGACTGTGCTTGCAAAGTATGAAAAGATTACAATGGGTATACGGCTACAATTGATGATATTGTTAATGGATTAGGACTTGGCGAATCTGTAATAGTACATGTAGGTGGGAGTCATTTTATAACTGTTAGTAAAAATGAAGATGGAACATTTACACTGTCTGACATAAACAGACCTGATAAAAAAGTAAATTTAGGCTCTGCAGAAGAATTAAATGCTTTATTAAGCGTATATTTCCAAGGTAATACTTCAACAACAGTTCTTGCAAAATCAAATACTATCTTTACCTACAATAAGATGCTGTCGGATTTGTCTAAGATAATAGGAGCAACAAATTACAATGAATTATTGACAGATCCTGCAAAAGCTGCAGCCTTTTATTTAGAGCATGGAGATAAATCTTACAATGAACTCATGAAGCTAATGTTTGGATCAAATGCAACGTTGACACATGAGCAGTCTATAGCGTTTGCCGAAACTTATAAAATATTTTTAGATCAATCTATTAAAGGGTTAAGTAAAAAAGTAAGCGAAAATAAAGCGGGAGATATTCAAAGCGATATAGACAAATTAAATGACGAAATAAAAAATTTAGAAGCAAGTATAGCTTCTGAAAGCGATGATAAAAAGAAAAAAAATCTGCAAAGCCAATTAGATGCTAAACGTGGACAACTTGCGCAAAAACAAGCCGCATTGCCCGCAGGAAGAGAAGAGCAGCAAAAACTTTTAGCATTATTGGGAGATGCCGCGTATGCCTTGGCTGTAATTCAAAAAGTTCAAAATATTTTAAGCGATCCAAGATATAATCCCGTCGGCGGACCTGGCGCAATAATTAGCGGGGAAATTGGTCAGGTTTTAGTACCAAGCATTCCTATTGACGTTTCGGGAAAAGATTTGCCTGCAGGTGAGTATTATTTGGTAATTACTGTTACCGCAAGCTATGCTGGTACTAGAGAAATTCAGTATGGCGGAGCAAATGACAAAAAGGATATTCCTCAGTATAAAGTGGCTAAAAACGATCTGGGCTATTCAGTAAGCACAATTGAAGGTTGCACTGTAACTTTATCTGACGGGAGCCAATATAAAGTATTTGGAGTGCATGGCGAGTTTCAAGGGCAACAAGTTATATTCCAGTATGACGGCTACTATCAAGAAAGTACAGGCAAATTTTATATGTCGTCCACAGCTAACATTTATTTAATGGATGACAAAGGATCGGTTTATCAAAAAAAAGACGATCCTAGCGCAAGTCCGACATCAAGCGGTAAATATGGCGATGTTGCTCCAGATCGCGATAACTGGAGTCGCGGCGTTATCACGGAAGACGATAACGGTTACAGAATAAGCGGAGCAGGCAGTAGAATAACTATAAGAAAAAATGCGGCTTCTGGAGAGTGGAAAGCGGTCATTGTCGGAATTGGAACTGACGCTCTTGCCGGATCTAACTTAAAGCTTGGTGCCAAAGATAAATTTGGTAAGGATAACAGCGTTTATATTGAAGTAAAAGCCGGTAAAATGACTTATGCCGGGAGCTACTGGGCTGTTTCTGACGGAATGTCTTGGAAGTTTGATTCAAGAACTACTCAAGCACAAGCTGAAGCCTATGTCACCACTATTTTAAGCAATCAGTTGGGGGCGGACAAGAATAAGGACTTTGTAGAAAACGTAAAGCTTATAAGTGGTGACATAGATATAAACACAATATTTTACGGTGTTCCTTTTTCAGCACTAACTATTATGCACGAATGTCATCTTGAATTTAGCGTTGAGTTGAAGAAAGGATATGTCTATGACGCTACGTCGCAAGGAGATATTTACAAAGCTACTTTTGAACAAGATACTATTGTCACAATAAAAGAGAAAGATTCCATTTTAAAATATATTGCTACTAGCGCGGTAGCGATATCAGTTGAGTTGCCCGATGGGTGGAAATTTGAAAATGGAAGTACATCTATGAATGGTGTAGTTATAAATGCAGGACAAGAAATAAGTTTAGGAAGCGTATTATTTAATAAAAAAATTAGCATCCAAAATACTGAGGATCTTGAGGTTGTTATAGGTTATGAAGAAAGATCAGATGGTTCAAAAGATGATGATGGTAATCCAAGGCTGGATTATAGTAAACCGATAACAACAAAAATAGGTAAAGGAAAATTAAAAGTAACTGGCAACGCTGATAGCGATTATATTACTAATACCACTATATATATAAATTTTACTGATAAAGGATGGGACGTTCTTGATGGCACATCTAATTTTTATTGGGAATCAGGAGCTAAGCTGAATTTAACAAGAATAAAGGAAAAAGATGGAAAAATAACTTACAGAATGTCTATTGTCAAGGGAGATCTTTATGTTAAAGATCTAAACGGGGTTCATGTTCCTAAAGGCGATGGCGGCGATAAAGCTAAACCTAAATATAAAGGACCTACGTTTAAGGGGAAAGTCGGGTCAGCTTCAAGCGACGGCAATGGCGGTTATATTTACGGCGACATTACTGGTGTTTTTAAAGGAGTTTCCGGAGTAGGGCTTACAAAGGATGGCTTAGGAAGTTATCTATATGCTCCAGGATCCGAACTTGAAGCGCGTTCGTATGCTCCAGATGGAACGAAATCAAAATATGCATTTTATGTAAAAGATGATGGAAGTATTAAGCAAATAGGCGTGAAGTGGTACGACAAACTTTGGGGAGCCATAAAAGCTATTTTCAAAATAATACTTTCTGTTGTGTTTGTTTTTGTATTAGCGCCGCTTGTATTGGCTTTTCTACCTTTATTGCTGCCTATTGCGGGCGTAGCTCTTGGTCTTTCTTTCGGGCTGGCTAAAAATAAAACTTTAGATTTCTTTAAAAAGACTATCGGCAATATTTTTAAAGATTGGTTTGCAAGTATATATGACGATTGGAATCTAAGAGAAGGCCCCAACCATAATACCGAAACGGCTTGGAAAGGCGGTTTGGCTATGGTTTCTGCTGGATTTATGGCTATAGTTACTGCAGCTATTGCAATAGCGTCTATAATAGCAGCTATCCCAAGCGGAGGTATGAGCATTGCTGGAGGAGTAGCTGCTATTGTAGGTATGGTCAGTGCAATTGCAGGCGCAATACAGGTCGGTCAAATGGCATATCAAGCTGTTCTTGCTCTTTCATATGGAGATTTAAAGAATGGTTTTCTAATGTTGGGCATGTCGATACTCTTAGGAGTAATTACAGTTCTTGGCGCAAGAGGTGTAGGAAGCGCTATATCAAAAGGGCTTGAATCGGTTGCATTTGTGCTTAAGTCAGCTGCTGTCGGTTCTGTCGCGGGATTGGCTGTCGGTGCGGGCGTGGGGGCTTTAGGGAATTATATCGCTCATGGTATTATGACAGGGGAATGGAGCGGAGAAGGTGCCGCTAAGGCAGCAGGCGAAGGAGCTATTAGTGGCGCAATAGCAGGGTTTTTTGCCGGTGCAAGCATGGGCATAAATATTGCTTCTTCAATTGTCAAACAGGCTGCCAGAGAAACTGCTCAGGCAGCTGCCAAAGGGGCAGCTCAAGGAGCTACAGAAGGAGTTGCTGGCGGAACAACACAAGCAGCTGCCCGAGGTGTTACCACTGTAGCCGCGGAAGCTACAAGTCAAGCTGTGGGCAGTGCTGTTGGAGTTGGAGCGGAAGCTACAGCTGAGGCTGCAGGTAAAACTGTAGGCAGCGTGCTGGCTCAAGAAGCGGCACAAGGCGTCAGCGTTTCTTTTAGTGAAGGCGTTTCATTGCTTGGTAGATCAGTTAAGGAATTTTTTGTAGGTGTAAGTTTTGTGCCTTTTGAAGGCATTAAATCCGCAGTAATAAATGTAGGTCGTGCGATTTCACATGCTTTCAGCGTTATTTTTAAAGTAGTGTCAATGGCGCTTGATTTGTATATATCATATCAAGCTGCAAACACTATGGTGGATGCTATAAGAAAAGGTGATGAAGATTCAATAAAACAGTTTTTCTCTGCTGCTTGGACTTTAATTTCTATAAATCTTATAGCTCCTTTTATGGTAGGGCAATCTGGAATACAAAGCAAGAGAGATATGATAGAAGTCGCAAAGGCTGAAGTTAATACTGAACAGATGGAAAAAATTGTCCAAACCCCTACAGATGCAATCAACAAAATGAGCAGAATAACAACTGCTAAAGCAGAACTAGGGACAATGTTTAGCAATGGCGCTTGGCTTGGCAACATTGGCACGGGAGTTGTTGGTGCAGGATTAGGATTAGCGGCTGTATATCTTATTGCATGGGCTACTAAGGGTGAAGATGAGGAACTTCATGTAAGTTGGAAAGAAAATAGTAGCTGGAGTGACTATTGGTTTTGCGGCTGGCTTCATTGCGAATGCTTTCTCTCGTTTATTTGGTGATTCTAGCATTGGAGCTAAGATAATTAATTCAATCAAAAGTACTTTTTCTCCTCTAATATGAACTTATTAAAAGTATGGGGTTCCGGAATAGCCAGCGCTCTTATAGGAGCGGACCTTGTACCTTTGATGGCATGGTTATTTGCAGATAATGGCAAGGAAGAAGATGAACCAAATTACGGTCAACTTGCCTTGATAGGTGCAGGCGTAGGGTTGATAGTCGGATTAGGTTTCGGCGGTAGCTGGATAAATGGTAAGTATGAGAATTTAGGAGGAAGAATAAAAGCTTCTCTGTTTGGAAATTTAAGCGAAGCAGAAGCTGGACAACTACCTCTACTTGCTCGCTATGAAATGCCTATTGCAGTAAATTCTCTGAAAGTGTCTATAAACATGTCTATTATGAGCACCAGACTTAGTTTTGGGTCCGCGATACTAAATAAGTTCTTGTCTTCAATAGGATTAGGTCATCTTATTAGTTCAGATGGACCATTGGGGATTATAGACAAAATTACAGGGCTTGGAATATTGAAAAAAAGCGAAATTTTATCCAAGAAAAATTTCAGCCAAGAATCTATGAATGATATTTTCAATCAAAGTTTTGACCAGATGATGAATCCTCAGACTAAAGTTTTTTCATTATTTATTGTAGTATTGCAACCTATACTGACTCCTGCGCTTCTGAGTTCTCTTTTTCTAGGTACAGTTATGTCGCCTATAGCGTCTGCAGGGACCTCAGCGGTTATGCAGCAAAATGAAGCCATAAGATATCTATATGAAAATGGTGTAAAAGAAAGCGGCACAGCTGCTTGCTAAAGAAGGTGATTCATAAGATATCTATATGAAAATGGTGTAAAAGAAAGGTTAAGCGGAGTATTGGGAAAGCTTATCTTTGGAGATTCTATGGCGGGACAAATTTTCCAAGAATTGTTTGACGCAATGCCTGAGGAGACAAACAAAGAAAGGCTTGAGCAGCTGGAATTTTTAGCCTCGCGCGGTTTTAATTCTGATAAGCTAATGGAAGCTATTAATCTTTTAAAGTCTGATCCATTAAAATTTAATGACAATATGTTAGAAGCTTTTAAAATTTTGGGCATTAATATACCTCCTGCAGAAATTAGTTCTTTTATAGAAAATTTTTGTAGAAAATTTGAAATTAGTTTAGAAGATTTTAAATCTTTGCCGACTCTTATGAAACAATTAGTAGAAGTGCAAACAGCAATAAAAGAAGCACAAAAGAATGGCATTAGTGAACAAGAGAAAACCGAGCTGCAAGGATTGGAAGCCATTGATATTGATAAGCGTAGTCCAGAACAATTTCAAAGAATAAATGATCTTAGAAAAAAAGATTTGAATACTCTCAAAGGGAGAGAGGCTAACTTAAAGCAGAAGTTAAAAGAAATGAGCACACATTTCAGTTCTGTATTGAAAAAAATATCATCGTCTGATTTAACAAGATTTATTTTGAATGAAGCTGTTATCTATAAGTTAAAAATAGCGGATCTCAGCGCAGAATTTGCAGTTATTGATAGAGTGGCAATACCTGATAATTTGTCAATTAATGAACAGTTAAATTATTTATATGCCTTAGCAGGACTAGCTGCTCTTGGATTAGATATTTCTTTGATTGGAAATCTTACCCAAGATAATATAACAGATCTTATGGAATCAGAGAAAGTTAAAGGTACTGATAAAATAAAAGGCAAAAAAGAATTAGCCGCAGAATTGCTATTAAATTATGCTTCAGCTGTTACAAATATTCCGGGTAGAGAAAAAGATATAATTGCCATTACAGAGATAGTGGTTGAAGTATTTAGAGGTATTGAAGAGAACGACGTAACTGCAAAATCTCTTTTTATGGTGCCGTATGTGAATGTAGTTGTAAATGCTTCTAAAACTTTAAATATACAAGAAAAAGAATTATTGACTGAAGAATTACAAAATGTTGTTGACAGACTGTTTAATATTGTCGGTAAGCATATGGTTGAAAATTTTAAAGATTCTCCGAGATTAAGAGACGCCAGAATTATAGAGCTTGCAAATCTTGGCGTGCCTACAGTTGAAGAGCAAGCTGAGCTTGACGCTTTTAAACTGAGCGAGGGAGAGATAGGCTTTTTAAAGGGACAGTATTCTCAAGAGACTTTAGCATTGAACAATTATATAAATAGGATAATAGACGATGTTATATCAGGGAAGATAACATATTTGTAGAGGGAAAAATTAACAAAGAAGAAGCTGTTAGATTAAAAGAACAAATATTTTACGTAAGGCAGTCAATTGCTCCAACCAGCTATTTTAATATCTCTATAAGCATTCAAGCAAGAATACAAGATTTAACTCCTGCATCTGAAATTACAATTAAAGTTGCCGACGGCAGTTTTAAGATATTTAAAATTGCAGATATAAAAGAGGTAAAAATAATAGGGCAAGATTTAGGAAGCGCAAGACTAAACTTTACGGTTGACGGCAAAGCAGTAGAAGGCTCTTTAAAAGGCAATTTAAATTCCCTTTCAGCAAACTCTGAATTTATTAGCGAAGTTATGCCTCAAATGAAAGCTTTACTTGCTGCATCGTTTTTGAATGATACTGCAATTGTAAAAGCTGGGGTTGTAAACGGTATTGTATTACATTATGCAGGCGCTCAAGTTGAGGCAGCTTTTAGTGAAGTCAATAATGACTGGGATCTTGTAAAAGGATCCTTATTGCAACCTGATGGAAGGTTACGGACCGATATTTTTAATGACAAAGGAGAATTGTCGGAAAGTACGAGAAGAATTATAACAAATATTCTTGGACCTGATGCTGGCAATAAATTTATTCTTAAAGTTGAAACGATAGCAAAAGAATCTAAAAATTTACAACTGTCCTTTGATAAGGGAGGTCAGTTAAAAGCAGGCTTTAAAGCAAAAGTTTTGAAAGAACTTGGTAATGATATAGGAAGCAGATTTGTTACTGCAGTTGACGGAAAATACGCCACAATTGTCAAAACTTTGTTGTCAAAAGCTTCTTTTGAAGCTGACAGCAGCCTGAAAGTATCTGCAATACACGCGCTTGGACAGCCTGCAGAAGGAATGGTTTATTCTTATCTTGCAGTGAGACCTAAATTAAATGATATTTTGGCTAGTAAAGATTTTGAAGACGGTAAAATGGCATTGCAGGACATGATAACAGCTTTTAATCAATCTCCTTTAGCTGGGAATCAAGGTTTGATTGAATCTCTTGCCATAAGCTGTATAAGGGTAGAACAGTTAATGACTGTTTACGCTAGCCAACCTGTTGAACTGCTTAGGACTTTATCTGGAAACTCCGCTCAAGCTCCATTGTCGCAACTGAACAAATTCTCCTTGGATAATGGTGTGGTACAAGTGTCAGATGTAGATTTATATATGTTATTACAAGTTGTGGGAAACGCTGGTAAGTTGCCCGGGGCAATACTTGACTTGAAATCATTGCAAAGCGGTAGAAGCGAATTGGAGGGATTATCAACAGCTGAGCTTACTGCTAATGCTCTTGCCAATGCCTTTGAGCTTAGTTCAGATAATAAAGCAGCAGTAAAAACAATTTTAGAAAAATCGGATTCTATTGTTGGCGGTAAATTGAGTGATAGGGCTAAGTCTGAAATTGCAAGTGTTCTGGCAAGTCAACACGTTGATGCAGTAAAAGTCCAAAAAGTTATAAGCAATATTGATTCTGTATGCGGGAAAATGGAAGAACTTAGATTAAACCCTGGCAGTAAATTAAATATCGTTGATTTTGCGGCAGCAGGAATGCTTGATGTGTTGCTTAATTCTCTTAACGTTAATAGGTCAGATCAAGATTTAATCAAAAACACATTATTTAAAGACGGGAGGTTAGTAGCAGAGGTTCAAATTGAAAATATTGATGCTGACTACAGACCTTATATTAATAATTTGCTTCAAACCATAGTGCTGCTTAAAGGCACAGTTTTGTTTTCTGCTGATGGCAGTTTAACCGAGACTGCAAAAAATATATTAAAACTTAAATTTCCTGATACTAGTGGCAATTTAGCAGATGCGTTGGAAAAGACTTTTTCCGATAATAGAGCTGTCAGGATGGCTTTGATAAGTGAGCAGACAAGAGTGAATTCAAAAGCAAATGAAATTAGCAGACTGGAGTCCAGACTGCATTCTCTTTTTGAGAATTCAGGATATTCTGACAATGTAGAAGCATTATTACCTCACTTAGAATATTTGCAGAATCCTGACAATCTTACGCGGATACAAGAAATGTTTTCAGGAGTAGGTACCAATGCTACTAAAGATGAAGTCAGTGCTATTATAGATAGATTTAGCCGCGGAGAGTTTACTCTACTAGATAAAGCTTATTTAAGCCAAGTAGGAATTGTAAATTTTGTAAAAACATTTTTAGAGGGACAAGTTGCTGAAAGTGTCCCTGATCCTAGTGACGCTAGAAAAATTAAGGTTATAAAATTCGCAGACGGCACTTTGGATCTTTTGCGCTCTGTGGTGCTTAATATGGAAAAAATGGTTTGCAAGCAGAAGCAGCTAATGTTTTAAAGATATTTATGATACAAGCAAATGCAATGGTTAATTATAATTTACGACCATCCCAGTCTGAAATGATCGCCCATTTTCAACATAACGACAATGTTGCCGTAGGAATGGGGGGGCGGTAAAACAATTTCAATAGCAATAGATGCAGTTATTACAAGAGTGTTAATGGGTAGAGATGCCAATATAGAAATATTAGTTGGAAATGAAGATTTAGATAATTATGCGGCTGCTGGTAAAGCGGCAAGCAAATTATTTGAATCTTTAGGTATGAAGGCTGCCAAAATTGACGATTACAAACCTAAAGGACGTGATACAGATTTGGATGGTCTTAGAGGGATATATAGTGACCCTGATACTGTTGTCATTATGAGCCCTACCACAAGAGGACATTTAAAGAATGAAGCTATAAGCAAAGGCGGCGCTCAAGGAAAACTTCTCAACGATATTCTTAACAGTGTAAAGAGAGTTATTGCAGACGAAATTCATTTGCGGGCGCTTACACGCACTGCATCTGTTATAGGAGGAGATAATAAACCTCCAGAAATGTATATGGCCGACAGAGCAGTTGAGATAGGTAATGTTATTAATGCACCTGCTATATACGCCGCAATGCTTGCTGCCGGCAAAAATAGTGTAACAGAAGAAAAAATTACTATGCCAGAGTTAGGTGAAAACAGAGAGGTTAAAGTATTGCGCTTTAAAACAGAGCAAGAACTTCAAAATGCTTCTCTTCAGGGCGATTGGATAGCTGCTGTTGGAGAACAGTCGGCATCTTTAAAGGTTAAAATGTCTGATAAGTTAAGAGACGATTTAACTGCAAAAATAAAACCATGGTCTGAAAAAGACGGTTGCAATTCTGAAGGGTGTTTAAACAGTATAATAATGGGCTTATTTTCTGGTTCTGAGAATGGAGGTATGCAAATATCCTCACAAGATGGGACCGTGAAACCTGTAGGCTCAACAGGAATACAAGAAAATATGGTTATTAATGACATATACCGTCAACTTGGGTTTGCTTTGAGGATAGGACTAGAAAGACAAATAAACGAAAGTGATCTGAAATCCTTTATGCAGAAGTCTACAAAAACAAGTAAAACTAGCATGCAAACGTCATTGGCTGCAATTTATTCAGGTGCCCGTGATGTTGTGATGGTAGGAGCTTCAGGAATAGTTGACGGTTTGCAGCAGCTTATAATTAACAGGACAGGTGCTGCTACGGTTTATAATATAACTGGCGAAAAGGCAGGAGTAGAGATGTTTAAAGCTGCTTGGAATCTTGACGGGAAAGTTGAAACAGGACAAATGAGCATATTGGGACAACAATTAAAAGCTACTCTTGAAAATGGAGACTTTAAAGATCTTGATAATTTCTTATTTCTTGCAAAAACTCAAGCTAGTTTTGAGACGATAAGGAAAGCTGTAGAAGAAAACTATGATACATTAAAAGCTCGTGGAGTTGAAGTATATGAGTTTACAGACAGACAAGGCAAATGGACTGATTCTAAAGGAACTCTTACCCCTAATGAAGAAAGTTTGAGTGTTTTAGCTGGAAAGACAGAGAAAAAACGTTTGATAATTGCAAACGAAATGGGTGCTACAGGAATAGACTATCAAGGTAATTTCGTAAATGTATTGCTAGATACTCATTTGATGAGCGATGCTGATTTGGCTCAGGCATTAAAGAGAACCGGGAGACCTGGTGGACCTAAGAATAGATGGGATACTGTTAGAATAATGGCATATAGCGGCGATAAAGTAAAAGTCCAACTAGATGCGTTTAAGGACAGTGCTATGTTTAGGGAAAGAGCAGTTGAGATGTGGTCCGATACCAATGGTTATATGAAAGATCCCAATGCTGCAGCATTGTTTGATAAGTTTATAAAATCTGGACAGAAAATTGATTTTTCAAATATGTCGTCTGAGACAATAAAGGAAATGTTGATTTTTGTGTCAGACATAAGATCATTGTACGACATAGATGCTTCAATAAGATTTGCTGTAACAGATTCTATAAGGGATAGAATGGTTCTAAGTGTGCTTAGAGATTTGGTCGCCACAATGCCAGAAGGCGCTGCGCGTGAAGCGGTTCAGGAAGAATTAAATGCTGCTCTTGAATCTCGTGGCAGTTTTGATAGAAGTAATTTTAGTGTTGAAAGTATGAAAGCTGAAAGCCCTAGAGATGTTGTACTAAAAGCTTTTAACAATGTCAGCGATGAAGTGAAAGACAGATTTGAAAGATTGAAAGGAGTTCTTGCCGGAGACGAAAATCTTAAAACCCAACTGCGAATTGTTGAAGAACATATGGAAGCCATTAGTTTAGCTCTTGATCCAAGAAGTTATTTTGGAGGCGAACCTATTATTGATAAAGGACTTTCTTCGGCAGTAGATCTTGTAGAATTTGTAGGCATAATACGCTCTTTTGAACAATATATAATGCCGTTAGAAACAGTCGTGGACAGTGCCGGCACGTCATCTGCTTCCGAGGCTTTTGCTTCGTCAAGAGCCGAAGCGCCAATAATGGCTGTTCTTCACGATCAATATGCTCCTGGTTCTGAATACGTAACTACTTAATGATGCTAATGAAGAAGTTTTAACTGCAAAGGGCAAGCTGTTTATGGATATTCAGCAGCGTTTAAGCTCTAAAGACAATTCTATGGCATGGTTGATGTTTTTTATGGCAGTGCTTAATTTATTAGGTGTAAATGAAGAACGTAAGAATACATATCTTAACATAAACCCAGAAAATCCTAAAGAAGTTGCAGCTATGGCAAAAGAGCTGACGGAACTCCTTTGGCAAAACTCAGAATTAGATACCCTTAATAATCTCATGCATGCTTATGATGACCTTGGTACTAATGTCAACAGCCTTGTTTTTGATGATCTTGATGCCATAAGGCTCAAGATTAAAGAGAGCAACAAGAATAACGCTACCAACATAAAGGTTTCTGACACGGATATGTTCACTAGCTTTGCTGGCAATGCAAAAAAAAATAGAATGATAGATGACTTTAAACGTAAAATTGCAAGCGATTCTACGTTGTCAATTGATGGTAAGCTTACTCAAAAAGGGAGACTATTTGTAAAAATAGTTGAAGGTTTTATAAACAAAGATGAAGGTTGGCGTGACTTTTTGGCAAACGGACCTCTTGGTAAATTTGTTTTGGGCGAAGTGCCAGGGTTAGACATTAGTTTTGACAATCTTAATTTTGAGACATGCGCAAAACTTGCAGACGATATTACTACCGCTTTTTGGAAAGCTGATATTTGGGACGCCAGTCAAATTGAGCAATTGTATGGTTGGTATCAAATGACTCCGCCTGATCAAAGAAATGTTATAACGTCGCTTGCCCAACTGCAGGGTATTTTGACAGCAAGTCACTCATCTGCCAAGAAACAAATGGCTGAACAATATGGAATTACTTTGCCAAGTGCAATGGTAATTGAGCTTGCAAAATTAGCAAAAGATTTTAATTTCCCTCAAGACATAAAAGGCTATAGCGAAATTTTGACAAATATTGTTGAATGCAATAAAACTGTTGACATTATGTTGGCTAAGATGACAGAGATTGGCAATTTAAAATCAAAAGTTAGTACATCGTCACTGCCTCTTATTCTTAGAACAATGGTTGCATCTTTAAAGGCAATTCCACATGGTATTATGGGTAAATACCGCATGAGAAAATTACAAGACTCTGTAAGACCTGATATTTCTGAAATTTTTGATCTTTTCCCTAACCTTGTGCAGCAATTTATAAAGCGCAGCGAAGGTGGTGGGGAAGGCGATAAGGATGTAAATGTAAATGAATTCGCTAAATATATTAAACCTTTAATGTTATTTACTGGTCTTTCAACTGACAAAACAGATACATCTCTGGACACATTCAATAAGTTTATGTCAGGGTTATCCAGAGAAGATATGGTTAATTTGATTTATGGAAGCGGTCCTAATTGGAAGAAGATTGGTGTTGTCATAGGTACAGGGTTATTGCTTACTGCAATAACAGTAATTTCCGTTCTTACTGCCCCAATTTCTATTCTTCTCTTACTATCTATATGTATATGTGTTGGTGTGGCTTTAGCATCTCCGTTTATGGCGAACAGTATTTTGGGATTAATTGGAGTTAAGTTTGATTCAATAAAGAAGATAGTGGATAGCAATTGGTTTGATAAGCTAAATATAACAGACATAAATAAGTTTGAAAAACTAGAAACAAATACATTTACATTACTAATGGAGTCTGGAAGTTTGGATGTCAGTAAAAATCTATACGGATTTATAAAAGGTCCTGGAAGATTAAAGGACGCTCTTAACAGCAACCGACCAACGAGGTTTGATCAAGAAAATTGGACATTTATTGAAGAATTAAGCCAAGAAGAGAAGATTTTGATTTTGGGCAAGGGTATGGTTAAGAGAATGGATAGTTTAAAAGAACAGTTAATAAATCTTTATGCCAATAGACAAGACTATAAAGACAGAGACCCTGATGAAGCAAAACGTAAGAAATTGGTTGCAAAAGAATTTAAGTGGGATATGCTGTCTATCAGTAAACTTATTTTTGAAGAAAATCCTATGACGCGGGAATTTATAGATTCAGAAGAGTTCAAGAAATTGGCTAAGAATTTGTTTGTAGTAATGTTTAATGATTTTAAAGTAGAAAAAAATTACGATGTTCTAATTGAAAGACTTCAAGAGATTTTAAAACAAGAAAATACTCCCGGTGTTGTTGCTGACGACAGGAATATTACTATAGATCAATTGGCAGACGATAGATACTTTGACAGCGAAAATAAACTTGCCGATAGAAGCGGTAATTTGGCAAGAATTAGGGACCAAGCCTCTAAAGACATTCTTCCTGTTGAGGCGAAGATGGATAGAAGTGTGGGTTTAGAGGGGTCCGGAAGAAGACTTGTCGGAAAATTTGGTGAGGGATTTACAAAACCAGGCGAAATGCAGATTGCTTTGTTAAAAGCATTGTGTTATTTTAAAAATATCGGCGAAATGAAGGATTTTCTTAAGCTGGGCGAAGTAGAAAATGTTGAGGGTGTGCATATAGTCGGAGAGCTTTCTGACGAGGTTATAGCGCAAGCAGCTTTTAATACATATAAAGAAGCTCTTGACCAGTTTGCGCAAAGAGCTTTGCAAGAAAACGAATTTAACGAAGTCTTAGAGTTGATAAGAGTTGTTGCAAGCGTTTTAATGATAGTTAAAGATAAGCCTGAGGTAGTTCATATGATAAATGATCACAATTATGACGCTATACAACGAGAGATAACCGATATTACTGTAGGCGTAAAAGCTCATGTCTTTGTAGATGTGTTCAAAGGACAAGAGAAAAGTATGGTTTCTGACGATGGTAAGCTCCTATTTAAAGATATAGATATAAGTAAATTAAAAACAGCATTGGAAAGTAAGGATAATAAAAAAGGCAAGAGAGTGTTATCTGACAAATTGGAAACATTGATGCCTATGATGAGAGAAAATAAAGTAAGAATTGATGCTTTAACAAGCATACGTCGCAGCGCAAGAGCAGTTGCAGCATCTGCTTAGTTAAAAGTTAGCCTTACTATTTTAAAGCGTCACTAAAAAAGGAGAGGTGCAATAATGAATTTGAGTGGAAATTGTTGCAGATGTGTAGGTGTTTTAATAATGTTGATAGGCATAACAACTGGCAATAGTGTGGCGCAAGCTGGAATCGAAGGGACATCATCGGCTAGCAGAGGTCCGATGTTAATGAAAAAAATAAGAAATAATCTGTAGTAGTTGCTTAGTTAAAAATTGTTCCCATTTGGCTTAGAACATAAACGATAAACTCAATTATATAAAATTGAGAGATTAGGCAACGAAACGAATAGAAAAAGCCTAAAAAGGTGATGTATTGGTATATGGTGGTTTTGGAGATGTTATCTCTAAAGCCACCATATAAATTTAAAAGGTAAACAGGCTCTACAGTTTGACGGTAATTGCCTAAAAATATACAATACCTTTACTTTATTAAGCGTTATATTATAAATTTATGGAAAATATATGAAAAAACCAGCAAAAATTGATGATATTGAGCTTTTGAAAGCTGCTCAAGAGCCGGCTAAACTTGCAAGAAAGCTGCACCCTTTTTATCGCGGAAAAATAGAAGTTGTTCCAAAGTGCAGAGTTGAAACTTTAAATGACTTTTCAATATGGTACAGTCCCGGAGTGGCAGCTGTATGTACTGATATTAGTAAAAATCCGGAACTTGTCTATGAATATACGAATAGATGGAATACTGTTGCTGTTGTAAGCGATGGTACAAGGGTTTTGGGGCTGGGTGATATTGGTCCTGAGGCAGGTCTTCCTGTTATGGAAGGAAAGGCTCTTTTGTACAAGTACCTTGGTGGTGTTGATGCTTTCCCTATCTGTCTTGACACTAAAAACGAGAAAGAAATAATACAAACGATTAAAATATTACAGCCGTCTTTAGGTGGAGTGAATTTAGAAGATATTTCCCAACCTAAATGTTTTTCTATTTTGGATACTTTAAGAAAAGAGTGCAAAATACCTGTGTGGCACGATGACCAACAAGGAACGGCTTTGGTTACGCTTGCGGGTTTTATCAATGCATTAAAAATTGTTGGTAAAAAAGTAAACAAAATAAAGATAGCTATGATAGGAGCAGGTGCTGCAAATGTTTGTATATCAAAACTTTTGATACTTTATGGGGCAAATCCTGCAAATATAGTTATGGTTGACCTAAAAGAGACACTTCACAAAGATCGTCAAGATTTAAAATCATGCAAAGAGCAGTGGAATATGGCATCAATAACAAATGCTGGCGACATTAAAGGTGGAGCAAAAGAAGCAATGGAAAATGCCGATGTTGTTATAGCTTTATCGGCTCCGGGACCAGGGGTAATAAAGAAAGAATGGATAAAATCTATGGCTAAAAATCCTATTGTTTTTACTTGTGCCAACCCTACACCTGAAATTTGGCCTTGGGAAGCTAAAGACGCGGGCGCTGCTGTTGTTGCTACAGGCAGAAGCGATTTTGAAAATCAAATTAACAATTCTTTGGGTTTCCCTGGGGTTTTTAGAGGAGCGTTAGACGTAAGAGCTTCTACGATTACTGATACAATGTGCATAACTGCAGCAATAGAGCTTGCATCTTGTGTACCTGACAATAAAATAAAACCTAACAAAATTCTTCCAACCATGGATGATTGGGAAATATTCCCCAAAATAGCAGCGGCTATAGGTGTAAAAGCGGCAAAAGAAAAAATAGCTGGAAAAAAAATGAGTTACGATAAAATTTATAGTATTGCGAAGGATATAATCAAAAGAAGTAGAGCAATAACCGAAACTATGATGAAAAAAGGTTATATAGAAAAGTGCGAAAAATAGAATCAAATATTATAACAAATGCTGTTAAAGATATATGCGCTAAAGCAAATTATAATCTTCCTGAAGATCTTCTAAAGTCCGTAAATACCTATATTTCCCTAGAACATGGTGCATCTAGCGATATATTAGAGCAAATAGTAAATAATGTGGCTATTGCAAAAAAAGAGAGGATCCCTTTATGTCAAGACACAGGAACAGCAAATTTTTTTGTAAAACTTGGTAAAGATGTATATATAGAAAACGGAAATATTTATGATGCGATAAATAAAGGTGTTGCTTTAGGCTATACAGATAATTACCTTCGCAAATCCATTGTTTCTGACCCGATTGAAAGAAAAAACACAATGGACAATACACCAAGTAATATTTATATTGATATTGTTTCAGGGGATAAAATAGAAATTACCTTTCTTCCTAAAGGTGGTGGCAGTGAAAATGCTTCGGCATTAAAGATGCTTACACCTTCTGCAGGTTGGGAAGGCGTGAAAGAGTTTGTACTAAGTGTTGTAAAGGATAAAGGCAGAGATGCTTGTCCTCCTCTTATAGTCGGCATTGGTATAGGCGGAGATTTTGCTTCAGTTGGGCTCTTATCAAAAAAAACATTACTTAGGGAAATAGGAAGTATTAATAAAAGTACATTTTATGCCAAAAAAGAAGAAGAACTTCTTTCCGAAATTAACAAAGTAAATATAGGTCCAATGGGAATGGGCGGCAAGCCCACAGTACTTGCTGTGTTTATAGCGACAAAACCTACGCACATAGCTTTGCTCCCTGTTGCAGTAAACATTCAATGCCATTCCTGTAGAAGAAAGAAAATTAATATATGAAAATAAATTTACAAGATTTAATTTTAAATATTAAAGATATAAAAGCTGGACAGAAAATTCTACTCAGAGGAAATATTTATACGGCAAGAGATGCAGCTCATAAAAGAATTGTAGATATTTTAAATAAAGGCGAAGAGCTTCCTATTGATTTAAAAAATTCTGTAATTTATTATTGCGGACCGACTCCGACAAAACCAGGAGAAGTTGTCGGATCTTGCGGACCCACAACGTCTTCCAGAATGGATGTTTATACGCCAAGGATTTTAAAAGAAGGCGTTAAAGTTTTGATAGGTAAAGGCGCCAGATCGGAATCGGTGGTAAGAGCCTTAAAAGAAAACAATGCAGTATATCTTGTTGCAACAGGCGGTGTTGGTGCGCTTATTTCAAAAAAAGTAAAAAAATCCGATTTGTTAGTTTTTGAAGATTTAGGACCTGAAGCTATTTATAGATTTGAAGTTGAAGATATGCCCTTAATTGTCGCGATAGATAGTTTCGGTAATAATATTTTTAATAAGATTATTTTGTAAGTATTTAAGAGGAAAGCATGTTTTTAGCTTTAGACATAGGTAATACAAATATAAGTATAGGTTTGTTTAATATACAAAATGGAAAAGTTTTGCATGGACCATTAAAAGTTTGGAGAATGTCTACTATAAAAGAACAAACTTCCGATGAGTACGCTACAATGCTTATGGATATGTTCTTTTATTCCGGTTTTGACGCGAAAAAAGTAACATATATAGGCATAGCAAGTGTTGTGCCATCTTTAAATCTTGTTTTTGAAGATTTAGTAAGAAATTATTTCGGAAAAAAAGCTTTTTTTATAAACCACATTAATTCAGGTGGCATTGTTTTTAATGTGCCAAATCCCAAAGAAGTTGGAGCTGACAGAATTGCCGATGCCGTTGCTGCTTATTCCATGTATGGAGGCGGTTGTGTTATCATAGATTTTGGAACAGCCACTACTTTTAATTGCATAGACGAAAAAGGCAGATATATAGGTGGAGCTATAGCTCCAGGACCTGCGATATCGGTTCAGTCTTTAAGTTTGAAAACTGCCCAGCTGCCGCAAGTTGAGATGAAAAAGCCGCTAAAATCAATAGGAAATACGACTGTGGAGTGCATACAGTCTGGACTTTATTTCGGTTATATTGGGCTTGTTAAAGAACTTGTTGGAAGAATAAAGAATGAAATGGAATTAAAACATATAATAGCTACAGGTGGTCTTGCAGATCTTATGGTTTGTGAAATAAAGGAAATAGAAATTATTTTACCAAATTTGACTCTGGAAGGAATACGTATTATTTGGGAAAGAAGCGCAAATGCAAGTTAAAGTAATATTTATTTAGTTAGTAAACTTTTTTGATAAAATATAATTTTAGGAGGTTTGCTGTGAAGCTTCGTTTATTTTTGACAGGATTATGCGTTTGCATGTTAATGTCCGTGTTTGCCTATGCTGATAATATAATTTCTAAGGTAAATATTAAAGGGTTGCGCAATGTAAAAGAAAAAACCGTTTTATCAGAAATAAAACTTAAGAAAGGCAAGGAATATTCCGTAGAGTCGGCAAGAGCTGCAGTTCGCTCTATTACTGAGCTTGGATATTTTGATGAGTGTACTTTTACTTTTGACAGGAATACCGGCGTTCTCACGTTTGATGTTGTTGAAAAGCCCTATGTAGAGAGTATGGTTTTTAAAGGCAATGTTAAATTTTCAAATAGTAAGCTGAAAGGTGCCAGCGTTCTAAAGGAAAAAGATTTTTATGATATTTTAAAGTTAGAAGAATCAAAGAAAAAAATACTAAAATTATATGGAGATAAGGGTTATGCCGACTGCGTCATTGAAGCTTATCCCACCATTGATATAGATACAAACAGAATGACAGTAACTTTTCTTATAACAGAAAATAATAAAATTTTAATAGGCGACGTTAAAATTGAAGGCGTTATTTCATATCCTAAGAAAAAAATTCTTAAACTTATGAAAAAAATAAGACCTAAAAAAATATTTAAAAATGAAAATTATCAAAGGGATTTATTAAGCATAGAGACTTTTTATAAGAATAATGGTTTTATGGATTATAAACTTGTAACATCTACGGTTTCTCTTAATAAATCCAGAACGGAAATGTTTTTAACTTTAAACATAAGCGAAGGCATCAAATATAAAATAGGGGAAATCGCTTTTGACGGAAATTCTATATTAGGAGATAAAGAATTAAAAAAGACTGTAAAATTTAAAAAGGGACAAGTATTTAACGAGCAAAAAATTGCCGAAACAAAACAGGATATTGCTGAGTCTTATGCAGATAAAGGGTATCTCCAAGCTCAAATTGTTCCAGATTTTCATAAGATCGGCGATATTGTAAATATTGATTGGAATATAAAAGAAAATTCA
>JAITKZ010000018.1 GCA_031278115.1 Endomicrobium sp.
TCAATTATCATTGGCGGAGCTATGGCTTATACATTCTTAAAAGCTCAAGGTGTAAGCACAGGAACGTCTTTAGTTGAAGATGACAAACTTGATTTAGCTCTGGATCTTCTTAAAAAAGCCAAAGAAAGAAAAGTTAATTTTCTGCTTCCTGTTGGCCATGTTATTACAAATAAAGTTGATTTTGTAAGTAAGAGCGTGCCTTCAGATGCTGTTGTAGAAATTACTATTGACGAAGCCATACGCGATGGTTTTATGGGTGCAGATATTGGAGTCAAATCAATAGAAAAATTTGCTGAAGCTGTTAAATCGGCGAAAACGATAGTTTGGAACGGACCTTTGGGGATTTTTGAAATAGATGAATTTTCAAAAGGAACTGTTGAAATTGCGAAAATGGTTGCTGACGCTACAGATGAAGGAGCTATATCTGTTGTCGGTGGTGGAGATTCTGTTTCTGCTGTGAAAAAAGCGGGAGTAGATAAAAGAATAAGCCACATTTCCACAGGAGGTGGAGCGTCTTTGGAATTCTTAGAAGGTAAAGATCTTCCTGGTATAGCCACTCTTCCAGATAAAAAGTAAAAATAAATGTAATGATAATGTTCGGTTGGCGTTCCAAAATGTTTTTCTAATAGAAAACTTATAGGAACGTCAACGATACTTAAATTCAATTTGACACGCGTCGGTTTTTGTTATAAAATAATAACACTATGAATCTTTTATTTTTTGCTTTTAAGTTTGTGCATTATTCAGTTTGCATAGGATTGATTTTTGTAGTTCTTCTACAGGCAGGAAAAAGTGGAGGAATGGTTGGGATTTTTGGTGGTGGAGGTGGTTCCGATCAAATTTTTAATGTGCCTTCTGGTATGGCTTTTATAAAGAAGTTGACTATAGTCATGGCTTGTATATTTTTGTTTACATCTTTGATGCTTACAAAACTTTCCACAAATATGAGTACGATGTCTATTGTAAATCAACTTTCAAATATTCCTGTAAGCATTCCGATGGAGCCTGCAGGCAAGTAGTGAACGCTGGGGTGGCGGAACTGGCATACGCGCACGTTTGAGGGGCGTGTCCTTAACCGGATGCGGGTTCAAATCCCGCCCTCAGCATTTCTAAAATTTTAACAATTTTGCGGGTGTAGTTCAGTGGTAGAACGTCTCGTTGCCAACGAGAAGGTCGTGGGTTCAAGTCCCATCGCCCGCTTATTAAAATAAATTCAACTCCTCGCCGAAAACTATACTTTTTTTGTCTAAAGCAAGTATGTATAACTTATATAACTGAAAATGGACAAAAAAGGACAGCAAATTCTTACCACTCGTTAGCAAATAATTACAAATTGACTGTAAATTTTAAAACCGGTCTTAGCAACTGGTTTTTTTATTTTCAATATAATAAAATATTGGCGTGTAAGACAAAATTTAATGGGGTTTTTGATGTTAACAAAAGTTGCCATTGTAGGTAAACCTAATGTAGGTAAGTCCACTCTTTTTAACAGTCTCATAGGTAGGAAAAAAGCTATTATCCACGAGACACCGGGAACAACGAGAGATAGAAATGATTATGAAGTTTCATGGAAAGATAAAAAATTTATTGTTACAGATACTGCAGGTTGGAGCAAAGATATTTTCGTTTTTTCTGTAGACATGTCGCGCCAGTTGGATATAGCGATTGAACAGTCTGAGATAGTTTTATTTGTGGTTGATGGCAAAATGGGTATCCACCCAACAGATTTGAAAATTGCCCAGCAAATAAGAATAAGCAAAAAGAAAACAATTCTTGTAGTAAATAAAATAGACACGCAAGCAGAAGAAATTAAAGGATACGAGTTTTATGAGCTTGGTTTTGACGATATAGTTTTTGTATCGGCTAATCACGGTAGAAGCATACACGATTTGCTTGATAAAATTTGGGATAATATAAAGTACGATAGAAGAACAAAAAAAACTCAAGAACTTTTGAAGATTATTCTCGTTGGAAAACCTAATGTAGGAAAATCTTCATTTATAAATTCAGTTACAAAAGAAGAAAGAAGCATAGTTCACGATATTCCGGGAACAACGAGAGACTCTCTTACGGTTCATGTTTGCGTAAATAATAAAGAATATATAATTATAGATAGTGCAGGGTTGCATAGGGGAAGCAAAACAAAAGACGATATGGAATATCTTTCAACTTTAAGTACAAATTATGCAATTGAAGATGCAGATGTTGCTGTTTTAATTGCCGATGCATCTCAAGGGATAGGCGAGACGGAAGTTAAAATAGCAAGACTTTTAATGGAAAAAAATAAACCTGTTATTGTAGCTGTAAACAAATGGGATTTGATTGAAGAAAAAGAAGAAGCTGCTAAATACTTTGAAGAGCAGCTTAGGGAAAGAATAAAGTTTATGAGTTGGGCAGACATAATTTTTATATCTGCCAAAACAGGGCAAAGGTTAGAAAGAATTTTCCAAGAAGCCGAAATTGTTTTTAATCAGTATGCAAAACAATTAACTCAAGAAGACCTTAACGAAGTTGTACGCGGCGCTTTAGCAAGAAAACCTTACACAAGCAAAGGAAAAACTTTGAAGCTGAAAGAATATTCTCAAGTTGCAGTAAAACCACCCGTGTTTATTTTTTCAGTCAACGATATGGAGCTTGTACATTTTTCCTATGAGCGATTCCTTGAAAATTGTTTAAGAGACAAATTTGGGTTTCGCGGTACGCCGGTAGTTTTGAAATTTAGAAAATATTACAGAAAAAAAGTGGGAAAATAAAAATGTTAATAAAATTTTTATATTTGGGTTTTGCTTACTTATGCGGCTCAATTCCTTTTGCATACATTGTTGCAAAAGTAGTAAAAAAAGTTGATGTCCGAAAAGTCGGCTCAGGTAATCCTGGGGCTACAAATGTCTTTAGGTCAATCGGAAAAAGTGCAGGAATTGTGGTATTTGCTTTTGACACTCTTAAAGGCTTTATTCCTGTTTTTTTTGCAATATTTATAGATAATTCTTTCTCTTATTCTGTTGCAGTAGCCGCTGCAACTATTGTCGGACATATGTTTACCATATTTTTAAACTTTAAAGGTGGAAAAGGTGTAGCTACGGGGCTTGGCGTATTTTTGGCTTTAATGCCTTTACCTTGCTTGGTGGCTTTTATGGTTTTCGGATTAGCCTTTTTACTTTCAGGCTATGTAGCTTTGGGGTCAATTGTTGCCGCAGTAACGCTTCCTTTAGCCGCTTATTTTGCGGGTTATGGATTAGAACCTATAATTTTCTCTTTTGCTGCTGCGATGCTTATTATTTATAAGCATAAAGCCAATATAATGAGACTGAAAAACGGTACTGAAAATAGATTTAGAATATTAAAGAGGAAATAAATGAAAATAACTGTTTTGGGCGCCGGGTCGTGGGGGGCAACTCTATCGGCTCTTTTGGTTGACAACGGACATGATGTAGTTATTTGGGAAATTGATGGTAAAAGAGCTAAGGATTTAAACGACAGAAAAATAAAACCTTTTGAAGCTGGAGTAGATTTACCTAAAGAAATAAATATTACAAGCAGCTTGGAGAGTATTAAATATACTGAAGGTGTATTGTTTGCTGTTCCATCACACTATATGAGATCTACCTGTATGCTCTTAAAAGATAAAAACATATCTTTAAATGGCAAACTTATAATGAGTGCTACTAAAGGTGTTGAAAACAAAACTCTTTTGAGAATGTCGGAAGTAATAGAAAACGTTTTTCCCAGAGTTTACGATAATATAGCTGTTATCTCAGGACCTAGCCATGCTGAAGAGGTATGTAGAAAAGTTCCGACTGTAGTTACGTCGGCTTCCAGAAATCTTGAGACAGCTGAAAAATGTAGAAAACTTTTTATGAATGATTATTTCAGGGTTTATACGCAAGGCGACATTGTCGGTGTGGAAATAGGCGCTGCGTTAAAGAATGTGTTTGCTGTAGCTGCAGGAATAATAGACGGACTGAAGTATGGCGATAACACTAAAGCTGCAGTAGTTTCAAGAGGACTTCGGGAACTTGTAAAAATTGGTGTTGTTTTGGGTGGCAAAGAACAGACTTTTTACGGTTTGTCGGGACTTGGCGATTTGATGGTTACATGTTTTTCAAGGCATTCAAGGAATAGATTTGTCGGACAATCTGTCGGCGAGGGTAAACCGCTTGAAGAAGTGCAAAAGAGACTTGGAATGGTAGCCGAAGGCGTAAAAAATGCAGTCAGTGCTTACGAGCTTGGCAAAAAACTTAATATAGAGCTTCCTATAATCAATGAAATCTATTATGTTCTATTTGAAAATAAAAATCCTATTGATGCTGTAAATGCTTTGATGATAAGGGAGGCAAAACGAGAATAAAGGAATAAAAATGACAAAGAATGACATATCTGTAGCGTTGTCAAAAATATTGAGTTCAAAAAAAGAAGCTGATGCTGCTGTTAATAAAGTTTTTGAAGAGATGGCAAATGCCTTAAAAAATTCTGAGAAAGTTATAATTACGGGATTTGGCAGTTTTAATGCTTTTGAGACGAAGACAAAGAATGGACGGAATCCTAAAACAGGAGAAAAGCTCGTTATTGCCCCGATGAAAAAGATAAGATTCAACCCATCAAAAGATTTTTTTGACTTAAGGGAAAATAAATGACTCAGATTCCACCTATACCTGACAAAGAGTATTTCTCTATCGGAGAAGTATCTCAGATAACACTTGTTCCAAAGCATACTTTAAGATATTGGGAAAGCGAATTCAAACTTTTGCGTCCTGTTAGAAAAAGTTCTGGGCGAAGAAAATACCGCAGAGAAGAAGTTGAACTAGTTTTTAAAATTAAAGACTTATTGTATAATCAAAAATACAGTATAGAGGGTGCCAAGAAATATTTGATTGGCGATAAACGCAAAAAGCGTAAAGATACGCAAGATACTTTGTCGCTTAATTTAGAAAGCATTCCTGACAGCGAATTATTGCAAAACATTAAAGACGAATTGAAATATATTTTAAAATTGTTAAAAAAGTAGTATAGTATCGCAGTCATATTAAAAACCCCTTAGAAAATTACTTTTCTTTTATTGAGTTTTTTCCAAAAAGGAATTACACTTGATGTTTTAGATCGGGGCGTGGCGCAGTTGGCTAGCGCACTCCCTTGGGGTGGGAGAGGTCGCTGGTTCAAATCCAGTCGCCCCGACTTCATGAAGGCTTGGGAAAAATTCTTATTTTTCAAGCCTTTTTTATTTGTAGAAAACCTATAGATAATTCATGGTATATTCAAAATAACATTACAAGACTAAAAAGGGACGTATAAGGTGAAACTTACGATGTCGCTCAAGTTTGGCAGGAAGCTGCCAGAACTTCTAAATGTTCCAGATAGAACGGCGATAAGGATACATAGGGGAAATTTAGTAAAGGACACAGAAGGGTGTATTTTGATTTTGGTTGGAATAAACGACAAAGCTGGTTGGCTTAGGAATTCTGCCCAATACGAAGTAAAGATTGTGACTTTGGTTAGACAATACAATGAATGCTTGGATAAGTATCACTTAAGAACATCAATATATTAAGAAATCCTAAGCCCAAAGACGTCTCAATGCATTCCCCAAACCACACGCATATCAACTTCAATTTTTCTCGTAACTCTTTTATTTTTGCAGTAACCTGTGCGGCGTGTGTAGTCTTAATTATTTGTCTTACTTTAGCTTCAGCCTTGTCTTTATATATTTGAGGCGTAGACTGTACTTCAAATTTCTTCTTCCTATAATTACTCTCCGAAGTTGCTATTGTATATATTATTTATTATGGATATTCCAGTTTTTGGCAAAGAAGCGGTAGTGTCAAAAAAAGTCCTAGCAACTCCTTTTGTTATATCATAAAAAGAATCGTCGGCATCAAAGGCAAAAGGGACACCTCTACCTAAAAAATTAAAATTTCTTTTTTTTATATGGCTTAAACTCAAATTGAACTTATTCTCTTCTTCTATTACTTGGCGCAAACTCTTAAAAACAACGGTACAACAGTTATTCGTAGACACACTGTAGTTAGCTGCTATCCCCAAAGTCACCATTGCGCTGTGGGACCTCACCCAAAATTCATACACATCATCTTTAGATATGATGAAGTTATACTCAGTATTCAGCAGGCATCCTTCATTATTATTACTCATTCTGGCGCAGATCTTGCTTATATGGCACGTTCCACTTGGACCACCATTGAAGCAATTGTCAAAAACTTTGCAGTCGTAATAAAAGCCGTGTCTCCCTGTGCACAGTCTACTTGTATTATTGTATGGATCATCATTAGTAATAATGACAGGCATTCCTTCCTGTATTATTGGTGTACAAGAAATTCTGCTTTCTTTTCTTTTTTCTTTATCAAACAACCAACTGGATTCCTCAACAATCTGTATTTTGTCTGAAGGTGTTCTTAAAACCCCTGCAGATGCAATTATTCTAAGGGTGAATGTCATACTTGTCTCTGCTATTTTTTTCGCCCATACCAAAAAACAATGCCTTAAGTGGCTATGCCAAAAAGTATCTTTGCTGTTCACTACTATAAACGTACTCTCATGATCTTTCACCGACTTGTCGCTGGGAACTCTTTTAGATCCCGAGTTTTCTATGTCGCGGGTGCAGAAAAAAACGCCTTCTTTGCCTTCTCTATCTGTAGCTATACTAGAAGAAGTCCCAAAAGATACACAACAAACACCAACAAATATCGTTAACGCTAATATTTTTTTCATAACAATGCAATATTCCTCCGCTATTTTACCTACCATACAGTACTTTTTCTGAAAAGATCATCTAACTGTCAAATAAGATACAACCCTATCATTTTTATTTATATGTATATCCATCTTTTTTGCTTTATCTTGTATGCATATCTCATCCTTATTACCACGACAATAAGTTCTCTCTTTGTCCAAGATATTTTCATATAGGTTAGATAAATTTGATAAAAGCTCATTCCCTCCAATTGTGATATCCATATTCTTTTCCATCTCTGTCAGTAAGATGTCTTTATTTTGTACGTTATCGTAAGCTTTTATACCTTTGCGCTTATAATCATCATTAATGCGCAATAAAATCCCCTCTGCAACATCACTACGAAGAGGAATACCATTAAGTTTCAATGTGTATGTCTCATTTACGCGGTCATCACACACAGCTAGTCTGCAAGCATAGACACTTATTAGCAACACAGCAAACAAACCTAAAATCTTTCTCATAACTTCATCCTTTTATATAAATTAACTTCTTTAACTTATTCGTGTTCATGGAATTCAGAACACTTAGTATTTCTTCAGTTCTTTCAGGAATTCGTCCCTAGATATATTCAAAATCTTCATCATAACCTCTCTTCCGATTAAAGGTATACCAAGACAGTTTTCTAAAGTCAACTGCTAAAATTCTTTTAACTTTTTCTCTAATTCTTCGCTTGTTAATTTGAGTGCTTTCCTTACGTCTAAAACAGTGTAATCTCTGGCGTCCTTTTGTCCAACCGCTATTGTTATAGAGTCCTTGCCTTCTTTTGCATAAGTAGCACGGCTACCTCTTTGGCGAATCTTACGACACCCATACGACTCTATGAACTTAATTAGTTTATTTAATTTAACTGCCCCAAGTCTTCCCATTGTTAATTAATCCAAGCGGGGCTTGGAGTATTCAAAATAAGACAATTTTGTGCAATTCGCGGCATTTTAGGAAATTCTCTTTTTGTTATAGAAATCGCTTTGGATTTTACAATCTGCCAGTTTAAATTCTTCAAAATTTCTCTGGCATCACAATCTTCATTTGTTGTCTCCAGCCAAAGCTCAAAAGCTTCTTTAAACATTTCTTTTGCATGTTCTATGTTCTTTCCATAGGTGGTAATTCTCAAAGCAGGACACCTCGCTACAACATCTCCATGCCGTTTATCTTCAAAAAAGTTGACTTGAACAGAAACACTAACGATTTGATTGTCTTTTAAAATTATCTTATTCGTTTTCATATTATAATATTCCTTTGAATATAATTATACATACATTACATATAGCATAATATAATACTTAGTACTAACTTTGTCAATCTATATTTGTAGAATAATTTTATGAGTTATAGAATATTTATAGAAAAATATTCTGTTTCCCAAATTTTACGATGCTGATTAAAATACTTTTTTTTCATATTAACATAATCTATCTTTACAACCTAACCCTTAAAATGCTAAAGGCTGAACCAAATGTAAGTTTTTGACTTTCGTATTTTAGATTAAGGATAAAGTATTATGAAAAAACTAATTTTGACGATTGTAGTATGTTGCGCTTTTACCGTATATGGAATAGCAATGAATTCTGATGCAAAACTGAACGATATTGAAATGATTGAGAAAAAAATCAATGCGCTCAAAGCTGAACGCTCAAATATTAAGAATAAACAGTCGTCTATGCTAGAGTTAGATGAGGTAAGAATTTATATAGAAAAGAAGAAGGGACTCAAGAATGAAACTAAAATTCCAGAAATTCCTATTAAAGCTCCTAGTAGCACTTTTTAAAAAAGCTACTTGAAGAGACCGAAAATGATATTAAAGCGTTAAAATATGGAATTGCTAGCACAAAACTAGAAAGTGAAATAATAATATTAATCTTAACATAGACAAGGCTAATATTGAACTTATAAAAGCTGAAATTAAAGTAGGGAAAACGCCAAAAATACCTCTTGAGTTGGCAAAGGCTGTCCTTAAACTTACCAAGTCTTCGCTTAAGAGCATAGAAGCAGGAATTAAATTTACTCAAGCACAACTTAAAGAAAACGAGGTAAAAATTAAGTATCTTGAAACCAATATTAAGACTCAAGAGGATAGAGAAAAAAGCGACACTAACGATTTGTATATAAGAAATATTGAACTCGCCGACTTGGAACTTATAGAAATTATGTCAAAACTTAAGTTTGAGAAGAAGCGAGGAGAGACGGCATAGGCACGTATAAATGACGTAGAAGCTTATGCTAAACACTATGGTAAAGCTCAAGCTGAACTTCGTAAGACTTATTTGAAGTTTGATAAAGTAGTTGATGAAAAGAATTTCGTATCGTTTTTGAAACACGAGTAATAAAATGTCCGTACTTACATTAGATTTTTAATACGGATAAAACAAAACCGCTAAGATTAATCGCTTCATTTCAATCCTCCAGTAATTCTTAACGCTTACTATAAAGCGAGTATAACATATTAATATCGTTTTTACCGAAAAGTTACAATTACACGCCCCGATTTTTTGAAAAAGAGCTTTTCTTACTTCCAAATTTCTATATATTTTAACTTTAAAATAAATCAAGCTGGCGGTATCGTTCTTTTTCTTGAAATGCCATTTCAAGTTTACTAAACCTGAGCAATTCATTTTCAATTTTTTCTAAGAATGATGAAGGTTTTAAGTTCTTATAAGTTCCTAGCCATTTTCTTCTGACAGACCGAGTTAGGAATAGCCTTTGTTCGGCTCTTGTCATACCAACATATAATAAACGTCTTTCTTCTTCAACTTCACAAGATTTTTGAGCTCGGTAAAAAGGAATAATACCGTGTTCCAGACCGACTATAAAAACACATTTAAATTCCAATCCCTTTGAAGAATGCAATGTCAATAACGAAATTCTATCAGCTCTTTTATCAAGTGTATCTATCTCAGATAAAAGAGAGACTTCATGAATAAATTCATTTTTCATTTTATAAGTTTGTGCCAATCTGGCAAGATATTGTAGAAGATGGTCGTCAATTTCTTCATTAAATTCCTTAGTAAGTTTATCAAGCTGTGATATAACTGGTTCATTATTTGTTAATTGTCTTAACAGTTTTATAACAGGTTTTTTGTTGCAGAGCAAGTCATTAGATAACTTTACAAAAGGCATACCTGATCTTTGCAATGACTCAACTAGAGGTTCCAGCTGTGAAGATGTACGGTATAAAATAGCAAAGTCCGAGAACGAAAGATTAGCTTCCTCTCCACAAGACCTGTTAGTATCAATAGAAAAAAAGCTATGCCCACCAATCAGATTTTCAATGGTACTAACAACAAATTCCGCTTCTGATTTGTCAGTAGGAGCTGTATGTATAATAATTTTTTCATGAGGCTTATCATATTTTGCCGTTGTATTGTATGAGCTAATAATTTGATTTGAAGCATTGACAATAGTTCCTGTAGAACGATAATTATTTTTTAAACTAATTATTTGAGATAAAGGGTAATCTATAGAGAAACTATCAAAAAATTTTGAATCTCCACCTCTAAATCCATAAATTGCCTGATTAGGATCTCCTATTACACATAAATTGCCATCTGGAGGAACTAATAATCTGATTAACTCATACTGCCTTGTGTCAATATCTTGATATTCATCAACTGAAATATATTTAAATCTATCCCGATATAACTTGGCAATATCTGGATTATCATTAAGAAGTTTTAGTGTAAAGATTATCAAATCGTCAAAATCTAAAATGTCATCTGATTGAGGCTGTTGTGTATATAAATTTATCTCATGCTTGCTTGCTACTTTAAAATTAGGAGTTAGTCCTGCTTTATCAGAATTTTCTTTTAAAATAGAAAAACATAAAGAATGGAAAGTATGAATATTGATGTTGCCATAATTTTTAGGCAATAATAGATTAAGTCTGTTGAGCATTTCATGAGCTGCTCTGCGTGTAAAGGTTATGGCAAGGCAGCTTTCAGGATAAATATTGTTTTCTAAAACCATATAAGCTATACGTTTTGTCAGTACTGTAGTCTTGCCTGATCCAGGACCTGCAATTATTAAAAGTTGATTGTGAGTATTCTTAATTGCGCTTAATTGGTATTTATCAAGATTTGGAAGTATTCCCTTGTTTTCCACACCATGTGTAGTTATATCATAGTTGTGATTTTGATAATTCAATTCTGATATTTTTTCTCTAGGTAAGCTGAGAGATTTTTCCTCTTTTCTCACAGGTATTTCCATATCAAACATCAGGTTTGTAAAACTATTTCGCACTAAATTCCTCTTGCTCAAACAGTTTTATAACACCGTACTCACCGTCAAATCCCGCATGTTTTATAACCTTACCTGCTCTTAATCGCGAGATTGCTTCTCCAAGGAGAGAAGAATGGGCTTTTGATATTTCATCTATAGGTATATTCCTTAAAATATCCAATTCGGGACCTAGTTTTTGTATTAACTTTTCGTATGTAATAGTTACTGATTTACTGGAATCTCCAACTTGCATAATTTCAGATAAAATTTCCTGCAAAGGCACAAGACTAAATACTTTCCCGGCTGTTTTGGGAACTCTAAAGTCTTTACCTTTGCGATCAGCTAACTCATTAACTCTATGCATAACTCCTATTGTCAAAGGTTTGTTGCAGACTGGACATATCTTGTTAAGTTTTATTGTTTCTGCTGGACTTAGACAAACATTACATTTTCTATGTCCGTCTTCATGGTATTTACCTTCCTCAGGGAAAAACTCTACCGTGCCAACATATCCTTCACCAGTTTTTAGCGCTTTGCTGATAGAGAAATAGTTAGAATCTGTATCAAAAACTGTAGCTTCTCGGGCAAGTTTTGATGGGGAATGTGCGTCAGAATTAGATATTAGCCTGTATTTGTCAAGATTAGAAACTCGCCAGTTCATTTCTGGATCAGAGGACAGTCCAGTTTCTACTGCAAAAATATAGTCTGCAAGATCTGCATAGCAATCCTTTATAGAATCAAACCCTGATCTTGAACCTAATACTGAGAACCACGGCGTCCAGATGTGTGCTGGAACTATATATGAACCTTCTCCTGACTCTAAAGTCATTTCAAGGAGATCTCTTGAATCTAATCCCATTATAGGACGACCGTCAGAGACTATGTTTCCGACAATAGAGAGTTTTTGTCTTAAATTTTCAGCACTTTTAAAATCAGGAACGAATACAATATGATGAACTTTTCTTGTTCTTTCGCCTTTTTTATATATAGTTGATATTTCAACTGACAGCAGGAATCTTAAATGGTAGTTATTTTTGAAAATGTGTTTCTCAATATCATCTTTTAGTTTGAAAACCCCAGATTCGGCGGGAACAAGCTTTTTTTTATTTCATTAAACCATGCAGGATGAGTAAAATCGCCTGTTGATATGACGCTTAACCCTTTTTTGCGCCCAGACGGCAAGTTCTTCTAAGTTACAGCTCTTGCTTGTTGCTCGGGAATATTTTGAGTGTATGTGTAAGTCAGCGTAAAAAAACATTAGAAAGCCTCAACTAAACTCAAGTTCTAAGTATAGTTTATAATATAATAAAAGTTAAAATCTACTATTTTAAAAAAGTGTTACCTTATAGATAACACTTTAAGTTTTAATTGTTTAATAAGTGAAATCTAAATCATATAAACTATTCGGATTCAAGTTCCAAGTCTAAATCTTTAACCATTTGTTTATCTGTAATAATGTCTCTGCCTAATGTAGTAAGATAACCGCCTGTCATCATGCCGTTTGCTCCCGCCTGAAATATCCATGACTGTAAATCTCTTAAGTTGATTTCTCTTCCTCCACAAATCATAATGTCTGGCGTTTGCAATATTATTCTAAAAACAGCTATAGTTTTTAGGATTTCAATAGGTTTTATTGTCGGCAAATGCTCAAGCGCAGTGCCTTTTATTGGCATAAAAAAATTCATAGGGACGCTATCTGAGCCTATTTCTTTTAAAGTAAACGCCAAATCTATTCTGTCTTTTAGGCTTTCGCCTATGCCGAAGAGTCCTCCCGAGCAAATCTGAAACCCAAAATTTTTTGCTCTTTTTAATGTATCTATTCTCTCTTGATAAGTGTGCGTAGAACAAATATTTGGGTAGAAATTTGCGGAAGTTTCAAGATTATGGTGCATTTTTCTTATACCGGCTTCTTTAAGTTTACAGAAACTTTCGTCAGATATTCTTCCTATTGACACGCCAAGGTGTGACGATTTTTTATGTTGTTTAAACATTTCGCATAGTTTGTCTATTTCATTGTCATTTAAAGTGTTTCCGCTTGAAACAATACCAAAACAGCCGACATTTTCTAAAACTTTTTCGGAAACCTCTTTTATTTTTTTTGTATCAAGCAGGGGGTAGACTTTCACTTCAGTTTTGTTAAAAGACGACTGAGAACAAAATTTGCAATCTTCGCTGCACTGTCCTGATTTCGCATTTATAATAGAACAAATTTTTACTTTATTGCCCTTATATTTCTTCCTTATTTTTGCTGCAGCAAAACATAAATCTTCTATTTCTAAATCAAAAAGCTTAAGGGCATCATCTTTATTTATTTGTTTGTCATTTAAAATTTCAATTATTAAATTTTCCATTTGTAAGCCTCGTTTGGGTGTTAATCTTAGTGATTGTATAACATAAGAAAAACTCGGTCAATCTATTAAAATAAGGGTTGACCGAGTTGTCAGAAATGAAAACTGCTTTTATTTTTTAAGATAATAATTCTCTTAAATTTTTTATATTCCCAGACACAATTTCAGGAATAGCTTTCTTTATTTTTAATATATCTGCGTCCAACCAGCGTATATTCAATAATTCTTTAATAATATCTTCGTTAAATCTTTTTTTTATAACCTTTGCTGGAATACCTTCAACTACTTCATAAGGTTTTACATCGCGAGTAACTACTGCTCTGGAGCCTATTATAGCCCCGTCTCCGATATGTACGCCGGACATTATAAGTGCATCATAACCTATCCAAACATCATTGCCAATCACAATGTCGCCTTTATTATTCCACGCTGTAGTTACGTCCAATCCTAAATTAAACAAATCTTCAAAAATTGCAAAGGGGAAATTTGCCAGAGAATACGAGCTATGATTTCCAGCGTTAAACAAGAACTTCACCCCGTTGGCTATAGAGCAAAACTTACCTATTATAAGTTTGTCATTGTTTAGGTCTGGATAATGATAAATAACATTGTTTTGTTCAAAACGCGTTGGATCAACAAAATCATCGTAATAAGTAAAATCTCCAATAGAAATATTTTTGTTTTTAACAATATTCTTTAAAAGTACAGTAGTTGTACTGTTTGTTCTAGGAAAAATAATGTCCTTGTTCATTTTAAATCTCTATTTTAATTTTTACTACTTTGGATTTTACTATGGACTTTGTGGCATTAATTTGTTTTAAAGCCTTTTCCAAATTCTCTCTGCAGGTTTTATGGGTAATTATAATTATCTGGGCACAGTCGTTGTCGCTTATGTCAGATTGAGTGAGACTTGCAATTGAAACTTTAAACTTGCCGAGAATACCAGAAATTTTTGACAATACGCCGGGCTTATCTAAAATTGAAAACCTTAAATAATAAGAGGCTTTGCTTTTGCCTGAATGGAGAACTTTAATTTTTATTCTTTTATCATAGACAACGTCCGGTACAATCCCTGCAGTATTTGTAACTATAAACTTTGAAAGATTTATAATATCCGACACTACAGCGCTTGCAGCGGGTTGTTGTCCTGCACCTTTGCCGTAGAATAAAACATCTCCAGAATCTTTTCCTGTAATCATGACGGCATTATATTCATTTTCAACCGTTGCAAACGCATGATCGTGATTTACAAGACAAGGCTGTACGGAAAGATCTATACCATCTTTTGTTTTTTCAGCGGAACCTATAAGTTTTACGTCGTAACCAAAATTTTGTGTTATTAGAACATCTTCAATATCTAAATCTGATATGCCCTTGACGGATATATCTTTTACCTTTATCCAACCTCCCCAAGCAAGGGAAGAAAGAATTGCAAGTTTGTTTGCTGTGTCTATACCGTTAACGTCAAAAGATGGATCAGCTTCGGCAAAACCTGAATTTTGAGCGCTTTTTAAAGCAGCTTCATAATTTACACCATTTTTTGTCATTTCGCTCAAAATAAAATTTGTTGTGCCGTTTAGAATTCCTTTTATTTCAAGAATTTCTTCCGAAGCAAGCCCTTCGCTTAAACCTTGAACTACAGGTATTACGCCACCAACGGAGGCTTCGTAATATATTGACTTTTGGCAGTCTTGAGCTGTTGTAAAAATTTGGTCCCAATACTTTGCAAGAACGGCTTTATTCGCAGTTACTACGTTTTTTCCGGCTTTAAGAGCTTCTATTATTATTGTTCTTGCAGGTTCGTATCCGCCGATAAGCTCAACAATTAAATCTATTTCTGGATCTTTTATTATGTCTTTAAAATTTTTTACGTAAAGTTCAGGCTTGTCTATAAGTCTTAAATCGCATATTGATTTTATGTGAATAGGTTTGCCTACTTTTCTTAAAGCTATTTTTTTGTTTTCTTCCAAAATTTTAACTACACCTTTTCCTACTGTTCCATAACCTACAAGTCCTACATTGATATATTTATTCATAAATACCTCATTTATTTCATTGCAGTTTTTGTAAACTTGCCTATCCTAAGAAGAGCGTCATGGAATCTTTTATCGTGTGTTACAAGAGACATTCTTACGTATCCCTCGCCATGCTTGCCAAATCCTACGCCTGGAGAAACAACAACTCCAGTCTCTTTTACAAGTCTTTCAGCTACAGAAAGAGATCCTTCTTTAGCTAAATAATCTGGAAGTCCGATCCATATATACATAGTTCCTTTTGTTTCTTTAGCTTTCCACCCAAGCTTTTGAAGACCATGAATCATCTTCTTCATTCTTCTTTCGTAAATACTTGATAATTCTCTAACGCAATCTTGAGGACCATTTAAAGCTGCTACTCCGGCAAGCTGCATAAAAGACGGAGAACCGTAATCTAAAAATGATTTAAACTTTTCTAATGGATAAAGTAGTTTTTTTGCTCCACAAACCCACCCAAGCCTCCATCCAGCCATATTAAAAGTTTTTGAAAATGAATGAAATTCTAGCGCTACATCTTTTGCTCCAGGTAACTCAAAAATTGAAGGAGCACAATAATCGCCGAAGGTTAATTCTGAGTATGCATTATCTGATATGAGAAGAATATTGTACTTTTTACAAAATTTTATAGCTTCTTTCCAAAAATTATTGTCTTCAACAACCGCCGCTGTTGGGTTGTTAGGATAATTTAAAAACATTATTTTTGCTTTTTTTGCTGTTCTCTCAGGGATTTTTGTAAAGTCCGGAAGATAATTATTTCTTTCCAATAAAGGCATAGAATAAACTTTACCTCCAGATAAAGCTACGCCGTTAAAATGTACTGGGTAAGCAGGATCGCAAACCAAAACTAAATCTCCGGGATTTAAGTAAGACATGCACAAATGGGCAATTCCTTCTTTAGAACCTATCAGCGTTAAAACTTCGTTTTCAGGATCAAGTTCCACTCCAAAACGCCTGGACATCCATTCTGTTATCGTTTTTCTGAACTTAGGCATGCCTTTAGCTTGAGGATATTTATGCGTGTTTTTGTGGTGTTTTACTGTGTCGCAAAGCCTATCTACTATGTGATGTGGCGTAGG
>JAITKZ010000053.1 GCA_031278115.1 Endomicrobium sp.
ACCGTTTACAACTTCTTTTATGGGTCGTAATTTAAGTCTAGCCGTAACATCTCTCAAATTTTGAGAAGGTTTTATAAAAGACCTGCCTACATAATGATTTCTTACAAAACCGTTTTCAAAAAGTATATTTGAAGCTCTTGCAAAACCTAAAGCTGCATAATAACCTGTATCTGGAACAGGCATAACAATATCCACTTTTATACCTTTCATCTGTTTGGCAAGAAACTCCCCCATTTTCACCCTGGATTCTTTTACAGTCTTGCCAAACATTATGCTATCAGGTCTTGAAAAATAAACTTGTTCAAAAATACAAGTATGTTGTTGCTTAGGCTTTTTATAAAAAAATGATCTTTTTATTTGTCCATTTTCTATAACGACAATTTCTCCGGGCATTATGTCTCTTATATACGTACCCCCTATAACTTCAATCGCAGATGTTTCCGAAGATATTATGTAAGAATCGTCTATCTTTCCCAAAACCAAAGGTCTAAAGCCGTTTTCATCTCTTGCTCCTATAAGGGTTTTGTCTTTAAGAATAACGAGAGAAAACGCGCCTTCAAGTTTATGCAAAGATTTTGCCACAACATTGGCAAGATTTCCCTTAGACATGGCTATAAGATGTAATAAAATTTCCGTATCTGAGGTATGGCTGAATATAGCTCCTTTTTTAAGAAGCATTTCTCTTATTTTAAGGAAATTTGTTATGTTTCCGTTATGAGCCACAGCTACATTCCCGTGAATGCAGTTTATCTGAAAAGGCTGAGCATTTATTAAAGAACTTTTTGCAGAAGTGGTATAGCGCACATGACCAATAGCTGCTGTTCCTGGAAGTTTGTTCAACAAAGTGTCTTCGTTAAACAAAGTTGAAACAAGCCCCATAGATTTAAAAGTCTTCATTTTTTCTTTACCGCTGATAGTTATGCCTGCAGATTCTTCTCCTCTGTGTTGAAGAGTTATAAGACCGGCTGAAGCAAACACCGCTGCATTTTCATTATTTTCTACGCCGATAATTCCACACATAAATAAAATCCTTTTTTTAACAAATAAAAAAATACCCAACTAACGCAACTACATTAAATTGGTTATTATGTTTTATAAATTTGTATCTAGTTCACTTTATCAACTTCAGATTAGTTCATTATAATAAAGTATATTTTATTATTTATATTACATTTAAAATAACGCTTATTCAAGTAGAAGAAAATTATAAACTTATGCAGTGTTCTATACTTTGTAGCTCATCATAAGAATCATAGGCTCTTAAATAAGCCATTGTTTTCTCAAGATTTGTAAGCAACGAGCAGCCGCATTTAACTGCCATTTTTCTTATTTCCGAATTGTTATGCAATTCGTCAACGCTTAAATTTTTGTTTATGTTAATCACAAAATCAACTTTTCCTTCTATTACTATATCTACTGCTCTTGGATTGCGGTTCCAATGAACAAGCTCAACTTTATAACCTCTCTCCTCAAGAAATTTTGCAGTTCCCCTTGTAGCGTAAACAGGAACGCCGAGTTTGCAAAGATTATCAACTACTTCCATAAATTTAATTTTATCTTTTTCTCTTCCAGTGCTTATTAAAATGCCCTTCTTTGGCTTTCTTATTTGCGTAGCTTCCATTGATAAAAGCATTGCATGGTCAAACTTATCGCCCAAGCAACCAACTTCGCCTGTTGATGCCATTTCAACACCAATTACAGGATCTGCCCCATCAAGCCTTTGAAAGCTAAACATAGACGCTTTAACGCCAACATACGGTATCTCACTTTCATCAATCAAAATCTTTTTCACTCTCTCATTATTCATAACTTTGCAGGAAAGTTCTGCTAAATTTATACCAGAAACTTCTGAAATAAAAGGGAACGACCTTGAAGCCCTTGCATTACATTCTATTACCTTTACGTCATTTTCTTTAGCTATAAACTGTATGTTGAAAGGCCCGTTCAAATTAAGACCTTTTACTATTTTTCTAACTATATCTTTAATAATATTCACCGTACGAGTATATATTTTTTGTGAAGGGAAAACCATAGTAGCATCACCACTGTGGACGCCTGCATTTTCTATATGTTCCGTAACGAGCGACAATATAACTTCTCCATCTTTAGCTACTCCGTCACACTCTATTTCTTTTGCATCAAGTATGAATTTTGAAATAACTACCGGAAAATCAGCCGAAATATCCTTCGTTAATGACAGGTAATGTTTCAAACTTTCTTTGTCATTGGCAACGTTCATAAGTGTTCCAGACAATACAAAACTCGGACGTATAAGTACAGGAAACCCCACTTTTTCTATAAACTTTTCTATTTCGTCTCTGGAAACAGCTGAAATCCACTCAGGCTGGTCTATACCGAGCTTATCAAGCATTGCTGAAAACTTCTCTCTATCTTCTGCTCCATCAACACTCTTTTGGCTGTGACCCAAAATATTTACTTTCGCCTCACTTAAAGGTTGAATTAAATTATTAGGATTCTGCCCACCCATACACGCTACAACACCCTTAGGATTTTCAATATCTATAATATCCAAAACTCTTTCTGAAGACAATTCTTCAAAATAAAGTCTGTCAGAAGCACTGTAATCTGTAGAAACTGTTTCCGGATTGCAATTTATAATAACACTGTCGTTCTTTTTATTTTTAAAATAACTGCTTGTCATAACAGAACACCAGTCAAATTCCAAACTACTACCTATACGATAACTTCCGCTGCCCAAAGTAATAACACTCTTTGCGTTTTTCTTAGGAGACACATCGCTATGGATACCATCGTATGTAAGATATAAATAATTAGATTTTGTTGGGTATTCGGAAGATGTTGTATCTATTTGTTTTACAACAGGAAGAATGCCTAATTTCTTTCTCAGCTTTCTTATACCAAAAGACAAAGTTCGTATTTGTTTTATGCTCAATTTTGTTTGACTAGACAAACATGTCAAAAGGAAAATTTTCGTAAGCTGAAAATCAGAAAATCCTTTGGACTTTAAGCAATGCAAATGTTCTTTTGGAACTTTTTTATAAGAATTATATATGTCTTGAGCCGTAAAGAAATCTTTTTTTACAGCATGTTTTACAAAAAAGTTAAATAATTCAGATTCAACGTTTGCCAAATACAAAATATGAGATAAAAACCAATAATCTATCTTCGTCTTTTCATAAACATATTCAATAGATTTTCCTCTTTTAAAAGTTTCGTAAATTGCAAAGACTCTTAAGTTTGTCGGCGACAAAAGCTCTTTATCAAGATCTTCATCGGATGCATCTTTAAAAATATTTACTGTTATGCCATTTTCATTCTCATTAACCATTCTAAGAGCTTTTTGCATAACTTCACAAAAATTTCTGCCTATTGCCATAACTTCGCCGACAGACTTCATTTGAGTATCTAAATTTTTAGAAACTCCTGCAAACTTGCTTAAATCCCAGCGAGGAACTTTTAAAGTAACATAATCAAGCGAAGGTTCGTAAAACGCCGATGTCGTACCCGTAACAGGATTTTTTAGTTCCAATAAGTCAAAGCCTATGACGATTTTTGCCGCTATATAAGCTATAGGATAACCCGTCGCTTTGCTTGCCAAAGCACTAGAGCGAGAAAGCCTTGCGTTGATTTCTATAACGTAAAAACCATAATCTTCAGGATTTAGGGCATACTGCACATTGCACTCGCCAACTATACCAGCATTTTGTACAATTTTAATGGATGTGTCTCTAAGCATATTATTTTCTGTATTATTTATCGTCTGACACGGAGCTGTGACTATGGAATCTCCCGTATGTATTCCCATAGGGTCAAAGTTTTCCATATTGCATATTGTTATGGTGTTTCCTGTTTTATCTCTCATTACTTCATATTCTATTTCTTTCCAGCCGTGAAGAGATTTTTCAATTAAAACTTGAGGAGAAATCATTAACGCCGCCCGCGTAAGCCTTTTTAAATCTACAGAATTTTTTGCAAGTCCGCTGCCTAACCCCCCCAAAGCAAAAGCTGAACGCGTAATAACAGGGTATCCTATTTGCTCAGCTGTTTTTAATGCTTCTTCTACTGTGGAAACTGCGTGGCTTTTAGCTATAGGAACATCTATAGACTTCATTTTTTCCGCGAAAAGCTCTCTGTCTTCCGACAATTCAAGCGCATTAACCTGCGTTCCCAAAACCTTTACGTTATATTTCTTCAAAACACCGCTTTTTTCAAGATCTATAACACAGTTTAATGAGGTCTGACCGCCAAAACTTGAAATAATAGCTGCAGGTTTTTCAATTTTAATAATTTTTTCAACCCAAAAAGGAGTTATAGGATACAAATAGACTTTCTTATTTGGGCCTCTATTAGTTTGAACCGAAGCAATGTTCGGGTTGATAATTATTACTTCTAATCCTTCTTCTTCCAATGCCTTTACAGCCTGAGATCCCGAATAATCAAATTCTCCTGCCTGTCCTATAGACAACGCCCCTGAACCAAGAAGAATAACCTTTTGTCTTTTTCCGTTTTTGGGCAATAAAAAATCTAAAATCGGCATATTTTACCTCTTTATATCTCTTTCATATTATTTTCTTTAACAAACAATTTATAAATCGCATATAACAAAACAGCATGCCATAAAGAGCGTTTTAAGCATAAAATAATTTAAGAAAACCCCCGTCAACGACATAAAAATGTACCTGACATAGCTATTAGCATTGCCCGAAGCAAGAAACAATCCAATACCTACTGAGCCGCCTATAGCAATTAATCTACTATGACAATCCCACAAGTTTATCCATAATCCAAGACGTATCATTTGGACCACTTGAAGCTTCCGGGTGGAATTGCACCGACATGAATGGTTTTATTTTGTGTTTCAAACCTTCAACAGAATCATCATTTGCATTTTCAAACCATAATTCCCAACCAGCTTGTATTGAATTTTTCTCCACAGCATATCTGTGGTTTTGGCTAGACATATAAGCCTTTTTATCTGGAAGAGAAAAAACAGGCTGATTATGGCTTCTATGTCCATGGCTTAATCTTTTGGTTTTAGCACCAGAAGCCAACGCTAAAAGTTGATGCCCCAAACATATTCCTAAAATAGGTTTATTTGAAGTTAGCACGTCTTTTTTTATTCTCTCAACTAAATCTGCGGTATTTTTAGGATCTCCGGGACCATTGCTTATAACCCAACTGTCGCATTTAACTGTTGAAAAATCTGTATCCCAAGGCAATACTTCCACCTCACAACCTCTTTCTATAAGCATTCTCATAATGTTCCATTTAGCGCCGCAGTCAATAACCGCAACTTTCTTTGAACCTCTACCCATTATTTGTCTTTCTTTGGTTGATACCGATGGCATTAAATTAAATTTTGATGGATCAATGTATTCTCCATTTTCAAAATGCTTTAAAAATTCAAATTTGTTTTTATTTTGAGGTTTTGCACCCTCGGAAACAATTCTTCCCCAAAGATTTCCACTTTCCCTTATTATCTGCACTAAATACCTTGTATCTATTCCTGCAATACCCGGCACGCCTTGTTTTTCCATCCAATCTTCAAGAGATATTCCTCCGTCGTGGTGGTGACATCCGCTGTAAATATCCGAAACTATTATACCTTGCGTTTTTATTGAAGAACTTTCATGTCCTTGAGACGAAAAAAAATCCCCATTTTCTGGGAAAGGTATTCCATAATTTCCAATTAAACAAAAACTAAACACCAAAATCTGTCCTAAGTACGAAGGGTCTGTCATTGCCTCGCTGTATCCGAGCATACCTGTATTAAATACCATTTCGCCGCTTACTGAAACATCTGCGCCAATAGCCTTACCTTCAAGTTTTATCCCATTTGAAAGCTCAAGATAAGCTTTCTTGTATCGCTTGTCAAAAAAACTCTCATTTTTCATCTTTTAAACCTCTGTATATATTTAAACTAATTAGCACAATACATGTTAGCATACGGATTTTTGTTAACAGCTGAATACTTTGAAAAAGATTCTACCTTTAAAAGCGCCAAGTCTTTTTTGAAAAATTTTGAATACAAATCAATATGCTTTTTTAGAAAAACAATATCTTCTTCATCTAAAGAAACTTTTTCTATTTCTTTTCCAAATTTATATTTATCAACTTTGCCGCTTATCGCACATCCAGAAGGAATTCGTAATTCCCCTTCTTTTAACATTAGACCTCCAGAAAAACAACACCCGAGCATACGCGTATTTTACACGTAAAAACGCCCTAAAAATACCCTTACAGGAAATTTTTAGGACACGCAGACAACTTTCATAACCCATTTTATCTGATTAAAGTGTACTTAAAATACAACTGAAAGTCAAACTATTGTAAAATTTCACAATGAGTTATATGTTCAAGTTAAAATCTTTATTTCCTATTCGTAGTGTTCACTAACAATTTTTGAATTTCAATATTTTTAGCTAATATGAATATTTTGTATAGTAAAAATGAGACGGCAAAAATATGCATTGAGGTTATTAGACAAACCCAATTACTACTAGACTAAGAACTTAAGTTGTGGTTCTGCTTTTTGGCAATCAAACTGTTTCTAAAATACAAACAAAAATCCATTAAAATCAAAACTTCAAAAATACTCATTTTAATCTCCTATTGAACATCCAGCTAAATAGCCAGTTGAAAACGCCGCCTGTAAATTAAACCCGCCTGTAGGCGCATCTATATCTATAATTTCACCGCAAAAATACAAATTCTTAACCAATTTTGATTCCATTGTCTTTTGCTTTATTTCGTCAATAATAACACCGCCTCTTGTAACTATTGCTTCTTTAAAATCTTTAGTTTTTATTATATTAAACCTGAAATCAAAAAATCTGTTTAGCATTTTCTCTCTATCAATTTTACTAATCTGAGAACATTTCTTAGTTGCGTTAATCCCACAACAGCTTATAAACGGCTTTATCATTTTAGCAGGAATCAGCTCTTTAAGCATAATATTTACATGGTACTGTCCGAATTTATCTATTTCCCTCAATAATCTTTGATTTAACTGCTCCTTTGAAAGAGCAGGCTTTAAATTCACTGATAAAATCAAATTTTTACCAGAAATCTCTTCCGCTATAAATCTGCTCAGGGTTAAAATTATCGGTCCGCCTGCTCCAAAACTCGTAAACTCCATCTCGCCGAATTCTTTGGAAAGAATCTTGTTATTAGAAATAACGGAAGCTTCAACATTTTTTAATTTTAAACCCTGAAGTTCTTTTAAATATTCTTTATCTAGCACTATAGAGACAAGGGCTGGAATAGGATATTTTATAGTATGCCCTAAAGATTTTGCAATAGCATACCCTGAACCGTCCGAACCGGTTGAAGGATACGAAGATCCACCGCAAGCTAATATCAGATTTTTTGATTTTATTGAATTTTTTACAGAAGAAATTATAAACGTAAAATCATTGTTTATCTTTACACTTTTTACGTCAAAAGAAGTAAGTATTTTGGATTTCTTTTTAACTTCTTTTACAAGAGCGTCAACCCCATCCTGAGCTTTGCCGCTTGCAATAAAATATCTTCCACCTCTTTCAAGTTTGCACGGAACTCCTAAGTTTTCAAAAAAAGAAATTGCGTCAAGGTTTGAAAAAGCATTGAAACTGCTGTATAAAAATTTACCGTTATGAAAACAATCTGTAAACTCTTTTATTGAAGCGCTGTCTGTAAGATTCCCTCTGCCTTTTCCGGTAATTGAAAGCTTTATGCCAGGACGCGATTTTTTCTCCAAAACTATAGTTTTTAAACCACGCTCTCCGGCTCTTATGGCTGCCATCATTCCAGAAGCACCACAGCCTATAACTACAACGTCAAAAATTTCTTCTTTCATTTTCTAAATCTTCTAAAAGATTGTCCACTCTCACTTTAAGAGTTGTCATATCATTGGAATCGTTTATAAAAATAATGTCTGCCATATTGGCTGTTTTTCTAAGCTGTTGTCCTGACCCTGAAGTCTGAGATTCCTTTTTTTCAAGTTCTATAAACTTTTCCAATGTTTGAGGATCGCCTGATCGTTTCCTTTTCTGCATTCTTTCAAAACGAACACCCTGAGGAGCGTCAACATTTATCAATACAAAATCTTTTCTTTTTCTAAGTTCGTTTACCTCTTTCGAATGTCTTATTGAAGTTATGCAATATTTACCTTCATCTTTCACTTTTTCCAAAACTTTCTTTGCCAAAACTCCGTTGCCATTTTCTGCACGAAGGTTTGTGCCAAACGTAATAAGATTTTCTCTTGTAAGCTCGACTCCAGCTTCTTTCATTATCTCTCTTATAACGTCAGACAAAGATAAATGTTTGTATCCGTGTTTTTGCGATATATAGTCTGCAACTGTATCTTTCCCGGAACAATAAGAACCAGTCAACCCTATAATCATTTTATACCTCTGTATATTTACTAAGGACTGTATTTGTGGCAATTTTGACTATACACTTTTACAGGGTTTTCCCCGCATAGCGGAGCATGAAAATCGCTAGGAAAAAATATTGCGAAATGACCTTCGTTATAAGAATGTTAAAATCAGGTTTATCATTGAAAAGTTCTATATCTTTTGCTTTATCGTAATCTTTATATATTTGACCACAGTCCAACAAACTCCTATAACCTATTACATCACACCCATCAACAATATAGTAAACATCAACATACTTTTTATGAACTTCCAATCTTTGTTCTCTGAGAGCTTATTGCGGGGGCAGGATTTGAACCTGCGGCCTTCAGGTTATGAGCCTGACGAGCTACCGAGCTGCTCCACCCCGCGATTATAGAGAGAATTGTACACATTTTTGTTTATCAGTGTCAAATTTTCCTGCTTGTTACCCTATTTTTTCAAGAGCTTTTAAGACTGAAATACCGGTCACAATACCGATTTTTTGAGCGTTTGTTGTAGAGCTTAGTATATTCTTATTTAACATATCGTCAACTGTTTTTACTCCTGTCACAATAGCTGCGACATTGTTCATTTTTTCTGCTGTTTCAAGATTTAAATAACCACACATTATAAAACCTTTGCTGCCTTTTATAAAAGCCAAATTACTCCCAGGATACATTTCTCCTTCAAACCCCCAATATTTTTTACCATTTAACAAAAATTCTTTTAGAGTCATTTGTTTCTCCTAAAACATTTAAATATATATAATTAAGAATCTAAAAATGTAAAATGATCATGTTTTCCAATTTAATTTCTGATAGGTTTTGGTATCTCTACAACCGTTTGATATGGACATCTTTCAATTTCAGAATTATTTTTGTTTACAGCTATCACAAATTTTATCTTGTCATATTCCTCAGGGATACTTAAGAAAGAAAACGGTAAAGCTAACTCCGCGCTTTTATCAAAAATAGCGCTTGCAACAGCGTCTATATTTTTTCCTGTCCCATCTACAGCTAGCATTTTATTGTCTGGTTTAAAACTTAAAATTATATTTGTTTCTATAGGCTTTAAAAATAGTATTTTTAAAGAAAGTTCTTCTAAAAGTTCTTCATTAAAATTAAATTTTAAATATAAATTATCAAGGTCAAAACCATAATTAAAAGATCTTAACACTGTAGAGACTTGATGCATTGCTCCGCCGCTTGCACCGGTCTTATAAAAACTTGACTTTTTCCATTCATCAAAATCTGAGCTTTTACCATCAATCTTTGGAGAAATAGATAATGCCGGATTTAGACTATACTTTTGGTTGGAATTATTCCCTATTACTTCAAACAAGGTTTCAGGCGCAGCTAGTCCGAGAGACTCGTACACCTTTATTAAGTGCTGCCTGTATAAAAAATCAAAATCAGTATCGTTTGATGAAGAACGATCGTCCCCGTACCACCAATTCCAATCAGATCCCTCAGCCGCATGAAAAGCATTCCAAGCCGTTTTTATATTTTCGGAATCGCCCAAATTTAATTTGTCTATCAAAACATCTCTTGCCACAGATAAACAATCCCAAGATTTATTATCCTCAGCGCTACCTATCCAAACGCCAAAATTTCCGTTAATCCACGAACCCGCTGTTAAATTTGTTATTATGTCTTTCGGAGAAAATTTTGCAAGATAGTCACTTACTCTTACCGTTTCTATATCATCGTCAGCGCTTAGTTTTTCATAAAGTTTTGTTAAAAAATCCCAACCATCGTTTTTATAATACTCCCAGCAATTATCTCCGTCTAAAATGACTGATACAAGAGGATAGTCTGTAAGCGAGCTTGCATATTCTCCTATACTTTTAATCTTAGCTATAAAATCATTTGCAGCATCTTCAGCATTCCATTTAGAATACACAAAACCTATGGAATCGGAAAGTCCGTGATCTCTAAAAATTATGTTTAAATTCTTACCGTTTATGTTTAATTGAAACGGCTTAAATAAATGTCTTCTGTCGCTTGATATGTCTTTTACACTGTTAAACAAAACCGCTTCGTCCGTTGCCGTCCACTTTATTCCTGCTTCGGAAATAAGTTCAACCACAGCGTTTGACACAGACCCTTCCGAATGCCACATTCCCGACGGTTTAACGCCAAATCGTTCTTCATAATAAGAAATGGCGTTTTCAATATGCCATAAAGCGTCTTCGGGATGAACAAATCTTTTTTTTGCGGCAAATTTATGCTAGGCGTCGCCTCTTTTGCCGCGTCTGTGTCGCAAAGCAAAGGAAGAATTGGGTGATAAAAAGGCGTTACGGTAACTTCAATCTGCCCTCTCTTTTGAGCTTCTTTATGTTTAGAAACTATCTTCCCACAGATTTCAATCTGTTTATCAATAAGTTTTCTTTTTTCATCTTCGCTAAAATCTTTCCCTTTATCATGCAAAAATTTAATAAATTCGTCGCTTTTGCGCCAATAAGGATCAAACCACGACAAATTAAACCAAACCTGCAAATCTCTAAAATCCTGCTCTTCAAAAAGACTTCCGTCTATTTTTTGAGATTTCTTGTTGTAAAGCTGAGAGTAACGTGGAAAAGGCAAAATCATATTCTCTAAGTTTGCTAAAAAGAAATTTGCCAAAATAAAAGTTCTCTCATCTTGTGTCAAGAGTTTTGCGTCTTTTAAGGTTAAATCCATAAATCTGTCTTTGGCTTTCCCCGAAGCATATTCTTCAAGCTGCATTAACAAAGATGGAACTAAATTTATGTTGGATTTTATTTTAGGAAAACCGTCAAGTATTGCAACCATGTCGTAGTAATCTTTGGTAGCACGAAGCCTTACCCACGGAAGCTCATACACGCCCGTAGCTGGATTTTTGTACATAGGCTGATGCTGATGCCACAAAAAAGCCAAGTAAACTTTTTTCATGTTAGAACCTTGAAATTATTCCCAATTGAAATAAATATGACGAATCCATATTTGCAAAAACTTTATCCGCTTTTGACGGCGGCGTGTACAATGCAAAATCAAAAATTACATCAAAATAATGCTTGTATTTATATTTAACAAAAAAATCAAACTCTTTGCCTAAATCCGCCTTTGCTCCGTAAATTTTAGCAAATCCAGCATCTCCCGCGTCAGCAGGTGCATCCGACGCTGAAAAAAGAAAGTAGGCAATTCCTGCACTAACTGCATTAAGTGGGCAAATACCAAAAGAGAATCCTAATGTGTTTATTCCGTAATATCCATTTGGTATTACAACAAATGAATCAGTAGTATTTGCGGCAAATAATGCTCCATATCCTATTCTTTGCAAACCATCGTATCTTTTTGCAAACGTAGGACTAAAACAATTTTCCTCTTTAGCTCCGGAATATGTAAATAAAATATTAGCGTTGGCATCCTTTTTTAATACCTCACCATGCCATGCCCCGTTTAAACTAAACATATACGCATCATAATCAATTTTTTGCGCATTGTCTTTTGATAAATATCCTTTTTGTTGAGCGGCTTCAACGACATAGTCATACTTTTCGCCAACGCGTGCTATGCGTAAATCGTAAAAAGTTTTATTATCATATTCAATCTTATTTGAAGGATTTTCGGAATTTTTCGTAGATACTCCTTTTTTATATAAAAACCCAGAATTATTGCGTTCTTGGCAGATTGTAAACTCAATAAAAGAATCAAAATTAAAATTGGCTCCACAAAAATTAAAATTTTCATTTGGAACTTTGGAAGCAAACATATCTATTATTAAAAACTTAGACAGCTCAACCGTTGCCTCAGCTCCAAGCAACCCAGTGTTATCGCTATCTACTACAAGTCCGCTGCCATAATGAAATTCTTGTTTCCCGATATATATAGTATATGGAAAAGAAAAATCTTTTTCGGTTTTAAATTTAAGAAAAGCTGTTTCTAAAAAGAATGGAAAATCTTTATCTTCGTAAGGCATTGCAAAAGCATTGTCATATTTTCCTGAAAAACCATATGAAGCAATTTTTGCAGACATTTCAATTCTTTTGTCAAATTTTCCTATCACATTTAAATTTAAGTATTGAGAAAAAATATCTGCAGAGTTGTGCTTTGCTGATGTATAATCTATATTTGAATAATATGCTGTTCTAAATTGCAAGTCGTAATCTAAAGCAAGAAAAATTGTTGGCGTAACAGAGACATTTACCGAATCAGATTGATCCGCAAGAAGAGAAGATGCCGCAAACAGAAACATTAAAATCGCAAATGCGTATCTCATATAGATTGGAATTGTACTATTTTGTTTTTCGCAATTCAATTACTTCTTCATTTCATAACCGCTGCTTTCAACAACTGCATATTGACGAATAGGAATTCCGTTTCTTGAAACCACTATAATATCCGCATTTTTAATTTTACTAAAATCGTCTTCCATATCTTTGTCCACATTCACAACCGCAATTTTTGAATAAGCCAGATCATCTGGAATAGTCCAATACCTAAACTGATTTACAGGTACCGGTCCCGTTAATACTTTTAATTCGTTCTTTGTGTAATAAGCCATGGCGCCGCCCCACTGCTGAGTATCTGCTATAACATATTTAATATTTCTTTTTACAAGATTATCTCCAAGCTCTCTCCACCCATAGAACCAATTAGTGGCATCAGCAACAACAGCATGACGTGAAAAAAGCCCTAAAGGAACAATCGCATACTTAACGTGCAAACCCAAAAGAAAAGATATAATAAAATTAAATACTGTCCCATAAATAAGAATCTTTCTTTTTATTTTTGAGTTATTTTCAAGCAAATAAGCACAACACATAATGCTGAAAGCAAAATAAGCAAAGGCAGGCCAATTTGCTCCTGGATTTCTTTTTAAAGCCGTGAACAAAAAAAACATTATTATTGGTACAGAAAAAGATGCAATAAAAATCTTTTTTGAATTTTTTGAACAAAAATAACCGACTGCAGCAACAATACCGGAAATAAAAATAATAGGACCTGCAGCAAGACACTGTGAACCCAAATAATCAAAAATATAATCAAAATGAATTGTATTGCTCGTCAAGCCGTGACAAATTTGAAATGTGAAAGATACCCATTCATGCTGTAAATTCCAAATAATAACAGGCAGAAATACAATAAAAGAGACAATAAACATGAGATAGAAATGTTTATTTTTAAGCCAGCACCATTTTCTGTCTGCAATTATATATACAAAAAGACTTAATCCAAATAATATGGCAGTATATTTTGACAGTAGAGCCAAGCCAAAAAACAAGCCTGTTATATACCAATACTTTGTTTGGTTAGTTTTAATCAAATGCCACAGATAATAAACACTCAAAGAGAAAAACAAAAATACAGGAGTGTCAGGGGTTATTATTATTGAGGCTGTCATCATTTCAGGCAAAGTATTTAATACGATAACAGATGCCGCGGCTATATTTTCATTAAAAAGTTTTTTAGCCAGATTCCGTATCAAAAAACTGAGTATTATAGTTGTTATTATAGAAGAAAATCTTACTGCCAATTCAGAGTTGGAAAATAATGTAGTTACTTTTATAAACCACGCCACCATTGGAGAATGGTCAAAGTATCCTAGAGCTAAATGTTGGGACCAAAGCCAATAATATGCCTCATCTGGATGAAGTTCTATAGAAGCAGACAAAAATATTTTAAACAAAACAACAAGACCAGCAATAAAAAAAGCGTTTTTTTTGCAAAATAATCTATCCATGAAAACTCCAAATAAATGAATTCATAGACTAATGATTTTACTACTTTCTATACGGTGTTGCAATGTCGGGCAAGATTTGCTAGCTTTATAAATTATGATAGAAAATACTGATTCTTTTGAAGCTTTCACCGATTGTTCTAAATTTCCGTTAGACAGACCATGTGTTTACCAAAAAAATAATAACGCTACTTGTAAAGAATGTAAAAACTATTCAAAACTCTCAATCAAGAAAGATAATAAACGTATTCTAATTGTTAAACTTGGCGCTATGGGTGATGTTTTAAGAACTACTTTTATTTTAAAAGGTTTAAAAGAACTTCACCCTAAAAGTGAAATATCTTGGATTGTTGATACAAAAAATGCTGCTGTTCTTGAAGGCAATAATCTGATAGATAAAATAATACATAATGACGGAAATGTCATAAAATATATTGTAAACAAATTTTTTGACATTGTTATCAACTTAGATTTAGCTTTTGAAAGTTTATCTCTTACAAAACTTTCAAACAAAAAAGAAGTCTTAGGTTTTAGTCTGGACGATGACAGAAACATCATAACTTCAAACAATTATGCTAAAGAATGGCTTAAAACAAGCGCTTATGATAAGCTTAAGAAAGCCAACACTTTTACATATCAATATTGGATGTCTAAAATAGCCGAACTCCCAAAAGACAATTATGAAATAATTGTTCCTTTGCAAAAAAATTCAATAGAGAAAGCTGAAAAATTTTTAAAAGGCAACAATATAAACAGTGACAAAAAAATTATAGGAATAAACCCCGGAGCAGGCAATAGGTGGAAATTAAAAAAATGGACATCAAAAGGGTTTATTGAAACCGCAAAATATTTCTCGCAAAAAGGATATTTTGTTTTATTGCTTGGTAGCATTCAGGATAAAAGCGAAATTGACTTGATTTTAAAAGAAAATATACCAAATGTTATCTCAACAGGAATTGACAATAGTATTCCAGATTTCTTTGCAAAGATAAATCTATGCGACATAGTTTTGTGCGGAGATACTATGGCTTTGCACGCCGCCGCCGGACTTAAGAAAAATATCGTAGCTCTTTTTGGTCCAACTTCAGTCAATGAAATAGAAATATACTCCAAAGGCGTAAAAATACAATCTAATAAAAATTGTGTAGTTTGTTATAAACAAGAATGCGATTTAATTGATAACTGCATGGAGTCAATCGCAGCAAAAGATGTTATAAAAGCAATTGAGCAATATTTATAATTTATAAGTTCCTATCTTACAGCTCAAATACTCAAATAGAGGTTTTTATGAAAACTGTTGTAATGGTGCCGACATATAACGAAGCTTCCAATATAAAGTTGATGATTGATGAAATTTTAAATTGTGGAGTCAATGTAGATGTTTTGATTGTAGATGATATGTCTCCTGACGGAACGTATAAAATAGTTGAAGAAATATCAAAAACAAATAATAAAGTACATCTTCTATTAAGAAAAGAGAAAAAAGGTCGTGGATATGCCGGCAAAGACGGATTCTTAAAAGCTCTTGATATGAGAACTGATTATATAGTTGAAATGGATGGAGATGGCTCTCATTCCCCTAAATATATCCCAGAATTTTTAAAAACAATAGAAAATTATGATGTAGTTATAGGATCGCGCTATATCAAAGGCGGAAAAGATGAAGAGAGATCAATACTCAGACAAATAGTAAGCAATTTTTCAAGACGTTATTTGTCTTTTGTATTGGGAGTTAAAATACAAGATCCTACTTCTGGTTATAGAATGTTTAAAAGAGAAGCTCTAACTAAATTCGCTGCTGAATTAACGGCAAGCGACCCTTTTATAGTTACTGAAGTTCTATACAAAATTAAAGAAAAGAATTTGAAAGTCAAAGAATACCCGATAATATTCCTTGCCAGATTTTCAGGTAAATCAAAACTTCGCCTAGGAACTTTAATAACATACTTATTCAAAGTTTTAAAACTTAAATTAACAGGAAGATAAATGAATTATAAGATATGGTTTTGGATTATAAATGTTGCTACAACACTATTGCGGCTGTTAATAATAGGTAAGATAGGACTAACTATAGACGAAGCTCATTATTGGGTATATTCTAAATTTCTGGACTTTTCGTATTTTGATCACCCACCTCTAATTGGCTATATAATTAAAGCATCGACATTAGTTTTCGGCAACAATGAATTTGCAGTAAGATTTCCTACAGTTTTAATTTTCTTTTTCGCAATGTGGGTATTTTTTATATGCGCTAAAAAACTTTACAATGAAAGAACGGCTTTTGTCGGCGTATTATTATTAAATGTCCTTCCAGTGTTTTCTTTTTTGGGATCTGTAATAGCTGTTCCAGATTCTCCACTTGCTCTCTTTTGGCTTCTATCTCTTCTTATATTTATTATCCTAATTGAAACAAATAATAAAAAATATTGGTATTTGCTGGGCATTACGACAGGGTTTGCAATGCTATCCAAATATAACGGCGTTTTGATACCTTTCTCTCTATTTTTATTTCTTATTTTTTCGCCAAAACATAGATTTTGGTTTAAAAATAAAGAACCATATTTTGGACTTATTCTGTCTGCCATAATCTTTCTGCCTGTCATAATATGGAATATAGAAAACAGCTGGACATCTTTTGGATTCCAGTTAAACCACGGGTTTGGACATTCTTTGCCTAAATTTTCTTTAATGCTTTTTGGTAGGTCCATAGGCGCGCAAGCTGGATATATTTCCCCTTTGCTTTTTTTAATGTTTATAACCGCAGCAGCATTGTGTGTTAAAGAAGCTTATAAAAAAAAGGATAGAACAAGTCTTATTATTTCTTGTTTCTCACTGCCTGCTTTACTCCTTTTTAACGCAATAGCAACATTTAATGAGATACTTCCTCATTGGCCCGCTATGGGATATTTAGTCTTATCAATATATGTAGCTCATTTAATATTAAACTTTTGGCATGTGAAATGGTTTAAAGTTTATTCTTATACAGCTTGGGGTTTAGCTTTGTTTATGATTATCATAGTTCCTCTGCATATTTTATACGGAATTATTCCGATTGAAAAATTCATGCCGAAAGATAAACTTGAAAAAATAGAACATGGTGTGCCAGAATCTGAGAGGATTGACTTAACGAATGAAGTTTACAGCTGGAAAGAAGTAGGAAAAGAAATAAGACGAATAGTAAACTCTTATTCAAAAGAAGAAAGACCTTTTATTTTTACATACAAAAGTTATTTGGCAAGCGAACTTTCAGCATGTGTTCCTGAACTTAGAGTATTCTGCATAAGTGACAAAATAAATGCTTACGACTTTTGGCAAAAAGACTTAAAAAAATTAAAAAATAAAAATGGATTATATATATGTAACGATTATTTCTTTTCAGAGCCTAAAAACAGATACGGAACAGATGTATTTTTATCATATACTAAAATTGAAGAGTTTCCAATATACAGAAATGGTAAAAAAATTAAAAATTTCTATTTTATATTTTGTAACTCTTTCAATCCGTCTAAACTCCCACAATCTTATGCCGCTGTAAATTTGGGAACAAAAAAAAACTTCAGACAAGAATTTTTAAAATTTGATTATTCTGTTTTCAAATTTATAAATTCAAACTTAAAGTCTAAATTTCTAGACTTTTTTGTATCACCTATTTCATATTGTGACAACAAAAACTTTAACTTAAGCTTTTTTATAATACTTGCAATATGTATATTTATCATTTGGAAAAATAAAAAAGAGCATTTTTGGACAAAGCTCGCTCTGATGGCAAGCGTAATGGCAGTAGGAGCTGTAACAGTTCACTTTCTAAAACACTATTTTGAAAGACCTCGTCCTTTAGAAGTATTTGGAGAAAATACAAATATACTCTCTGAAAAAATATATGCACATTCTTTCCCTTCAGGACATACAGAGCTTGCATTTTCTTTATGTACTTTCATGTTTATAATGGTTAAAAAGTATTGGTATTTATACATACTATTTACTTTTTCTTCAGGATTTTATAGAATTTATATAGGAAGTCATTTTCCTTCAGATGTTCTTGCAGGAGCATTGATAGGAGTCTTTTGTGCATATACAATAGTTGCGCTATTTAGTAAATATTCAAGAATGACTTAGCTCTTTATTTAAAAAAGAATAAAAAGTAACCAAAACGAATTGATGGAAGTAGAAAAATATCTCCGGATAATTTAGATTAATTTGTGAATGGATAAAAGAACTAAAACCCATCAAAATAACAAGCC
>JAITKZ010000098.1 GCA_031278115.1 Endomicrobium sp.
TCACTAATCTTTCTGTTGACATAAACACTCCTAAGCTAAATCCGACATATAACAACTAATAATATACTTTTATGAATTATGAGAACTTTCTTTTAAGTAAAACTTTCTTTGTTGTTTGGTCAGTTTTTTAATAGAGTATCTGAGCATTGTTCTGGGCATTAGTGAGGCATATTTATCTAAAAATGAAAGTAAAGCCTTTTTATCTCTTTTACCGATTTCCCTAAGCATCCAGCCCGAAGCTTTGTGCATTAAGTCGTGTTTATGATTTAAAAACACTTCAGCAAGCTTTAAAGTCTCGTTAAATCTATTTTGTCTGATAAAGTAAAATGTTGAAATCATAGCCATTCTTTCTTTCCATAAGCTACCAGATTTAGCAAATTCCCAGAATTTGTCTAATTTATTGTTATACCAGTAATGCCCAGATATATGTGGCGCAGATGTATCAACTAAATCCCAGTTGTTAATATATTTATAATTTCTTAAATATATTTTCATTATTTTGGACTTAAGTTTATTATCTGCTCTTTTATATTCTTTAGATAAAATAACTAATGCAATAAATCTAAGCTCATGAACTTTATCTTGTAATAACTTTTCAGTTTCTTCCAAATTTATATATTTAGCATATTTCCCTGCCAACTCTCTTTGTTTAGGTACGCGTACCCCAAGCAAAATATCGTCTTGAGCGTATCTGTCTTTGCAAATATTTAAAAGTTTTCGGGTAAACTTGGCAAAAATAGAATCACCATACTTTTTTAAATCTTTTAAAAGTAAGTCTTTAATATTTTTTGAAGAATTTATTTTCATAGATTGACATACTTTTTAAGAAGAAAAACTATAAGAAAATACATAATTGCTGAAAAAAAAGAATATGGGCGCAAATTTTATTTTAAGCAGTTTTGTTTTATAAATTAACAAAAATATCAACGTATAAAAAATAGAAAATATTATGGCATTTATTATCAAATTTAAAAACATTTTATTCTCTCACTAAACTTAGATTTTGCAGATTAACAATGTTTGCGGCGGTTTATATGTTCTTTTAAATAATGTCCTGTAAAAGATTTTGGATTTTTCATTATCTCTTCAGGAGTTCCTTGTGCAACAATTTTTCCGCCTCTTTCACCGCCTTCAGGACCCAAATCCATTATCCAGTCTGCGCTTTTAATAACATCAAGATTATGCTCTATTACAAGAACAGTATTGCCTGCGTAAGAAAGCCTTTGAAGCACTTCAAGAAGTTTTTCAACATCTGCAAAATGCAAGCCCGTTGTAGGCTCGTCAAGAATGTATATTGTCCTACCTGTAGCTCTTTTTGAAAGTTCTGAAGCAAGTTTTATTCTTTGGGCTTCTCCGCCTGAAAGCGTAGTCGCAGGTTGACCTACTTTGATATACCCAAGTCCCACGTCTTCAAGCGTAGAAAGTATCCTCTTTAAAGCGGGAATATTTTCAAAAAACTTTACGCTTTCTTCCACTGTCATATTTAAAACTTCATCTATATTTTTACCTCTATATCTTACTTGTAAAGTTTCTTCATTAAACCTTTTTCCACCGCAGACATCACATTTTACATAGATGTCTGGAAGGAACTGCATTTCTATCTTTAACGTCCCATCTCCCTGACAATTTTCACATCTGCCGTCTTTTACGTTAAAAGAAAATCTTCCGGGCTGATAACCTCTAGCTTTTGACTCAGGAACTTGAGCAAACAAATCTCTTATCATTGAAAACGCACCTGTATAAGTTGCAGGATTTGACCTTGGAGTCTTTCCTATAGGCGATTGGTCAACAATTACAACTTTGTCTATATTCTCAAAACCTTTCATACTCTTAAATCTGCCAGGAGCTTCTTTTGCTCCGTAAAGTTGTTTGGCGAGATTTTTATATATTATTTCATGAACTAAAGTAGATTTACCGCTACCTGATACGCCTGTTACACAGACAAAAAGACCTAGCGGAACGCGGACGTCTAAGTTTTTTAAGTTAAATTGTTGTGCTCCTTCAACCATAAGCCACTTGTCTAGGAGTTGCTTTCTCTTTTTTGGGACAGGGATTGACAAAGCCCCGCTTAAGTACTGCCCAGTCAAAGATTTTTTTGATTTCATTATTTCTTTGGCACTACCTTGAGCTACTATATACCCGCCATGTACTCCTGCTCCCTGTCCCAAATCTATTATGTAGTCCGCAGCACGCATTGTATCTTCATCATGTTCAACAATAATCAATGTATTTCCTAAATCTCTAAGTTTTATCAATGTTTCCAAAAGTTTATCATTATCTCTTTGATGCAAACCTATAGACGGCTCGTCAAGAACATACAATACGCCAGTAAGACCAGAGCCTATTTGCGTAGCCAAATGTATTCTTTGGGCTTCCCCACCTGAAAGAGTTCCGCTTTCCCTGTCTAAACTTAAATAGTCCAACCCTACATTATTTAAAAACTGCAGTCTTGAGCGTATTTCTTTTAAAATAGTCTTGCTTATTTCTTTGTCCTTTTCTCCAAATTTAATTTTGTTAAAGAAATCAAAAGATTTCTCTACAGACATTTTAGTTATGTCAGCAATAGATTTATTATCTATAAGAACTGAAAGAGCTTCTTTTTTAAGCCTTTTGCCTTTGCAAGACGGGCAAATCTTTTGACCCATGTATTTGTTAAAAATTTCTTCTCTTACAAAATCAGACTCCGTCTCGCTATAACGACGTTGCATGTTTGTTATAACGCCTTCAAAGTCGTCTTTGCCAAAGAGAAGTATTTCTTGCTGTTTTCTCGTTAAATCTTTCCATGCGACGTTTAAAGGTATTTTATTATCTTTTGCAGCTTTGGACAAAAGTTCCCAATAATAACCACTCCAACTGTTTTTCCATCTGTTGGTTCTTGTGGTTATAGGTTCAGACCATGCGATAATTGCTCCTTGTTTTAACGAACGATTTTTATCTGGCACAACCAAATTCTCATCAATTTCTATTTTGTTCCCAAGCCCACCACACTCAGGGCATGCGCCAAAAGGAGAATTAAAAGAAAATAATCTAGGCTCTATTTCAGAAATGCTTATACCGCAATCAACACATGCATATTGCTCACTGTAAACATTTTCACAGGCGACTTTCCCATTTTCTACAACAGCAACCGATACTACCCCTCTTGATTCTTTAAGAGCCGTTTCTATAGACGCTGCCACTCTTGAACGCAATTCTTGGCTTAGTTTTATTCTGTCAACAATTATGTCTATGGAATGTTTTTTATATCTGTCTAACTTTATTTTTTCGTCAAGCATGTAAATATTATTGTCAATTCTTACTCGCGAATACCCACTTTTTGCAAGACGAAAAAAAAGTTCTTCATAAGTCCCAGCTCTTCCTTTTATAAGCGGTGCAAAAATATGAATCATAGTATCTTTAGGAAGTTTCATAATCTCGTCTATTATCTGTTGAGTGGATTGCGGCTTTACCTCTTTACCACATTTTGGACAATGGGGAACACCTACTCTTGCAAATAACAGTCTTAAATAATCGTAAATTTCTGTAACCGTTCCTACGGTAGAACGAGGGTTATGCGAAGGAGCTCTTTGTTCAATTGAAATTGCCGGCGACAAGCCTTCAATAATATCCGCATCTGGTTTATCCATAAGATCAAGAAATTGTCTTGCATAAGCTGATAAAGATTCCACATATCTTCTTTGACCTTCTGCATATATAGTGTCAAAAGCAAGAGAAGACTTGCCAGATCCAGACAAGCCTGTAACAACAATAAGCTTATTTCTTGGAATATCAAGATCTATATTTTTAAGATTATGTTGCCTTGCACCGCGAATTTTAATTATGTCCATGCTATTCCTCTGCGGCAAGCCACGTAAACGTTTCTTTTCTATTTATGTTTAGGATTGTATTATAAGCTTCAGATAACATGAATGGATAATCAATGTTAAAGTGAAGTCCTCTGCTTTCTTCTCTAAGCATCGCAGAACGTAATATAAGTTCCGACACACATGCTATATTTCTCAACTCAATACTGTCAACGCTTATTAGAGCGTCTGCAAAATATTTATCTATTTCATTTTTTAAAATATCTATTCTTTTTTTGGCTTTTAAAAGTTTCTCGTTTGAGCGATATATACCTAAATAGCTCCACGCTAACCGCCTAATTTCTTCCCATTCCTGCATGAATACAATCTGTGATGGCTTTTTAGAATTATTGATTTTATTTTCCCTGTCGTTAATTTTAGAATGTTCTCTATTTAAAAGTTTTAAAGAATCTTTATAGGCTCTATCGGCATAAACTATCCCTTCAAGCAAGGAATTAGACGCAAGCCTGTTGGCTCCGTGTATCCCAGAGCAAGCTGTTTCGCCTATAGCGTAAAGATTTTCTATACTTGTTCTTCCGTGTTCGTCAATATTTATGCCACCGCAAAAAAAGTGAGCAGCAGGGATTACTGGGATCATATCTTTAGCCATGTCTATACCATACTCCAGACATTTTGCGTAAATATTAGGAAATCTTCTGACAAGGAAATCTCTACTTTTTGAGGTAATGTCCAAATAAACAAAATTTTCCCTTCTTGCTTTTAACTCCGTGTCTATGGCTCTTGAGACTATGTCTCTGGGAGCAAGCTCTTTTTGAGAGCTGTATTTATCCATAAACTGTTCGCCATTTTTAAGTCTTAAAACAGCTCCTTCGCCGCGAACAGCCTCAGATATCAAAAAAGATTTAGCTTCGCTGTTGTATAAACACGTAGGGTGAAACTGAACAAATTCCATATTTGCAATGTCAGCTCCGGCTCTGTAAG
>JAITKZ010000083.1 GCA_031278115.1 Endomicrobium sp.
CATAAAAGAAACAGACAAAGATTACTGTTGGATTATAGACCCTTTAGACGGAACAGTAAATTTTGTTCATGGTTTACCTATGTTTTGTGTTTCCATTGGATTAAAATACAAAGATGAAATTATTGTCGGTGTTATTTATGCGCCTGTAATGAAAGAAGTTTTCATAGCTGAAAAAGATAAAGGAACTTGGCTTAATGGCAAAAGAATAAATGTTTCAAAAAATCAAGATACTATTAGATCTTTGGCAGCCACTGGCTTTCCATATTATTTTAGAAAAGACAGTCAAAGGGTAATGAAAAATTTTGACAATATAGTGCATGAAGTACAGGGTGTCAGAAGACTTGGATCAGCAGCTTTAGATTTAGCATATGTTGCTTGTGGTCGTTTTGAATTCTTTTGGGAAGAAGGCTTAAAACCTTGGGATACCGCTGCAGGTATTTTAATGGTTGAAGAGGCAGGTGGTACAATTTCTGATTATGATGGTGGCAAAGACCCTCTATTTAAGGCAACCTTGCTTGCTGCAAACAATTGGACTATGCATAATAAAATTTTCGGAATTATAAATGGAAAAAGATAAGAAAGAGTATGTTTTAAAAATAATAAAAATTTTAAAAGAAACTTTTGGTTATATAAAATGTCCTCTCAAGTTTTCAAATCCTTTTGAACTTCTTGTTGCAGTGATATTGTCCGCTCAATGTACTGATGAAAGAGTAAACAAAATAACAGAAAACTTGTTTAAAAAATATAAGCGTTTACAAGATTATGCTAACGCGGATATATCTGAATTTGAAAGTTGTATAAAATCAGCGGGATTTTTTAGAAACAAATCCAAAAATATCATAAAATCTGCTCAAATGGTATTAAGATTATATGATGGTCAAGTTCCGCAAACAATGGAAGAGCTTCTTAAGCTTCCGGGCGTTGCAAGAAAAACTGCTAATGTCGTTTTAGGTCATGCTTTTTGTAAAGCAGAAGGAATTGCAGTTGACACGCATGTCATAAGAATAGCGAATTTACTCAAGCTTACAAAGTATGAAAATCCTGTTAAGATAGAAAAAGATTTAATGTTAATAGTTCCTAAACAGTATCGGACTAACTTCTCTCTGCTTATACAGACATTGGGAAGAAGGGTTTGCAAAGCGAGAAATCCAAACCATGCGGCTTGTCCATTAAACAAAATTTGCCCTTCTGTCAAAAAATCTGTTCCGACGGAATAAGCCGTTTTCTAAATTTGACAAAAATCGTCGTATTTTTATACTATTATCTAAAGTAAATGTAATAAATGCTGATCTCTCTAAACTAAAATTATAACATTTCAGCTTAAAACCCAAAAGGAGGCGTATTATGTCGGTTAAAGTAGGTATCAATGGTTTTGGACGCATTGGACGTTTGGTATTTCGTGCAGCTCAAAACAGAAGTGACATTGAAGTTGTAGCTATCAACGACTTAATCAGCGTTGACTATATGGCTTACATGTTAAAGTATGATACTGTTCACGGACAGTTTAAAGGAACTGTTGAAGTAAAAAACGGTAATTTGGTTGTAAATGGAAAAACTATTCGCGTAACAGCGGAAAGGAATCCCGCAGATTTGAAGTGGGGAGAAATCGGAGCTGAATATGTTGTAGAGTCAACAGGTTTATTTCTCTCAAAAGATAAAGCCCAATCTCACATTGATGCTGGTGCAAAGTACGTAGTAATGTCTGCCCCTTCAAAAGATGATACTCCGATGTTTGTTTGTGGAGTAAACTTAGACTCTTATAAGAAAGGAACTCAGTTTGTATCTAACGCTTCTTGTACGACAAATTGCTTGGCTCCAGTAGCAAAAGTTTTGAACGATAAATTCGGCATTGTAGATGGCTTAATGACTACCGTACATGCTACAACTGCTACACAAAAAACTGTAGATGGACCTTCTGCAAAAGATTGGAGAGGCGGAAGAGCAGTTTCAGGAAACATAATTCCTTCTTCAACAGGCGCAGCAAAGGCAGTAGGAAAAGTAATTCCTCAATTGAACGGTAAATTGACAGGTATGTCGTTTCGCGTACCTACACTTGACGTTTCTGTAGTAGATTTGACTGTAAATTTAGCAAAGTCTGCCACATATGAAGAAATAAAATCAGCAATGAAGTCTGCTTCAGAAAATGAACTTAAAGGTATCTTGGGATATACTGAAGATGAAGTAGTTTCTTCAGATTTCGTAGGTGATGCTCGTACGTCAATATTTGACGCAAAAGCTGGAATAGCTTTGACAGACAAATTCGTTAAAGTTGTTGCTTGGTATGATAATGAATGGGGATATTCAAATAAAGTTTTAGAACTTATTGCCTATATGAAGAAAGTAAATGGCTAATTTATTTCACATAAATTAACAATGCCGGCGCTATTATTATTTGCGTAACTAAAGTATTGCTAAACGAAGTCCATAAATAACGATAAGACCGCGCTTGCGCATTAGATTTGCGCTGCGCGGTCTTTGGTCAAAAACGGAGCCTTAAATGAAAAAGACGCTTGCTGATATTGATGTAAAAGGGAAGAAGGTTTTAGTTAGAGTAGATTATAATGTACCTCTTGACGCAAATCTTAAAATAACAAACGATAAAAGAATCATGGCGACTCTTCCTACAATAGAATATTTATTGAAAAAAAATGCAGCAATAATTCTTATGTCGCATTTAGGTAGACCAAAAGGCAAGGTTATTCCTGAAATGAGTTTGAAGCCCGTAGCTGTTCGTTTGGGCGAAGTCTTGGGTAAGCCTGTTAAATTTGTCGGTGGAGACTGTATAAGCGCTGAGTCTAAAAAAGCGGCAAAAGATTTAAAGCCGGGACAAATTCTCTTACTTGAAAACTTAAGATTTCATTCTGAAGAAGAAGGCAAAAATGCTGCTGGCGAAAAAGACAAATCTTCTATGGATGCTTTTGCAAAAGATCTTGCTTCTATGGGTGAGGTTTTTGTTCAAGATGCGTTCGGAACAGTCCACAGATCACATGCTTCAACGGCAGGGATTGTTAAATATACTAAAGATGCAGCCGCAGGATTCCTTGTAGAAAAAGAGTTAAAGTTTTTGGGAGAAGCTCTTGAGAAGCCCGTAAGACCTTTCTTGGCGATTCTTGGTGGAGCGAAAGTGTCCGACAAGATAAACGTTATAGAAAATCTCTTAGGTAAGGTGGACTCAATTATCATTGGCGGAGCTATGGCTTATACATTCTTAAAAGCTCAAGGTGTAAGCACAGGAACGTCTTTAGTTGAAGATGACAAACTTGATTTAGCTCTGGATCTTCTTAAAAAAGC
>JAITKZ010000087.1 GCA_031278115.1 Endomicrobium sp.
GAATGATGTTTTTGAAAAGATTAAGCGTGGAACAAACGAAATTATTTCTATTGAAGAGCTTGAAAAAAAGCTTTCTTCAGGAAGAAAACTAAGAATAAAGCTTGGCGTTGATCCTACTGTTCCTGATTTGCATTTAGGTCATACCGTAATTATCAATAAATTAAAAACTTTTCAAGATTTAGGGCATCAAATAATATTTTTGATAGGTGATTTTACCGCAAGGATTGGCGATCCTTCTGGTAGATCTGAGACTCGCCCTATTATGACCGAAGAACAGATTCAAAATAATATCAAAACATATACTGATCAAGTTTTTAAAATCTTGGACAAAGAAAAAACTGAAATCGCTTACAACAGCAATTGGCTGGGGACGCTTGGAATAAATGGGCTTTTAAATCTTGCTGCAAAAAGTACAGTAGCGCAAATGCTTGTAAGGGATGATTTTGAAAAGCGATATAAGGAAGACAGACCTATAAGCATAGTAGAATTCTTGTATCCTTTGCTTCAGGCATACGACTCTGTAGCGTTAAAGGCTGATCTTGAGCTTGGCGGCAATGATCAAAAGTTTAATTTGCTTTTAGGAAGACAGATTCAAAGAGATTACGGAATAAAAGAGCCTCAAATAGTAATTACTATGCCTCTTTTGGAAGGCATAGACGGAGTCAGAAAAATGTCAAAATCCTATAATAATTACATAGCGTTAAACGATACTCCAAAAGACATGTTTGGAAAAATAATGTCAATTTCCGACGAGCTTATGTATAAGTATTACGAACTTCTTACTCAAGATGATTTAAGTCTTATTAAGGCTATACACCCTAAAGATGCAAAACTTGCTTTGGCTGAAAAAATTGTTGAAAGATACCATGGTAAAGAAGCGGGTTTAAAAGAGAAAAAAGAATTCAACAAAGTATTTGCCAAGAAAGACATTCCTGAAGATATGGAAGAATATTTAGTTTATGATACGACATTATTAAAAGTTTCGGAACTTCTTGTTAAAAGCGGTATGGTTTCAAGTAAAAATGAAGCAAGGCGGCTTATAGAGCAAGACGGAGTAAAGATAGATTCTCAAAAAGTTGAAGGAGATTTGATAGTTGATTTTTCTAAGCCGTTTATATTGCAGGCTGGGAAAAGAAAGTTTAAGAAAATAGTAAAGAAATAAGAAGCAATCTTTTCAAAGCACACTGAATTGATTTGCTGGATAGAAAGAAAAAAACAGGAGAAAGAGTTATGAGTCTTAAAAAAACAGTAGCATATTTTTTGACAGGAATTTTTGTAGTTGCTCTTTTTGCATGTTCTGGACCTCAGGTAACAAGAGTAGATTCTAACGAAGAAATTGATTTAAGCGGAGACTGGAACGATACAGACTCTAAACAGGTTGCTCAAGAGATGATTAACGATTCTTTTGCAAGCAAATGGGTGGAAGATTATAAGATGGCAAATGGAAGAAAACCGAGAGTTATAATAGGCTCTGTTTTGAACAAAACCGAAGAGCATATTAGCACTGAGACTTTTGTAAAAGATCTTGAAAGAAGCTTTATAAATTCAGGGAAAGTAACTTTTGTTGCTTCTAAAGCTCAGAGAACTGAAATAAGAGAAGAAAAAGACGATCAGGCTCTTAATGCAAAAAATGCCAAAAAGAAGGGCAATGAAACTGCAGCTGACTTCATGTTGAAAGGGCAGATAAATTCTATATTTGATGCAAATAAGAAAGCTCAGCTTAAATACTATCAGGTTGAACTTGAGTTGATTGATTTGGAAACTAGCGAAACAGTATGGATGGGTCAGAAGAAAATAAAGAAAGTAGTGGCAAAAAGAAAGTATAAAGCTTAATAAAAAATAAATGAGTAATCTTACAATAATAAATAAAAATATTCGCACGCTTATAGTTCCAGTGATGTGTGCAATTGCTGGAACTATAAGCGGTTGCGCTTCCAACCTTACTGGATACTACTCAAAATTAAGAACCAAAATAGATTCTGGCGATTATGAGTCAGCAGCTAAGTTCGTTGATAAATCTCAAGGCAAGTATGGTTCCAAGAATATTCTAATGTATTATCTGGATTCTGGTATTGTCAACCATTTTGCCAAAGAGTACGAGATAAGCTCAAAGAGATTTGAACTTGCGAAAGGAAAGTTTCGCGAGTATCAGCAAAAGAGTGTAACTACGGGCGTTAGTTCAATGCTTGTCAACGACAATATAATGCCGTACTATGGCAAAGATTTTGAAAGAGTCCATATTTCTGTTTTTGAGGCATTGGATTACGCTTTATCGGGACGGGGCGATGACGCTGTTGTAGAAGCGCGCCAGTTGGACTCTCTTTTTAAGAATTTTGCTGTTGATTCTAATTACAAAAATTTTTACAAAGATGATGGATTTGTAAGGTATTTTGCAGGTCTTGTATATGAAAATGCAGGCTATCTTAACGACGCATATATTTCTTATTCAAAGGCTTTAAAAGCTTATAAAAACGGGGTTGCTGGTATTGCTGTTCCTGAAGACCTTATTGACGATGCTTATACTTCTGCATTGCTGCTTGGAATGCCTGATAAAGCTAGTGAGATTAAAAAAGATTTCCCTCAGGCAAAAAAGCGGACTATTCTCGAGAATTATGGCGAGTGCATAGTGTTTAACTACAACGGTTTTATCCCACAAAAAACTGAAACCGCTTTAGAGTTTGCTCTTGGTGATATGTGGATTTATGTAAACGCAACTAATTTAGACAGTAAAGATATGGCTGATTTTGATAAAGCAAAATCTATAGGCGTATCTGCGTTTGCAAAAGATTATATTAGAGTTGCATTTCCAAGATATAAAGATTTTGATAACAAAATAGTTTCTTTTAGAGTTAAATCAGAGACTCGTGAAGAAAAAGGATTTTTAGCTCAAGATTTGGGTAAAATTGCAAAGGCATGTTTAAAGGATGAAACAGCTAAAGTTTATGCCAAAACTTTGGCAAGAGCCGCTATTAAGTATGTTATTGGCAAATCTGTTTCTAAAGAGCTTGGGAAACAAAACGGAGATGCTGCCGAGCAGATTTCTCAAGGACTTTTCAATATATTCAACACTGCAACATCTTCAGTTGATAGACGAGCATGGAATACTTTGCCTGATACAATTCTCATGTCAAGATTTTATTTGCCTGAAGGCGCGCATACGTTAAAAGTTGACTTTTTAGATGCAAAAGGTAAAGTTATAGATTCAAAAGATATTGAACTTGATATTAAAGCTGGAAAGAAAAATTTTGCTTTTATAAGAAATTCAAGCATACATTGGGAAAAATAGTTGAGGAAGAAAATGTATAAAATCGCGCGAAAAAAAGAAATTGGGAACAAAGTTCATAATCTTGAAATTTATGCTCCTGAAATTGCAAAGAATGCAAAAGCAGGACAATTTGTAATATTTAGAATTGATGAGAAAGGAGAAAGGTTTCCGCTGACAATTGCGGGAACTAACCCTCAAGAAGGCTTGGTAAGGATAATATTTCAAGAAGCGGGCAAAAGCACAACTCATCTGGCGTCACTTTGCGAGGGTGATTCTATTAGGGATTTTTTAGGACCATTGGGACATCCAACTGTTATAAAATATTATGGTACAGTTGTAGCTGTTGCCGGCGGGGTAGGGGCAGCCGAGCTTTTACCTGTTATAAAAGAGCTAAAAACAGCAGGAAATAAAGTTATTACAATAGTAGGCGCGAGATGTAAAGATTTAATTATACTTGAAGATGAGCTTAGACAAGAAAGCGACTCCTTACTTTTTGCCACAAACGATGGGACATGCGGGGTTAAAGGTTTTGTAACAGACGTTTTAAAAGAAGTTATGGGCAAGGAAGAAGTAAATATAGTTTATGCCATAGGACCTGTCCCTATGATGAAGGCAGTAGCGGAACTCACTAAAGAAAAACATATAGAAACTGTAGTCTCTCTAAATCCAATTATGCTAGACGGCACCGGCATGTGCGGGGCATGCAGGGTTACCGTGAACGGCAAGACAAAGTTTGCTTGCGTAAACGGACCGGAGTTTGACGCTCATTCTGTGCATTGGGACGAGCTTTCTTCACGTTTAAATTCTTTTAAAGATTTAGAGAAAATTTCATTTGACAATTTTACCGTTCGCAGGGAGTGCAAATGTCGCAAAAAGTAAATATGCCCGAAAGGGATCCCCAAATAAGAAGAAAAAATTTTAAGCAGGTTAATACAGGTTATTCTAAGGAAGAAATGCTTGCTGAAGCAAAAAGATGTTTACAATGTAAGAATCCTATGTGTGTAAAAGGCTGTCCTGTTGAAATAAATATTCCTGGGTTTATTAAATATCTTGTTGAAGACAATCCATCGGAAGCAATGAAAGTTTTAAAAGAAAAGACTAACCTCCCAGCAGTTTGTGGCAGAGTTTGCCCTCAAGAAAGTCAATGTGAAAAATTTTGTATTTTATCAAAAAAAGGCGAGGCTGTTTCCATCGGTAACTTAGAACGTTACGCTGCAGATGCTACATCAAATATTGAAGACAACATTGCAATTAAAAAAAACGGTATGAAAGTTGCGGTCGTAGGTTCGGGACCTGCGGGTTTAACATGCGGTGGCGATTTGTTAAAACTTGGATACGACGTTACTGTTTACGAGTCTCTTCATGATAGCGGCGGTGTTTTGCGTTACGGAATACCAGAGTTCAGGCTTCCTAAAAAAGTTTTAGATATAGAAATAGAAAAGTTAAAACAGCTCGGTATGAAAATAGTTCTCAATACTCTTATCGGCAGAACAAAGACGATACAGAATTTATTTGACGAAGAGTTCAAAGCAATTTTCGTCGCTGTTGGAGCAGGTCTTCCTGTCTTCCCAAAAATTCCAGGAGAAAATTTGAACCATATTTATTGTTCCAACGAGTTTTTAGTACGCGTTAATTTAATGCGTGCATTTGATTTTCCGCATTATGATACGCCTGTGTACAGTGGGAAAAACGTTATCGTTGTCGGAGGCGGCAACACTGCTATGGATTCTGCTAGGACAGCTGTTCGTCTTGGCGCAAACAGCGTGAAACTTATTTATAGAAGATCTGAAGAGGAAATGCCGGCAAGACGTGAAGAACGCAGGCATGCCA
>JAITKZ010000096.1 GCA_031278115.1 Endomicrobium sp.
CTTTAAATGAGTTGACTACTAATAAGGCAAATTATAGAATAGCGCTTACAGTTAAAAGGTTTTTATTTAATGGAGTTTAAAGATAATGGATATAAGACCAGCAAAAGTTTCTGATGTAAAAGGGATACATGCTCTTGTTGAGCATTATGCTAATAATAAAGAAATGCTTCACAGATCCTTAAATGCCATATATGAAAATATACAGGAATTTATTGTTCTTGAAAATGAAGGAAAGATAATAGCTTGCGGATCCTTACACGTTTCTTGGGAAGATTTGGCTGAGGTAAAGGCATTAGCAGTATGTGAAGATTATAAGAGACAAGGGATAGGCAGAAAAATGGTTGAAAGATTGCAAAAAAATGCTAAAGAGCTTGGAATACAAAAAGTTTTTACTCTTACTTTTAAACCAGAATTTTTTAAGAAACTTGGGTATGTTGAAATTCCAAAAGAAATGCTCCCTCATAAAATATGGAGCGAATGCGTCAATTGTTATTTGTTTCCAGATTGTGGAGAAGTTCCATTACTTTTTCCTTTAAATAACCAGCATTGACATGCATCCGTAAAAAAAATACAATTAACAGACTTGAACAATATAGTCTTCGGGGAAGGTGAAGGCATCTAAGTAATTTAGACGTCTATTCCTTACCGGCAGTGATAGAGGCTTGACTTCTTAAGCCTGCGACTCCGTAAAACAATGCGGACTGAATCCGTGAAAATCGGGTGCCGACGGTGATAGCCATATGGCTTTAGTCCGGATGTAAGAAGATAGTATAATTTTTTGCAACCCCGAAACATTTTTTTTGTTTTGAGGGTTTTCTTTTTATATGAACGAAATATACATGCGTATGGCTATAGAACTTGCAAAAAAATGCAAAGGAAAAGTTTATACTAATCCTTTAGTCGGCTGTATTATTGTTAAAGATGGTAAAGTTATTGGCAAAGGTTGGCATAGATATTTTGGCGGAAAACATGCTGAAATTAACGCCTTGGACAAAGCCAGCAAAAATGCAAAGGGTGCTGACTTGTATGTTACGCTTGAACCGTGCAACAGTTATGGCAAAAGACCACCATGCACACTTGCAATTATAAAAGCGGGAATAAAAAGAGTATTTTTTTCTTTGCATGATAGAAATGTTTCTGGTGCCAAAGAATTGCTTGAAAAAAACGGAATAGAAGTTTATGCGGGATTGTTGAAGAAAGAATCTAAAGTTCTAGTTAAAGAATATCTTGAGTTTTTACGAACTAACCCTAAGGTAACAGTCAAAGCAGCCATGACGCTTGATGGCAAAATTGCAACATGCGATTATGATTCAAAATGGATAACTTGTAAAGAATCCAGAAGTTTAGTTCATAAGATGAGATCTCACTATGACGCTGTTCTTGTCGGACCAAATACGGCACTCAAGGATAATCCTTTTCTTACTTCACATTCTAAGAATTTAAAAAATCCTATTAGAGTAGTTATAGACTCAAAGCTAAGATTGCCAAAGTCTTATCATTTGTTTGATGGAACCGTTCCGACTATTGTTATTTACGATTCAAGCATAAAAAATATTCCAAAGTATTTGGCGGACAAAGACGAGGTTATTCTCGCGCCTGTTGATATAAAAGCGGCAAAAAAAGATTTTAACATAATAATAGAGAAATTAAACTCTTTTTCTATAAAAAGGATTTTAATAGAAGGTGGAAGCGAAATAATCGCTTCGGCTTTATTTTCAAATTCTGTTGACGATATATGTTTTTTTATCGCGCCAAAAATCATCGGCGCCAAAAATGCAGTTTCTGTAGTTGGAGGAATAGGAGTTAAGAAAATTGCAGAATCGCTGAGAGTAGAAAATATGAAGGTGAAAAAAATAGGCACAGATTTGCTTATAACTGGACGTATAAGGAAAATATAATGTTTACAGGTTTAGTTGAAGATATAGGTACGGTTAAAAACATTTCGTCTTCAAAAATTGAAATAGAGACAATGTTTAACGATATTTCAAAAGGCGACAGCATTGCTATAAATGGTGTGTGTTTGACGGCAGTGTGTGTGAACAGAAATATTTTTGCAGCAGATTATAGTCCGCATACAGACAATGTTACGACACTTTCCAAACTGAGACAAAATTCAAAGGTTAATTTGGAAAGAGCGTTAATGCTTTCTTCAAGACTCGGCGGTCATATAGTAAGCGGGCATGTGGATGGTACTGCTAAGATAGAAAAGATAGAAGTGTTAAAAGATTTTTATAAAGTTAAATTTTTGTGTGGCAAAAATATTTTGAAATATTGTGTTGACAAAGGGGCAATAGCTATTGATGGTATAAGTTTAACAATTGCGTCATTGTCATGTTCGGGCTTTGAAATTTTTATAATACCCGAAACTTTTAATAATACAATTATGAAATTTAAAAAAGTGGGAGCTGAAATCAACGTTGAGACAGATATTCTTGCAAAATATATAGAAAAGTTTGCTAGAAAAGAATCAAGTGGCATTAGCCCTGAAATATGGAAGGAGTTTATGACAAAATGAAGAACGATGTTTTTGCAACAATTGAAAGCGCTGTAAAAGATATTAAAGAAGGCAAACCTGTTATTATTGTTGACGATCCTGGCAGGGAAAATGAGGGTGACATAGTTGTTGCTGCGCAAAAGGTTACCCCACAGCTCATAAATTTTATGACAAAGTATGCAAGAGGGCTTGTCTGCGTTCCTATGAAACGTGAACGTTTGGAAGAGCTTGATATAGACGACATGGTTGATAAGCCTACCGAAAAAAAAGGCTGTTCTTTTACTGTATCTGTTGATTACAGAATAGGCACAACAACGGGAATATCGGCTTATGATAGAGCTATAACGGTAAAGAAGCTTATAGATAAAACTTCTAAGGCTAAAGATTTTGCAAGGCCCGGACATATATTTCCGTTGAGCTACAAAAAAGGAGGCGTTTTAGTAAGATCTGGACACACGGAAGCTGCGGTAGATTTAGCCGAGCTTGCAGGGCTTTATCCTGCGGGAGTTATCTGCGAAATAATGAGCGAAGACGGAACAATGGCGAGAATGTCCGATTTAGTAAAGTTTGCAAAAAAACATAAATTAAAAATAGCGACAATTGCTGAGCTTATCAATTATCGCAGGCGTACTGAGAACTTTATCAAAGAAGTTGTGTCTGTTGATTTTCCTACAAGATATGGCGATTTCAAGATGGTTTTGTTTGAAGATTCTATAACAAAAGAGTCTCATTTAGCGCTACTAAAAGGCAATGTGAAAAATAAAAAGAATGTTTTGGTGAGAGTACATTCGTCATGCGAGACGGGCGATATTTTTCATTCTTTAAGATGCGATTGCGGTGATCAACTTGAAGCAGCTCTTAAAGCAATTGAGCAAAAAGGGCAAGGAGTGCTTTTATACATGCATCAAGAAGGCAGAGGGATTGGTCTTGTAAATAAATTGAAAGCCTATCATTTGCAGGAGAAAGGACTAGACACCGTTGAAGCCAACGCAGCTTTAGGATTTCCGTCGGATTTAAGGGATTATGGTATTGGTGCTCAGATATTGTCTGAGCTTGGAATAAAAAGTATTAACCTTATGACCAATAACCCTAAGAAAATAATAGGACTTGAAGGGTATGGATTAAAAATAACAAAAAGAATTCCTGTTGAAATTAATCCAACAAAATCTAACAAAAGATACTTAAAAACAAAAAAAGAAAAGATGGGACACATCTTGTTAAAAATAGTTTAGTTACAGGAGGAGCAAATGAAAATTATAAATGGACAATTAAAAGGTGATGAAAAAAAATTTGCAATAGTGGCGTCGCGGTTTAACGAATTTATTACTGGAAAACTTATATCCGGTGCACAAGATATGCTTAAAAGGCACGGAGTATCTGATGAAGATATTTCAATTTATTGGGTTCCCGGAGCTTTTGAAATTCCAGCAGTTGCAAAAAAAATAGCTGATAGCAAAAAAGTTGATGGCATAATTTGTTTAGGATGTGTAATAAGAGGAGCAACGCCGCATTTTGACTATGTTGCTGCAGAAGTATCAAAAGGAGTTGCTTCAATAGGGCTTAACGGAAGTATTCCAATAGTCTTTGGAGTTTTGACTACAGAGTCTATAGAGCAGGCAATTGAAAGAGCTGGAACAAAAGCAGGCAATAAAGGTGCGGAAGCTGCAGTTAGTGCCATAGAAATGGTAAACCTATATTCCCAAATTAAATGATATTTAATAAAATGATAGAAATATGAAAACGCTCAATACTTTAATAAAAATCGCATTGGAAGAAGACGCAGCTTTCAATGATATTACTTCAAAAAATTTTGTGCCAGAAAATAAAAATGCAAAAGCTATTCTGATAGCAAATAAAGATGGAGTTCTTGCAGGCGTTAATATTTTTGTTAAAGTTTTTAAAACGCTTGATGAGAGCTGCAAAGCTGCAATAAAAAAGAAAGATGGCGATTTTCTTAAAAAAGGTGATAAAATTCTTGAAATAGCTGGTTCTGCAAGGACGATTTTATCAGGGGAAAGAACCGCTCTCAATTTTCTGCAATATATGTCAGGGATTGCGACATTGACAAACATTTTTGTAAAAGCTGTAGGTAATAGTAAAGCAAAAATTTATGATACAAGGAAAATTCTTCCCGGGTATAGAGAGCTTGCCAAATACGCAGTCAAATGTGGTGGCGGAACTAACCACAGAATGGGTCTTTCGGATATGGCTCTTATAAAAGATAACCATCTAAAACTTATAAAAAATTTGGCTTCTGAAATATCTGATTTCAGAGAAAAGTATAAAAACATTAAGGTTGAGGTGGAATGTGAAAGTCTGTCTGAGGTTAAAAACGCTTTAGCGGCAAAAGCAAATATTATAATGCTTGATAATACAACTTTTAAGATAGCAGGCAAGATGATTGATCTTATAAGAAAAAGTTCAACGCAAAATTATAATCCTGAAATAGAAATTTCAGGTGGAATAAATTTTGATACGGTTAAGGAATTTGCAAAGCTTGATATAGATAGAATATCAATAGGCATGATTACTCATTCTGCCTCTGCTTTGGACATAACTTTAGAAGTAGATATAAATTGATATGAATATTCTTGAAATTCTTAAATCTAAAGAAATTGTTTCAGGTAATGCTATCGGGGAAGTTTTAGGGATTTCAAGAGCTGCAGTACACAAGCAGATCAATGCTTTAAAACAAATAGGATACAAAATAAAATCATCGTCCAAAGGATATGTTCTTATCAACGGTAAGAATCTTTTCAACGAATACGAAATAGAAAGTAAATTAAAAGAACCTCTTAAAATCTGCAAGACGGTAAAATACTATAAACAGTTGCCGTCAACGCAGACTACGGTAAAAAAACTTGCCCAGAAGAATTTCAAAGAAGGTTTTATTATAGTTGCAGAAAAACAGACAAACAGTTATGGGCGAATAAAAAGGACGTGGAGTTCTAATTCAGGAGGTCTTTGGTTTTCAATATTACTAAAGCCCTCAATAAGTCCTGATGAAGCATCTAAATTAACGCTGATTTTAAGTATAGCTTTAAAAAGAACTCTTAAAGAATATAAAGTTGATTCAGAAATAAAATGGTCTAATGATGTTTTTGTAAATGGTAAAAAGATTGCAGGAATACTAGTAGAGATGTCTGCCGAACAAGACGGAATAAATTGGATTGTTGCCGGTATAGGTATAAATATTAACAATAAACTCCCAAAAAAGTTTGCTGGTATTTCTCTTAAAGAAATTTTAAAAAGAGAAGTGGACAGAGCCGAATTTCTTGCAAAATTTTTAGCTAAATTTGAAGAGATATATAATAATTTTTGCAATACTGGGTTTGAAATGTTTGTAGAGGAGTATAATCGGAATATTGCCTACAAGAATGAAATTGTTACTATTGATGATGGTTGTAATAATGTTGTGTCAGGCGTAAACTTGGGCATAGATAAAGATGGAAGGCTTATGGTTAACACTAAAGTTGGGTTAGAAAAAATAGTATCAGGGACTTTAAGGAAAGAGGTTGGGTATGATTCAGCTCTTGGCAGACGCTAAAGGATATTATCAACATTTAGAGAAAGAAAAGTAAAACTATTGCTATTATGAGGATTTAAATGAAAAAAATAAAAATGTTTTTCCACATACTTTTTGTACTTGATATTTTGGCTAGCTGCATTGTGGCAGTTGCAGCAAGCGTACTGGCAGGTATTGCAACCGCAGTGGTTTTACTTTCCCTAAACATAACTGTTTATGTTATAATTCTTAAGGCAGGCAAGCGTGGATCAAAGTAATAAAGTTGGTATATATAAAAATATGCTATTGGTATCAACGCTCTGCGGTGTGTGTGGAGTGTATTTTCTTTATAAGGGATTTAAAACTTTAGCTTGGCTATTGATAGGTATTTGGGCAGTTTTCGGCATTGTTGTAAGATTTTTAATAATAATGGATAAAAAATCATCAAAGAATAGAAAGGAGAGTTAAGATGGAATTGTTTAAGATGGCAAAAGAAGCTATGTCTATGAGAAGCAAGGTTAGTGAAATGGATAAAAAATTGAAAGCTTATATTATTGATATTGACTATAAAGGCATTAAAATACAAGTAAATGCTAAAAGTGAGTTCTTGAGTTTAAATATTCCTGAAGATTTGCTTAAAGAAGAGAAAAAAGAAAAAATTGAAAAAAATGTACTTGCAGCTTTTGAAGAGGCTAGAAAAAAAGCTCAAGCTGTTATGGCTGAAGAGTCCAAAAAAATAATGGGCGGAATGAAAATTCCCGGGCTAAGCTAAATTATAAATCAAAGTGGCAAAGTAGTTTTCATCCTCTCTCAATTTTTAATTAAATCAATTTATTAGCTAGTATAACCACGGTGCTGCAAATTGTAAATCTGTAGCACCGTGGTATATGAATATTTATATTGTTTTAGATTTTAATTTGTAACCAATGTTTAGTCTCCTACACATCTATACCTTTCAACCATTCATCATCTGCTCTTACAAGAGGATTAAATTGGAGCGTAAAATAGATTGAAAGGTAAGAAGACTTATAATTAATATGTCACAGGGACAATATTAATTTGTATAAAAACGGCATATTAGATAAGATAGGCAACAACTATCAAGATAATTAAGAAACCTTATAAAAGATTATTTGAAAATTCCTCCTGTGTTTTTACACCACAACAGCATATCTAAGTGAGCCATCGGAATGCCTGTTTCTTTAGCAAAGTCTTGCATTTTCTTTTCTATTTCAAGATAAGTTTTTACATTCAGATTTTTAGGCAACTCCTCTATTGCTCCGTAAACTTTAAGATTTCTCAATATGTGTCTGTCTAATATGGCAAGGTCTTCTCCTATACCTATATTTCTTAAAAAATGTCCCGCTTCTTTATAAGCTATGCCTTTAACATTTGCAATAAGCCATTTTCTAAGTTCATAAATATCATTAAATGCAGAAAGTTTTTCTTTTATCTTAATCTTTTCATTTTCTGTAAAAAAGTCACGAGCTTCAATTACATATTTTGCTTTGTTGTGTTTGAAGCGAACACCGCTTATTGTATTTGCTATGTCTTCTGCTGTTGAATCAAATATCATATTTTTATCGGCAAGGGTGTTTACCGCAGCCCAGCACGATACTGCCTTGCTTTGAGGCGTAAAAAGACAAAACACAAGCTCTGCAAAAATTTCTTCTTCGCTTCCTTTTGCCCATACATCGTCAAAATGTTGTTCTCTTTGAGAAATGATGGGTAAAACTTTTTTCCAGAAAGTTTTAAGCGCTTCAATGGTGTCTGAATTGTCCATAGGAGTTTTAAGAAAATCAATAGGTATAAGTTTATTTTTCACGAATAAATTATACAATAAAATATTTCATCTCACTTTTTATCTGTTTTTAATAATAGTTTAAAATTTATATTCCAAAAGTTCAGCAAGGTTGGTAAGCCGAGGCACGTTCTGTTTTAACTAATTTTGTATAATACTTGCATGAGCGAGATATTGACTTTTGAAGAGATAATAAATAATCCTGAGATCCAAACCTATCTTGAGTTCACGGATAAAGCTTTTGCCATTATGGGATATAAAGAGCATGGACAAGGGCATGCTCTGCGTTCTGCAATGACTGCTGAAAATGTTTTAAAAAGCTTAGGGTACAGCGTAAGAGAACAAGAACTTGCAAAAATCGCCGCATACATGCATGATATAGGCAACATGGTATCTACACATTCTCATGATCAGAGTAGCGCAGTAATATTCTTAAATGTTATTGATGAAATTTTGTACAAAGACGAAGTTTCTGCTGTGGCTACAGCTATAGGCGGACATGAAGACAAAAAGATGAACCCAGTTTCTCCTATAGCAGCGGCTTTAGTTCTTGGTGATAAAACAGATGTCCGTCGCGAAAGAATAAGAACCAAAGACATGTTTTTGATTGATAAACACTCTTTAGTAATAGCGGCTTGTCGCAAAGCAGAAGTTATTGTAGATAAAGGAAAATCAGTTATAAAACTTAAAGTAAATATAGATACTTCTATTTGTTCTGTTATGGATTATTTTGAGATTTTTATGTCTAGGACGATTTATTGTAAAAGGGCGGCTAATGTTCTAAGGTGTGATTTAGAATTATATTTAAATGAGGATAAATTTTTGTAATGGAATGCGGGTCATATCAGTTAATAAAGAAGTCATCTGAATGTAAGGGAAGGTTAGGGAAGGTTTACACCAGAAGGGGAGTTGTTGAAACCCCTATTTTTATGCCTGTAGGAACTCAAGGGACCGTAAAAGGGGTTCCTACTGAATGGCTGCAGTTTTCAGGATCTCAAATAATTTTAGGTAATTCATACCATCTTTACCTGCGTCCAGGAACTGAAATAATCAAAAAAGTTGGTGGAATACAGAAGTTTAACGCTTGGAATCGTCCAATGCTTACAGACTCTGGGGGGTTCCAAATATTTAGTTTAAGCGATATACGAAAGATTTCTGAGGAAGGTGCAGAATTTAGGTCGCATATAGATGGTTCTAAGCATTTCTTTTCTCCAGAGAAGTCTATGCAGGTTCAAAAAGATATAGGCGCTGACATTATAATGTGCTTTGACGAGTGTGTCCCTTATCCTTCAGATTATGCCTATACAAAAAATTCAATGGAATTGAGTCTCAGATGGGCTAAAAGGTGCAAGACTGAATTTTATAAGGACAATGCCCATGAAACGCAAGCATTATTTGGCATTATACAGGGTTCAGTTTATAATGATTTAAGAGCAAAAAGTACACAGGAAATGTTGAATATTGATTTTGTCGGTTATGCCATAGGGAGTCTTTCCGTAGGCGAGCCTAAAGAATATATGTACACCGTGCTAGAAAACACGCTATCTTTAATACCTGAAAACAAAGCCAGATACTTAATGGGTGTTGGAATGCCTGAAGATTTGTGGGAAGGCGTTGAGCGGGGCGTTGACATGTTTGATTGTGTTATACCAACAAGGAATGGTCGTAATGGGCAGGTTTTTACAAGTCTAGGAAAAATAAACATACGAAATGCAGAGTATAGAGAGGATTTTAGCTCTTTAGATCCTGAATGCAAGTGTCCAGCTTGCACTAACTATACAAAAGCGTATCTCAATCATTTGGTCAGAGCGCAAGAGACTTTATACCTTACTTTGTTATCTTTACATAACATTCATTTTATGGTAAACTTAATGACGAAAATAAGAAAATCATTGGAAAATGATACATTTCTTAAAACAAAAAAAGAATTTTTTGAAAAATATTATTCAAAAAATAAAATGTGAGGATAGAATGAAAAAGTCTATTGATTTAGTGGTAATTTTGATAGGAGCTTTGGTTATACCTTCAATTGCTTCCGCTCAAGCTGCAGGTGGTGGAACTGGCGCTTTAGGAAGTTTCTTGCCTCTTATACTTATTTTTGTATTCTTTTATTTGTTTTTGATAAGACCTCAACACAAGAAAGCTAAAGAACACCAAAAGTCTCTGAACGCTTTGAAAAAAGGCGACAGAGTTATAACTTCAGGCGGGATATACGCTACTGTTAATGCTGTAAGAGACAATGTTCTTGATATAAAAGTTGCAGATGGTGTAAATGTTCAGATAGCAAAGCAGTCAATAGCCACTGTTATAACAAAAGAAACTCAAGAACAGACAAGAGTTCCTGAAGTTGTAAAGAAGTAACTCATTTTAAGTGGTTGTGTAATTTACAAAATCGGACAAATAATGGACGAGAAAAATAAATATTCAAACATAACTCTTGAAGAAGTAAAAAATAATTCTATTGTTAATGTTTTTGTCAGATCCGCTAATGAGTACTTAGGAACTCTTGGATACACCGAACACGGTGTGAGGCATGTCGGGTTAGTTGCGTCTATAGCCGAAAATGTTTTATTATATCTTGACTATCCGAAAAGAATTCAGGAACTTGCTGGGATAGCGGGGTATATACACGATATAGGCAATATTGTAAATAGACGCGATCACGGGCGGTCTGCAGCTTTGCTTGCCATGAGGCTGCTGAAAGATATGGGAATGACCCCCGAAGAGATAGCTTTGATAAGTTCAGCAATAGGCAATCACGAAGAACAGTCAGGGGATCCTGTAAATCCTATAGCAGCGGCTTTAATTCTTGCAGACAAGGCAGATGTGCATAAAACGCGTGTCAGAAACCGCGATATATCAAAGTATGATATACATGACAGGGTGAACTTTGCAGTGGAACGGTCTTTTTTAAAAGTAATCAAAGAAAAAAAAATCATATCGCTTCAGCTTACCATAGATACCCAAATATCAAAAGTTATGGAATATTTTGAGATCTTTATGTCTAGAATGCTCATGTGCAGAAGAGCTGCAAGTTTCTTAAATTGTACATTTGAGTTAATAATAAACGAGAGGAAATTACTCTGATGAGCAAAATTAACTGGAAGTTATGGATTACGGTGGCATTGTGCGCTTTTTCAGTTTGGGCTTTATGTCCGTCTATAAATTGGTTGTTAATGTCTGCTGATAGAAAAGCGCAGGCTGAAAAAGAAAAAGATCCTATTTTGGGTAAAGCTATAAAATTAGGTTTGGACTTGAAGGGGGGTACCCATCTTCTTTTGGAAGTAGATTCGTCTCAGTTAGATGCGAATATGAAAATAAAAGATGCGGTTGATAGAGCTATTGAGATTATGCGAAACAGAATAGATCAATTCGGGGTTGCGGAGCCACTTATAACAAGGCAAGGTGATAAATGGATAGTAATCCAGCTTCCAGGAATTAAAGATCCACAATCTGCCAAAGACTTGATAGGCAAGACAGCTTTGCTTGAGTTCAGGATAGTAAATAATAGCCAAGAAGCTAACAAAGTTCTTGATTTGATTAGAGATAAAGGCATTACTCCTGATCAGTATCGCGAGAACCCTTCTGCATATCCGGATATACAGTCTGCTATGCCGCAAGACGCTTCGGTTTTTGAAGGCAAAGAAGATTCAAGATATTATATTTTGGACAAAGCAGTTCTAACCGGAGCATCGCTTACAAATGCTAAAGTTGCGTTTGAGGGACAATTTGGGCAACCTGTTGTAGGGATAGAGTTTAACAGAGAAGGTGCAAGGATATTTGAAGATGTTACGGGAAGAAATATTCAGAGGAATTTAGCTATAGTTCTTGACGGAATTGTTCAGTCCGCTCCTGTCATAAATCAAAAAATACCTGAAGGAAGATCACAGATTCAAGGCGGCTTTCGTGCGGAAGAGGCAAAACTTTTGGCGACTGTGCTTAGAGCTGGCGCTCTTCCTGCACCAATTAAAGTTATAGAGGAAAGAACCGTAGGACCTACTCTTGGGGATGATTCAATAAGAAGCGGTTTCGTGTCGGCTCTTATAGGTATTGTTATAGTTTTTGTTTTCATGATAATTTATTACCGCGGTTCAGGACTTATTGCCGACATAGCTTTGGCTTTAAACTTAATAATACTTCTGGCTGCAATGGCGTACTTCCAATTTACGATTACACTTCCAGGTGTTGCTGGGATAGCTCTAACCCTTGCAATGGCTGTTGACGCAAATGTTTTAATACTTGAAAGAATACGCGAAGAGCTTGCTAGCGGGAAAACAGCAAGAGTAGCTGTTGACACAGGGTATCAAAAAGTTTTCTGGACTATTTTTGATGCAAATATAACAACGCTTATAGCGGCAGTTTTCTTATTCCAATTTGGGACAGGTCCTATAAAAGGCTTTGCAGTTACTCTTTCCATAGGTCTTATTATCAGCATGTTTACGTCGATTCCAGTAACAAAACTTATATATGACTTTCTGTTTAAAGAAAATCTACTGCTTAAACTAAAAATATAATCGGAGGCTATGGTGCAAATATTTAAATCCACGAATATAGATTTCATAGGAAATCGCCGTAAATTTTTCTTTATATCGGCTTTTATGCTTTTGCTTACAGTTTCCGCTTTTATTTATAGGGGCAGTCCTAACTACGGCATAGATTTTACAGGTGGCGTTTTGATGCAGGCATCTTTTCAACAAGAAGTTGAACTGCAAAATGTTCGCTCTGCATTAGAGCGGAGTAATATAGGTTCTTTTGAACTCCAAAGTTCAGGTAATGTTATAATGATACGTGCCAAGAAGAATGTAGCATCGCAAGAAGAATTTGAAAATGCTGTAAAAGTGTCCATTCAAGAGACATTTCCTAATAATTCAATGACAATAGATAGAGTGGAGTATGTTGGTCCAAGCGTTGGAACATATCTTTCAAAACAAGCTCTTTATGCTTTTTTCTTTGCTTTTATTGGAATGATTGTTTATGTGGCGTTTAGATTTAGGTCTGGATTATGGGGTGTGGCTTCTGTTTTAGGGATAATTCATGATGTCATTATCTCCTTTGGTTTTGTAATTCTTGCAAACAAAGAGGTTAATATAACAGTTATTGCTGCGCTTCTTACTGTGGCGGGTTATTCTATAAACGATACAATTGTCTTATTTGACAGAATAAAAGAAAATCTAAGACTTTTAGCAAAAGAAGATTTTGGAAAAGTTATAAACAAGAGTATAAATGGGGTTCTTACAAGAACTGTAGTTACTTCTTTAACGGTGTTTATAGTAGCGGCTTCGCTGTTTTTCTTTGGAGGAGAAGTAATACATACATTTTCTTACATAATGCTTATAGGCACAGTTCTTGGAGTATTTTCTACATTATTCATTTGTACGCCTATAGTATATGAATGGGAGCAAAGAAAAAAGAATAGACTGAAAGTCGCAGTAAAGAAAGGATATGTAAGTTCAAAATAATGCGGAAAATAAAAAATTTTAAAGTAAACCTACGCGTGAAAGATATTTTGCGGGTGGTAAGAAAACTTATAGATGTCGTTGATGTGTCAGTTGACTTGGAAGAGACTATTCAACGTTGCAGCCGTTTTTATGTTAAGTTTTTATCGCCGTCAGTTGTTTATGATACATTTTCAAAAGAATCTCTTCCTTTTGTTTATGAAAAGGACATTCCTCTAAAGTGGGTTGCAGAGAGCATTTTTTTTGTAACAATAGGCAGCGCTCTTGAAGAAGAATACAAAAAAAACGAGAACGCATTTGGTGAACATACAAGTAAAATTGTGTCCGCCATAGCCGTTGACGCTTTAGAACAATCCAAGAATTTTGTACAAAGAATTATCTCTAATGAAGCTCAAGACGAAAATTG
>JAITKZ010000011.1 GCA_031278115.1 Endomicrobium sp.
TTTTTTACTCGTATAACTTAAAGAACTAAATATGACTTCAATATTTTTAAATGCTTTTACAAGATAAGCATAGTCGTCGGCATTTCTTGTAAATCTGTCCAATTTATAAGAAATCATAGCGAAAACATTATTCTTTTTGTCATAGCAGTATTCCAGTATTTTTTGAACTCTGTTCTGTCAGTAGTCCTTCCGCTTTCACCCTCTTCCCTAAATACAGTAACGACATTATAACCGCTTCTCTTGGCAAATTCTACACATTTTTCTATTTGATTATCTACAAAACAAACTTTCGCAAGTGAACTTCTTGTTTTCCCACGAGTTCGCATTATGCATTTTATAAAGGTTTCCAATATGAATAATAAATTCTGAATAGGACAAATTTTCAGAACATTATTTAAGACAAAAAAATGCGTAAAAAAAGACTATCTCTTTTAAGGGTAGCCAGAGCGATTTATTGCTCTCGGAGGAGGTGATCGAAATGAAATATCACAAAAAGAAAGTCAAGAAGAAAAAAGTCAGTCTATGGAATTTTACTACGAGTTTTCACTAAAAGGCAAAAATGGAAAAGAACGAAAAATTCAATCGCCAAAAGCCGATTTGAAATTTATTCAAAACAGAATACGGATATTATTAGCCCGTATTCAAACGCCAGAATTTTTGCTATCTAGCAGGAAAGGAATAAGCAACATAGATAATGCAAAATTTCATTCTGATAAAACTCTCCGTTGCTTTGACATAGAAAAATTTTTTAACCGAGTATCAGAAAAGTATATTTATATCTGGCTAAATAAGCATTTACGTGTGTCAGACGATAAATTCGCAACTAAATCGTGTGGAGTTAAGTTTACACAGTGACAGCAAAAAGAAGAAATACTTTCAATGAAAGATATAAAACTCATAACGGGTTGCGGCGTTCTTCCAAAATGTTCTATTTTGGTATAACAATAGAGCAATCAGTTTTCAAAAAACAAGAGAATTAAAAATAAAGAATTTAGATATGAATGAAGTCTGAGCAAGACAAAAAGACTTATTAAGGTGAAAATGAAAAATTATATCGCCCGTTTTCACATATTGAAAAAGTTATACCTATTGTGATTGGATTGTTTTATTTGCTGTCGGTGTTTGGAATAATAATTTATTGCTTGACGAGGTAAATGTGAACAATGAAATCAAAAAATTAATCAACGAAGCTGTCATAAAAATTATAGCGGAAGGAAAAGCAATGCTTTTGAGTTGTCTTCTAAAAACGAAACATTGATTGATAATTACACTACTCTCTGTCAGACGAAAAATATAAATATAGATGTTGAGGTTCCCAAACTCCTAAAACAAATTGTTTCTGACGCAAGCGGGCAAGCTATAAAATTTAAGCACGATATAGATTTGTTATTTGCGGACAAAAAATGGGCAAAATCTATTATCTAGAGTGCAAATATAACGATGACCACGATACATGAAAGTTTGTTGATATAAACAGAAAATTCATAAAAACTTATGCTTATTTGGCAAAAGAGTTAAATATAACGGATAGCAATAAACTAATACCGATATTGTTTTTCTTCACAAACAAGAAAATGAAAGGCAATATCTATATACCTGAAACCCCAAATATCCGTCGTGGCAAAAACTTCTTTGAAGAATTTTTGAAAGTAAAATACGACGAAGTTGACAAATATCTATTGAATTTATCTGAAACCCCTGAAACAATAAAGGCTTTCAAAGATTTATATGAAAAACTATGAGTATATAAGCAGGAGGATTTATGATAGACTTGAAAACAAACCACATATATCAGGGTGATTGCATAGAGATATTAAAGGGGTTGCCGAACAATTCAGTTGATTTAATTTTTGCAGACCCGCCGTATAATATGCAGTTAAAAAAAAGAATTATATCGTCCTAACAATACAAAAGTTGACGGAGTAAATGACGCTTGGGATAAATTTTCTTCATTCCAAGATTATGACAATTTTTGCATATCTTGGCTTAAAGAATGCAAAAGAGTTTTGAAAGATACGGGGACAATTTGGGTAATCGGTTCTTATCACAATATATATCGCGTCGGAAATATGATGTTAAATCTCGGCTATTTGGATACTTAATGATATTACTTGGCATAAATCAAACCCTATGCCAAACTTTTTAGGGACAAGATTTACAAATGCTACGGAAACTCTTTTGTGGTGTTCCAAAGGCGAAAATTATAAAAAATATACTTTTAACCATAAGTTAATGAAACAATACAATGGCGGTAAGCAAATGACTTCTGTTTTGGAATATAGGCTTGTGTATCGGCAATGAAAGGATTAAAGGTGAGGACAGCAAGAAAGCCCACTCAACCCAAAAGCCAGAAGAACTATTAAAGAGAGTAATTCTTTCAACTACAAAGCAAGGCGGTGTTGTTTTGGACCCATTTTTCGGCACAGGCACAACGGGAGCAGTTGCTAAAAAACTTGATCGTAAATTTGTAGGTATAGAAAGAGAAAAAATTATATACAAGTTGCAAAAACAAGAATAGAAAACATAAATGATTTATTGCCTGAAAGTAATTGGATTGAAACGATTAAAGAAGAGCAACCGAAAGTCCCTTTTGTAAATCTCGTTAGAAAAAATATCATAGATATTGGAGAATTGTTATACACTCGCAAAAGATTTAATAAGCAAGCAGAAGTTTTGTCAGACGGTAATCTGCACTATGAAGGGAATATCGGCTCTATTCATAGAATCGGGGCTATTATACAGCAAACCCCGTCTTGCAACGGTTGGAAGTTTCGGTATGTTTTTAAGAATAACAGACCTTTTTTTGCTTAACAATATAAGAACACAATATTTACAATCTGAAATTAGAATATAGAGTAAAGGAGTATTTATGGGTAAAACATATCTTATATCTTAATGATATGGCGGAAAATGGAGATTATAATAAGCTATTTGACGCTATTTAAAGAATATAGTCCTACGAGTGTCCATCTCTAACTACATTAACGATATTGTTCCCCGTTTTCTTTTCTTATCACTGTCCTAGCTTTTTCTTAAACTTTTCTCATGCGTTCTATTACTATTGTTTTTGTTACTATCTCTCATATACGCATATCTTTAGAGAGTCTTCCCGCTTGATTGCTATAAATAAGATTTAAGCAATATGTATTCCTTAATGCTTTACAGACTGCCTTTAATAAAATGCCCAACCCGCCTACAGCCAAACAGGATTGTTTTTTTGCTGTTTTTAATTCCTTTCTTGAAAACACACCAAAAGAGTTGAAAAAGCTTCATAAAAAAAGTATAATATAATCATGGCAATAAATACTTTTAATACTATTAATACTATTAACAGCTATTTGTTAGAAATAGAAAAATATTTTGAATCCGAGAAAGCAGATGTTTTATTCTATATGGGATATATTGATATTTCATATGAACTTTATTTCAGAACCGCAATTGAAGGTTTGACTTCTGAACACAAAAATAATAATAGAGAAACTTTGATAATTATTTTGCATACAAATGGCGGGAGTTCCGAAACAACTGAAAAATATGTTAATATTGTGAGAAGATATTATAAGAGAGTATATTTTATTGTTCCAAATTATGCTATGAGTGCAGGCACAATATTTTGTATGTCAGGGAACAAGATATTTATGGATTGTTCATCTTGTTTAGGTCCTATTGACCCTCAAATCTATTCAATCAAAGAAAAGCGTTTTGTCCCAGCAAATGGCTATATAGATGAAATAGAGAATATAATTAAAAAATCTCAAGATGGAACTCTTACAAACGCAGAATTTGCAATGTATCAAATGCAAGATTTGGCATTTTTGAATCAATGTAAGCAGACAAAAGAATTGACGATAAATTTATTGGAAGAATGGCTTGTAAAATATAAATTTTGCGACTGGAAAGAAACAAAAACAAGAAAGATTGCAGTAAATGAGGAATATAAACGTAAAAGAGCTAAAGAAATAGCAAGTCAATTAGGTGATAATACTAAGTGGCATATCCATTCAAGACCTATAATGTTGCCAGATTTAGAAAGAATAAATATAGAAATTGATGATTATACAGACATAGAAGAGTTAAAGAAAATAATCAGGCAATACACAGATTTTACACTACGATATTTAGCAACATTAGGATTCCAAAATAGAAGATTTATTCATACAAGACTATTTGTATAGGAGGATTTTAAATGGAAATGAAAAAGTCTGTAATTAAAGACAATAACATAGATACAAAAAAAATTCAGGAATTGTTGGATTATGTAAAACAAGTAGAACCTTTTTTAGAAAAAAAAGGCTATGACATTGGAAATCCAGAGCCTGATAAAAATATGCAATGTTGTATAAATTTTTTCCATAATGAAATAATTGCAAGATAAAATATTAGCCATAAAATCATTTGAGAAGCAAATCTCTGACATTAACTTAAGTTAATGTCAGAGATTTTTCATCATTTGCGTTTTTTTTGTAACTTATAAAAGATTCGTTTGAGAGACGATAAATGCGGTTTATTTCTTGTTGCAGGGTTTTATAAATCTTCACTTAAAGTTTTATATATTGGGTTTATTATGGAATAAATTTAATCAATGAATATCCAAGCAAAAATCCTAGCAAAGAAATTACAAGTGAAGATATAAGATACAACAATCCTTCAAAGAATTGATTACTTCTTAGCAAATTAAAAAACTCTAAAGAGAAAGAAGAAAACGTAGTAAAACTGCCTAAAAAGACAATCGTTAAAAAATGTCGGATTTTATAATTCTGTGTAAAATTTTGAAAGTACTCCATCGCATACACCCATAAAAAAACAACCAAAGAAATTTATGATTACTATTGTTAGTGGAATTCCAAATTTCGCTATAGGAAACCATTCTGAAATTAAGAATCTTGTCACCGCACCAATCGCTCCACCGAAAAAGACGACAATTATTGAAGATAACATAAAATCTCTTATTTTTTTAATGCCTCTATTAGTTTTACGCTAAACTTTTTCATGCTGTGCCATTTATTGTTTATAATAAATCGGAAGGCATTATTTCTATACCGACAAAGGTTCCTGAAGATTGTTTAAAATTTTCTAAAAATTTTGCAAGATGTAATATTTTTTTTCTTTCGCCTTTGA
>JAITKZ010000052.1 GCA_031278115.1 Endomicrobium sp.
GAGAGTTATTTTAGGTACTTTGTTAAAGAAGCAAATAATGCCATTTTTTCAAATGGCACAAACTGTATTTCTTATAATAACGATGCTCAAAAGTTAGATATTGAAAATGTAGATATGGTTTATTTTGACACCCCATACATATCAAGTAAAGGTGTCGGCACGGATTATTTAGACTTTTATCATTTTCTTGAAGGCATAGCCGACTATTCAAATTGGGGGGGGCTGCAGAGCGCTATAAAATAACCATTAATAGGCATAGCCGACTATTCAAATTGGGGGGGGGGGATAAATAGAAATTATAAACATATTCCGATTAAACGAGACGGCAAATGTCCTTGGACCGATAAAGATAATATCACAGCGGAATTTGAAAAATTAATTAAAAAATATCAAAATTCAAAAATTGTGATTTCGTATCGTAATGACGGAATACCAAGTATTGAAAAATTACATGAAATTTTGAGCAAATATAAAGATATTGTCTATGAAGTTTATAGCCGAGATTACAAATACGCTTTATCAAATTCTGACACAAAAGAAGTGTTAATTATTGGTTTATAGCTCATTTATCTAATTCAAAGAAGGTACACAATACACAAAGATGACTCAACATAATATAAGAATGTATGCTTAAAATCTCTTTTAGCGTTTTTTGTTGGCATATATAGCACTTGTAGTTTTTGCTCAAAAATCAGTAAATCTTACAATCGTTAATCTAAAAAAATCTTGATACTATTCTTTTGGTACTGGAACATAAATTCAAGCTACTAGGAAAAATATAGGAACACTTTGCAAGAATTGAAAACCTTTCCGATAAAATGATAAAATTGATAATTATGGCAAAGCTAGAGATAAAAAAGTACGGCGATTCTGTTTTGAGAAAGAAGTCAGATTGGGTTCAAAAAATTAGTAAAGATATAAAACGTCTTACTGAAGATATGCTTGAAACAATGTATTCGTCGCGCGGTTTGGGCTTGGCTGCTCCTCAAGTAGGAATTTCTTTAAGGGTATGTGTTATTGACGTTGATCCTGATAAAAAATTGCCACTGGTTATGGTAAATCCAAAAATAGCTTCTGGCAGCAATAAAATATTAGAGCAGGAAGGATGTTTGTCGCTCCCAGAGATTTTTGCCGAGGTAAAACGTTTTTCTAATATTGTGGCAGAATATACGGATTTAGAAGGTAAAAATAAAACGATTGAAGCTGAAGGTCTTCTTGCAAGAGCGATTCAACACGAAATAGATCATTTGGACGCAAAAATTTTTATAGATTATCTTCCAGATTGGAAGAGAAAGAGCATAGAAAAAGAAATAAAAAGAAGAAAAAAGAAAGGCGACTGGTGAAAATTTTATTTTTTGGCACAGCTCAAATTTCTAAAACTTACCTTGAAGCATTGCATAATGGTGCCAATGAAATTTTTGTTGTAACTATGCCTGATAAGCCTGCTTTAAGAGGGCAAAGATTTACTCCGCCTGCGGTAAAAATTTATTCACTGGAAAACAATATAAAATTTATTCAGCCTAAAAATTTTGTGTCTGAAGTTATTGAAGAGTTAAGGAATTTTAACGCTGACGCTGGCATAGCTGTCGCTTATGGAAAGCTTCTTCCTGAAAGGGTTTTTAATCTGCCAAAATATAAAACTTTCAATATTCATTTTTCCCTTCTTCCAAAGTACAGAGGGGCAGCACCAGTACAATATGCGCTGCTTAACGGAGAGACTGAAACAGGAGTAACATCTTTTTATATTGAAAAAGGGCTTGATACGGGTGATATTCTTATTCAAAAGAAACTTTTTATAGAAGAAAAAGATAACTCTGAAACTTTATTTAATAAACTTGTTCCTTTGGGAATAAAAGCTATGAACGAAACTTTAGAATTATTTCGTTCAGACAAGACAGCGGGCAAGCCACAAGTTGGCGAACCGACTTTTTCTCCGGCTTTTAAAAAAGAAAAAGGACATATAGACTGGAACAAAAAAGTGAGCGATATATACAATCAGTTTAGAGGATTGCATCTTTGGCCTGGCATATATTCGGTTGTTTCTAAAGGAACACTTAAAGGCAAAAGAATTAAATTTATAGATATTGAAATATTTGACACTGATTCTAAAAACAAAGATTTTGGAGTAGTTTCATCAATAGAAAAAGACAAGGGATTTGTTGTTTCGTGTTTGAAAGGTAAAATTTTAGTTTCAAAAGTACAACCTGAAAGCAAGCCTATAATGTCTGCTTGGTCGTTTATTCAAGGTGGACAGTTAGTAATAGGCGATAAATTCTAATTTTGTAATAAGGAGATTCATATGGCAATTGAAATAAACGAGACTAATTTTGAGAAAGAAGTATTATCCTCTGATAAACCTGTGCTTGTTGATTTTTGGGCGCCGTGGTGCGGTCCTTGCAAGATGCTTTCTCCTGTTATTGAAGAGATTGCTTCTAAATACAACGGGAAAGCTAAGGTATTCAAAGTAAATACTGATGAAAATATGTCCTTTTCCACAAAATTCCAAATAACGTCAATCCCGTGTCTAATACTATTTAAAAACGGCGAGGTTTTGCAAAAAATAGTTGGATTTAGACCTAAAGGCGACATAGAGAAACTTATAGATTCCGCTCTTTAGGAATTAAAAAGGAAAAATTATGTTATATGATGTTGTAATAGTTGGCGGCGGTCCAGCAGGATTGTCTGCTGCAATTTATTCGTCAAGAGCCAGACTTAAAACATTGCTTATAGAGAAAAAAGGTTGCGGTGGTCAAATGACTGTAACTGACTTGCTTGAAAATTACCCCGGATTTAACGGAGGTATCAATGGTTTTGATTTGGCTGTTAAGCTTGAAACCCAAGCAAGAGATTTTGGTGCAGAAATAGTTTATGACGAAGTTACGGAAATTAAAAATGGCTCCGGGAAAAAAGTTGTAACTACAAATTCTGTTTACGAGTCAAAAACTGTTATTATAGCTGCAGGAACCCATGTAAAAGAAATGAATATTCCTGGTGAAGCTAAACTTATAGGCAGAGGTGTATCTTTTTGTGCAACTTGTGATGCTCCTTTTTATGGAGAGAAAGAAGTTTTGGTTGTAGGTGGTGGAGACTCTGCAATACAAGAATCTATATATTTAGCAAAATTCGCAAAGAAAGTTACTATTTTACATAGAAGAAACGAGTTAAGAGCGACAAAGATTTTACAGGAAAGAATGCTATCTTATCCGAATATATCTGTTATGTATAATACGTTTCCAAAGGAAATTATTGGCGAAGAACGTATAGAAAAAGTAGTTATAACAGATTTAGAAACAAATCAGGACAAATATTTGAAAGTTGACGGGATTTTTGTGTTTATAGGGCTTGTTCCAAACACTCAGTTTGTTACTGGGGTAGATTTTGATGAACATGGATACATTATAAGTGATGAAGACATGCGTACTTGTGCTGATGGAATTTTTGCCTGTGGGGATATAAGACAAAAACATCTTAGACAAGTTGTTACAGCGGCTTCAGATGGTGCTCAGGCGGCGGTCAGCGCCGGGCATTACATAGACAATTTATGAAAAAATTTTTTATTTTAGACGGCAATGCGTACATTCATAGAGCCTATCATGCTTTGCCTTCATTATCCACATCAAATAATCAGCAAGTTAACGCTGTTTATGGTTTTATCAGGCTGTTACTTAAAATCAAAAGCATTTTCACTCCTGACTATATTGCGGTTTGTTTTGATTATCCTTCAAAAAATTTTAGGCATGAAATATTTAAAGAATACAAAGCTAACAGAAGACCTTTGGATGAAGCTCTTATCAGCCAGATGCCTTTGGCAAGGGAAGCTGTTGACGCATTGAGTATTTCTAAAGTGGAAATTCAAGGTTATGAAGCTGATGATTTAATAGCAACCATAGTAAAGCATAATAAAGAAAACTCGGTTCAAACTGTAATTGTAACAGGTGACAAAGATATGTTGCAGCTGACTGAAGATGAAAATGTTTTAGTTTGGAATGACTCTAAAGACATAATGTACGATACAAAAAAGGTTGAAGAAAAGTACGGTGTTAAGCCAAATCAACTTCTTGACATTTTTGCTTTGATTGGCGACGCGACTGATAATGTGCCTGGCATAAAAGGAATAGGCGAGAAAACGGCAGTAAAGCTTCTAAAAGAATATGGATTCCTTAAGAATATATTGAAAAATGCAGGCTCAATAAAAGGCAATATTGGAAAATTGTTGCAACAGGGCAAAGATAATGCCGAGCTTAGCAAAAAGTTGATAGAACTTAATTTTAATGTTCCTTTAGATTACAAATTAAATAATTTTGAAAACAAAGATTTGGATGTAGAGAAAGCAGTTTCTTTTTTTGAAAAGTATGAATTTAAAAGTCTTGTGGACAAATATTCTGGTAAAAATAAAGATTCTCAAAAAATTGAACATAAAACAAATAGAATTTTTGAAAATAAAGAACTTAATTTTAATGGCTTTTCGCAAGATAATTTAAAATTTGAGATAGTAACTTCTACAGCAAGAGCTTTAGAAGTTATGGGTATCATAAAAGATGCGGGTGAGTTTTCTTTAAAGACAATAGGGTCTGATACGGATTCTTTGAAAGCCAAGATTGTCGGCGTGTCTGTGTGCGTCAATAAAGAATCTTTTTATTTCCCGATAGGACATAACGATTTAACCTTTATACAGATATCGTTAGATGAATTTATGAAAGTATTTGCTCCTGTTTTTACTTCTAATGCAATAAAAAAAATCGGACATGATTTAAAGCAAGAAAGAAATATATATAAAATGTTGCAAGTTATTCCAAATAATATTTATTTTGACACCATGCTTGCGTCTTATTGTTTGGATCCAGCAAAATCCCACAAAATTGAAAATTTATCAAGGGAATATCTAAACTTTGAACTAGACGGTATAAACTTTAACGGAAAAGGCATAAAAATTTTTTCTTTTGCCGATTTGCCGATTGAACATGTTGCTAAATATGCAAACTCATTTTCGGCTGTAGATTTTGCTCTTTACAAAATATTTGAAACTCAAATAAAAGAAAAGAATCTTGCCAACCTTTTCTTTAATATGGAAATGCCTTTGGTTGAAATTCTTTCAGAAATGGAAATAGCAGGCATAAAGATAGACGCTTCTTTCTTGAGAGCATTTAATGAAAGAATTGTCTCCGAATTAAAGCATGTTGAAAATAATATATACAAGATGTCAGACAAAGAATTTAATATAAATTCGCCAAAGCAACTTGCCCACGTAATGTTTGAAAAACTAAATCTTCCTGTAATAAAAAAGACGAAAACGGGGTATTCTACGGATGAAAGCGTTTTATTGGAACTTTCATCTTACGAATTTCCTTCAGAAGTTTTAAAATACAGAGAACTTCAAAAATTAAAAAGTACATATATAGATCCTATAAATAATTATTGCGCTTACTCTGGAGATAGAATACACACAGTTTTTAATCAAGCTGTAACAGCTACGGGAAGATTGTCTTCAACAGATCCTAATCTGCAGAATATTCCTATAAAGTCCACTTATGGCAGGGAATTTAGAAAAGCATTTATTCCTGAATCAGGGAAAATTTTTGTATCAGCCGACTATTCCCAAATTGACTTGAGGGTTTTAGCTCATATTTCAAGAGATAAAAAACTTATTGACGCGTTTAATGAAGGCGTAGATATTCATGCCGCTACAGCAAGGGAAATATTTAATATAGAAAAATCCGAGATTTTACCTGACAGTTTAAGAAACGCGGCAAAATCCATAAATTTTGGCATAGTTTACGGAATATCGCCTTTTGGTCTTTCAAAACAGTTGAATATACCTGTTGCTAAAGCCAAAGAGTATATTGACGGATACCTTGAAAAATACAAAGGTGTAAAAACTTGGATGAAACTTATAGTAGAGCAGGCTTTAAACGACGGATATGTTACTACTATTACAGGGAGAGTAAGATATATATCGGAGTTTCATTCATCTAATGTTCAGGTAAGAAATGCTGGCGAAAGAATGACATTAAATACTCCCATTCAAGGCAGTTCTGCAGATATAATAAAAATTGCAATGATAGATATATATAATGAAGTTAAAATTAAAGGTTATAAATCTTTAATGATTTTGCAGGTTCACGATGATCTTCTTCTTGAGGTTCCTCTTGAGGAGAAGGAAGCTATAATCTCAGTTATAAAAGATAAGATGGAAAATGCGGTTAAATTAGATGTTCCACTACTTGTTGATGTCAAAATTGGATATAATTGGGGGGAGATGAAAAAGATATGATAATAGGTTTGACAGGCGGCATAGCATCTGGCAAAAGCGAAAGTGCTAAATATTTTGAGGAGTTAGGTGCCTTTTGCATAGATGCGGATGCTGTTGCAAAAGAACTTACTTGCAAAAACAAACCAGCTTTGCAAGAAATTGCAAATGTTTTTGGATACGATATTTTATCTTTAGAGGGGACTCTAAACAGGAAAAAGCTTGCTGACATAATTTTTTCCGATGTCAGTTCTAAGTTGAAAGTTGATGAAATTCTTCATGCTCGTATAATTTCTCGTATAAACGAAATCATTTCAAAAGAAATTGCGGGGAAAAAAGTTATAGTTGTTAATGCTCCTCTTCTTTTTGAAACAGGCTTAGACAAAGTTTGCGATAAAATTGTTACGATTAAGATTCCTTATGATATTCAAGCTGAACGTTTGGCGCATCGCGACGGATTAAACGATGATGAAATAAAAAAAAGAATAGCTTCCCAAATGCCTATGGAAGAAAAAATTAAACTTTCCGATTTTGTAGTAGATAACTCGGGTTCTAAAAGATCTCTGAAAAAAAAAATAGAAAACATATATGGATTATTGACATCTAATTTTAAATAATGATAGTATTCCATCACGTTGTTATCGTACTAATATCTTTTTACACAAGCCAAAAAACAAGCGAAATAAATCAAATCAGTGGTAGGTAATGGAACTCAAACTACGCTATTCTTTAAAAATTTTTTATAATTCTCTTTTAATTAATTTGTTGTATAGTGTTTTGGACTCCGAGGGGGCGAGTTAATGGAAAAAGATAAATCTAGGAACATGTCAGTTTTGTCTAAACTAACAATGACAGAGCTGATAGAGACGGCAAAAAAGCTTAACCTTGACGGTGTTGCAGGTTTAAGAAAACAGGAATTGATAGCTAAAATTTTTGAGGTACAGTCAAAAGAGAATAAACTAGTTTATGATGAAGGCGTTTTAGAAATTTTACCTGATGGATTTGGATTTTTGAGATCTCCAGACTATAACTATCTGCCAGGTCCGGATGATATTTATATTTCTCCATCTCAGATAAAGAAATTTGCTTTAAGAAAAGGCGATACTGTAGCTGGATATGTTCGACCTCCACAGGCTCAGTCGGAAAGGTATTTTGCTTTGCTTCAAGTTAAATCAATCAACGGACAGGAGAACTTGGAAGGTATAAGAGACAGAACTTTATTTGATAATTTGACACCTTTATATCCTAATGAGAAGATTGTTCTTGAGACAAAAAAAGAAGAAGTGTCCACAAGAGTTATTGACATACTAATACCCATAGGAAAAGGTCAGAGAGTGCTTGTTAATGCCGCCCCAAGGAGTGGCAAAACTGTACTCTTGCAGAAAATAGCAAATGCAATTACTGAAAATAATCCAGATATAGTGCTTATGGTGTTGCTTATAGACGAGAGACCTGAAGAAGTTACCGACATGCAACGCTCTGTAAAGGGCGAGGTTATCTCTTCAACTTTTGACGAGCCATCAGACAGGCACATACAGGTTTCTGAGATGGTTATAGAAAAAGCCAAAAGAATGGTTGAAAACGGCAAAGATATTGTGGTTCTTTTGGATTCTATTACCAGGCTTGCTAGAGCTTATAATACAGCTATGCCTTCAAGCGGAAGAGTTCTTTCAGGAGGATTAGACTCAAATGCTTTGCAGAGACCAAAAAGATTTTTTGGTGCGGCAAGAAACATTGAAGAAGGCGGCAGCTTAACGATAATAGGTACTGCTCTTGTTGAAACTGGTAGCCGAATGGACGATGTTATATTTGAAGAATTTAAAGGTACTGGTAATTGTGAAATTTATCTTGACAGAAAGCTTGCCGATAGAAGAGTGTTTCCTGCTATAGATCTCTTGCGTTCAGGGACCAGAAAAGAGGAGCTTCTTTTAAATGAAGATGAAAAAAATAAAATGTGGATACTGAGAAAATGGATGAATTCAATGAATTCTATAGAAGTTATGGAAGAATTAAGAAAAAGGCTTTTAAATTCAAAGTCTAATAAAGATTTCTTGAAACAAATGGAACTTTCAAGTATGGAAGGCTTGTAAAGATTTAGTATAATATACATCACTTTAAAAAAGAAGTGTCGGTAGAGGTTTTTGCCGGCGCTTTTTATTGTTATTTTGAACGGAAAATGATAAAAATTTGTTGTGGTTCACACGTATCTTTAGGAAATAAATATGAGAAAATTTATATTGATTTTTACTGTTTGTTTGAGTTTTGGCATTTGTTTTGCCAAAAATATACATCAAACTCAGATAGATAATGCCGAAAGCAGCTTTAAAAAAGGAGATTTTCTCAAGACCATTGAAATATACGAAAGTCTTATACAAATAGAAGAAGTAGAAGATCCTTATTTTTATTACAATCTCTCAAACGCATATTACAGAGCTGGCAATCTTGGCAAAGCAATATTAAACATAGAAAAAGCTTCAAAGCTTGCTCCTAGGGATAAAGATATAAAAGAAAACAGGCAGTTTTTGTACATTGAGGCAGGACAAAAAAGAGAACAAAATATTCAAGACATTCTTTTGAAACATTTTTCTTTAAATGAAATAACAATAGCTTTATCAATTTTTATAATTTTATTTTTATTATCTTTTTCTTTATTCCTTTTAAAAAGAAATTTGCCTGTTAAAAGAATTGTTATCTTATTTATATTTTTTTTGATTATATGCCTGCCACTTTTTGTTTTAAAAAGCTGTGATGAATTTTCAGTTAAAAAAGCTGTTGTATTGTCATCATCAATTATAAGGAGTGGTCCAAGAGAAAATAACCCAGAGATTTTTAGACTTTCCGAAGGAAAAGTTGTTAATATAATTTCAGAAAGCGAAAATTGGATAAATATAACTGTGCATTCAAAAGATGAGAACGTTTCTGGTTGGATAGAAGCAAAAAATATAGGAAGTATAAATGAGCAAAATAGCCATTTTGGGCGGTTCTTTTGATCCTGTCCATAAATCGCACATTCAGCTTGTAAAATTTGCTTTAGAGTCTTGCGACTTCAAGAAAGTTATTTTTGTCATAGCCTATACTCCTCCACATAAAAGTAAACAGTATGCAAATATTGATGACAGAATTGCAATGTTGAAGCTTGCTACCGAAGGCTTACCGCAAATTGAAATAAGTTTGTATGAAGTTTTAAAAAAGAAAGTAATTTATTCATACCAAACGTTAGATTATTTTCAAAGTTTGTATCCAGAAGATGAAATATATATGATTATAGGTTCAGATTCTCTTTTAGAATTGCCTACATGGGAAAATATAGATTATTTAGTAAGCCGTTATAGGTTTATGGTTGTTAAAAGACCTGGCATAAAAATAAAAAAAGACACAAAATATTTGGACAGATGTATAGTTGTTCAAAATGAAACTGAAGATATTTCATCTACTGAAATAAGACAAATGATAAAAGAAGGCTCTAAAAAATCCGAGTTGCTCCTAGATAAAAAGGTTTATAGTTATATTGTTAAGCGGATGCTCTACAAATGAACACAGATATTGATGAAGAGATATTTGAATATTCATCTTTGCATCTAAACCCCAAACGCTTAAAACACTCTTACAATGTTGCAAATCTTGCAGTTTCGCTTGCAGAAAAAAATGGTGTTAATGCTCTAAAGGCATGGCTTGCAGGACTTTTGCATGATTGCGCAAAATCTATGACAGACAAAGAATTAGTAAAATTCTTTAAAAATCGTAAAAAACTTTTAAATATTTTTAAAGAAATATCGGTTAATTATCCGCATCTTCTTCATTCATTTGCTGGCGAAATAATTGCGAGGGAACGTTTTAAAATAAAAGACGAGTCTGTTTTAAAAGCTATAAAAAATCATACGCTTGGTAGAGAAAATATGAGCATTTTGGAACGCTTAATTTTTGTGTCGGATTCTATTTCGCATGACAGAAAATGGAAACATGCTGGAGCTTTAAGGGAATTGGCAAAAGAAGATTTAAACAAGGCTTTTTTTGAGGTGCTTGTGCAGAAGATAGCCTATGTTATCCGCAGTAGTGGTTGGCTTTGTCCTCAAACTATAGATACGTGGAATTGGTATGTTTCAAACGTTAAAAAGAACTAGTAAAATAAAAGTTATTAGCATTTGTTTATTTTTGGCTGTTTTTGTTACAGTATATGCGGTATATATCTACATATACAAACGCGATGTAGTATTTAGAAAAATTAAAGATAATGGCAGATTCTCTTTTTCAGTTTTGTTGTATGATTCAGATGTTGTGTTTGCGGACCGTTTTGATTCATATCAAATTATATACGACTCTAAAAACAAATTATTAAAAGTTTTAAGTGTGAATAGTGAAGCTGTTGTCTTTAAGAAAAAGGAAAGAGCGAGAAGTTTAAAAACTCTATTTTATGAGAATTCAAAAAAAGGTTTAAGCAGTGCCATAGATAAATTTTATTTGGATTTGTATGAAATTATTGGTAATGCTGCTTCATCAGATTTTTATATTAATATGAGCTTTAAAACGTTTAACGATATGTTTGGTAGCGATAAAAACATTAAATCTCTATTAGCTGTAAATGAGTTTGAAAATAAAGATTTGGAGTTGTTGAATTGTTTAGAAACAATAGAGCGAATTTTATATTTAGTTCCTTATAGATTTTTTAAAATTCAAAAAAATTATAAATATATAAATACGAATATTCCTAAAATATCGTTAATTACACTGACTCTTAGAATAAAGAAACAGAAACCTATAGTTATGTTTTGTGACATGCCTGTAAAACATGGAAGAATACGAATTGAACCCAATAAACAAGATATTGACGAATTCTTGGATAAAATATATTATAAGGATACAGATATAAATAAAAAGAATGTTATAATTGATATAAAAAATGCTTCAAAGCAGCCTCGTATGGCTGAAAAAATAACATGGCTTTTAAGGGCAAATAAATTTGACGTTTTAGATTGGGGGAGTTTCCCTATTGTGTACGACACAACTCTAATAAAGGATTATAGAGGAAATTTTACACAGGCATTAAAAATAGCTGAGATTTTAGGCACAGGGAAGATAATAGTTTCTTATAATTCAAGTGTTTATGCTGACATAAATGTGTTTATCGGAAAAGATTGCAAGATTTATGATAGTCTTGATAAAAAAAGGGATGCTAATGGTAAACATTGATTTTTTAAAATTGGCAGGGAAAGCCGCTAAAATAGCAGACGATAAAAAAGCTATAAACACAGTTATTTTAGATGTCAAAGATTTAACAACAATAGCAAATTATTTTGTAGTAACGACAGCAGAGTCCACCCCGCAAATAAACGCGATTTCTGGAGATATTGAAAAGACTTTTAAATATGAAGATGCTATAATTCCAGTTAGGAGGGAAGGCATATCTTCTTCTACTTGGAGAGTTATAGATTACGGAGGATTAGTTGTTCACGTTATGTCTCCACAAGTAAGGGCATCTTATAATCTTGAAAGTGTATGGCGTGAAGCTAAAATTATAAATATAAATGCGAATGAGCAAATAAAAACACCTGAACTAAAGAAAAAGAAAATTGTTAAATCAAAGTTTGCCAAAAAAATTGTTAAAAAAGTTAAAAAAACAGGCTCTAAAAAGATTATTAGAAAGACATCTAAAAAAGTTTCAAGGAAGAAAAAATAGTATAAGCATAAAAATTTAATCAAAGTAAACGGCTTGAAGATAAGGTCTTCTACTTTTTCTTTATTTCTTCTGCCCAAGAGCGGCGTATGTAAAGGGGTTTTATATCTGTATAAGTTGAATTTGGCAGATTGCATGCCAAAGAAGCCAAAACTTCGGCTTTGGGCATATTCATTATATGAGGCAGGGAAACGCTGTATTCTCCAAAACTCTTTACAAATTTTTCTCTGTATATTTCTGATGCATTTCCTATTACCAGAATTTTATTTTTGTACTTTTTTGAATCTTTTATAAATAAATCTATGTTTTTAATAATAACTTCATTTTTTTGTTTAACATAAACCTCATTCCTTAACGCGTCTATAGCTGCTACTATTTTTACTCCTTTTATTTCAATAACGGAATTTTCCAAAATCGTTAGAGAGTCTACGGCTGTTGTGGGCTTATTCAATATTTGTGCGAATGTTTTGATTGCCGTCATACCTACTCTTATTCCAGTAAAACTTCCAGGACCTGCAGATACGGCAAATTTATCTATGCTTTCAATGGAAATATTTGTATCTTTTAACAGTCTTTCTACAATGGGAATAATTATTTCGGAATGTATGTGTCCGTATTCATAATAATATGATGCTATGGTAACGCTGTTTTCATTTAACGCTGCGCTAAATGCTTTGCCTGAAGTTTCAACAGCTAAAATTTTCATCTATGACCCTATATCTTTTAGTATTTTCTATTGTAATTCTTCTTCCAGCAGCAAGATTTTCAATTTCAACATTCCAGTGATTGTCTTTTTCAGCACCAATAAGTCTGTCTGCCCATTCTATAAGCGAAATATTATTACTATAAATATATTCTTCTATGCCTATATCCCATACGCTAGACTGTTCCAGTCTGTACAGATCCAAATGAAAAAGTTTTAAATTGTTTGGAATTTTATATTCGTTTACAAGCATAAAACTTGAGCTTCTGGCAAAGTCTTTATTGCCAAACGCTTTTACAACGCCTTGCGTAAATGTTGTTTTGCCGCTGCCTAAATTGCCTTTTAAAAATATAATATCTCCACCTTTTAATAATGCTGCAAAAGCCATACCTAAATTTCTTGTTTCTTGAGGGGTTTTTGTTATGAAAACATTTTTTTTAGAAATGTTTAAATCCCAAGTATTTAATTTTTTGTTCTTTGCCATTGTGAAAGTATCTTACCTTTTTTGATGAATTTATCTCGCCAATATATGTAATTTGCGGAACAAATTTTTGTACTATTTTGGCTTTAGATTTTGGAACGGTAAATACAAGCTCATAATCTTCGCCGCCAAAAAGGGCAAAATTTAAGCATCTATTTTCGTCTCTAAAAACTTTTTTGATGTCTGCGGATAGTGGAACTTTATCAGTATAAATATCTGCTCCAACATCAGAGTCTTTTGTAAGAAGTCCGATTGAGATATAAAGTCCGTCGGAAGCATCTGCTAAAGACGTTAAATATTTTGCAATTTTTTGTGCCTCGTTAAGTCTTGCCATTGGATTATTTTGTTTAGCTATCAGTAAACGCGCTTCTTTTGAATATTTATATTTTATTCCATGTTTATAAAGCAATGCAATTCCAGCTTCTGCATCACCGAAAGTATTGGTTACGCCAATTAAATTTCCTGATTTTGCTTCGTTTCTTTTTACTATCTTGTCTTTTGTTATTCCTACAACAGTAACTGATATTATTATTTTGTCAGCTTTTACCGTATCACCACCAGCGACTGTCATTTTGTATTTATTGCAAACTGCCTTAAATCCATTAGCTAAATCTGCAATAAACTTTTTAGGGGTATCAGCTGGAATTCCCAGCCCTATAAAAGCGTATTCTGGTTTTACATTGCCCATAGCGGCAATATCGCTTACATTAACTTCAATTGCTTTTTGTCCAAGATCTTTGGCAGTTATCCAATTTTTTTTAAAATGAACGTCTTCTACAAGCATATCTTTTGTAATACAAATGGTATTACTTTCTGAATTAAAGCAAAAGCAATCATCGCCGATTTCCGCAACAATGTTTTTATTATTGTTAAGTCTGGTGGATTTACTTTTTATTATTTCTATAAGTCCAAACTCGCCGATGGAAGAAACAGTTTTATTTTTCATGTCAAAGGAATTATATCAATTTTAGTATAATTAAGGCCACTATGGACTGGATACCTAAGTTACTGCGAAAAAGACCGATTATAACTGCTTTTTTAATCTATGCTTTAATAATAATCTCTGCAGATTTTTTCGGATATTTTTCATATGAAAATCAAAGCAATCTTTATATGCTTGCCGAAAATAACAACATAGTTTCAATAGAGGGGAAGGTCTTATCAGAGCCTTACGTCTTTAAAAATAGAAAACGATTTCTATTGGAAACTTATAATGTAAATGGGAATGTTATTGGCGAGAAAATTATTGTAAATTCACCCGGAGGGTATTCCGTATCTTACGGCGATATAATAAACGTAGAGGGAAAATTAAAAAGACCAAAATCATCTGATTCTTTTGACTATCAAAAATATCTTGCAAGAAATAACATTTATGTTGTTTGTGATGTCTATTCTTTTGAATATATTGAATCAAAACCAAACCCTATTAAAAAAATTGCCTTAAATGTTTCGCAAGACATATCCAATAAATTTAACGCTTATTTTAAAAAGCCATATGCAGATATTTTAAAATCGTTAATACTTGGCGACAAAAGTTGTTTAACACAAAGTGTTAAAAATGACTTTATAAGTTCTGGAGTAATGCATATATTAGTTGTTAGCGGATTACATGTAAGCTTTATAAGCGCAATAACTCTTTTTATTCTAAAACTTACAGGATTATCTTTAAAGAAAGCTTCCATTTTGAGTATTCCAATAATATTCTTTTATGTGATTATGACAGGGGCTAATCCACCAGCGTTAAGAGCTGCAATAATGCTTTCGTGTATATTTTTATCTTTTGTTTTAGATAGAGAACCACTAATTTATAACTCTTTGGCTTTATCAGCTTTGGTTATCCTTATTTTTGAACCGCAACAATTGTTTACTGCTTCATTTCAAATGTCTTATGGATCAACAATAGGAATAGTACGTTTTTATAAAGATATTTTCGGCATATTTGAAAATGTGAAAAATTTCATACTTCGTTTTTTCTTCGGCGTGCTATCTGTCACATTAGCTGTACAGGTAGTTTTAATCCCTATATGTATGTATTATTTTGGCAAAGTTTCAATAATTTCTTTTCTAACAAATATTATAGTTGTGCCGTTAGTAGGAATTATTCTGTGTTTAGGAGTTTCTTTCTATGTTTTAACTTTTATTTTAAAATATGCAGCTGTGCTTGTTTCTGTAATTTTATCAATAATTTTGAATTTTATTTTATCTATAACAAATATTATGGCTAATATAAAATACGCTGTTATAAACTTTGAAAAACCTACAATAATTGAGTTGTTGTTTTACTTCCTTTTTTTGTTTTGCTCAACAAATCTTAAATGTAAAAACCGCTTCATTTTTTTAGGAGTAATTTTAGCTGCAAATTTAGCATACTTATTAATACGCAGCTCATAAAATTATCTTTTTATCTCATATAAACTCAAAATTTATAGGTTATTATTGACGTAATCATAATGTCTTTGCTATAATATTCCTCATTAAATAGATATCTTAATTGATGTCTCCGTAGCTCAATTGGATAGAGCAACTGCCTTCTAAGCAGTAGGTTGCGTGTTCAACTCACGCCGGAGACGTTTATTTGTGGTGGTTGTAGCTCAATTGGTTAGAGCGTCGGTTTGTGGAGCCGAAGGTTGCGGGTTCAAGTCCCGTCAGCCACCCCATACATTGTTTTTGAGCGTCTTACTTTGAAAAAGGCTTAATAGATAAGGATTTTTTAGGGGTTTAATTAAATTTTTTTCAAAATAAACCCTGCAATCTGTGCCGAGTATTCAAATCGCCAACTTCTCAAATCTTATCAGTATTATTTAAGACAAATTTCGCAAAACTCCAACATTCCTTAACATTTATGCTTTCCGTGTTGTCAAATAAACTTTCAATACCCGCAATTTCAGAATTTAACCGTTTAATTCTTCTGCCCCGTTGTCTTCGTCTATTTTTGGAAAACAAACAGCAAAAGCCGATTTATACATTTTATGCTTGGCTGGCTTATGAGGAAACAGTGTATCAAATTAGCAACTTTATTGATGAGAAGTCAGAATAAGTAAGTTATTGTGAAACCAACAGGATTGTGGCAATCCAGCGTCCTTTGTAGTTTGATTAAATAATCAAAAATAATCTGCATCTCATCTATTATTTTGACACCCCGCCCTGCATATCGGGTGCAAGCACCTCCGACCGCCCACAATCAAACGGGCTTGTTTTTATATGTTCTGTCTATTCGCAATTGCTTCGTTAACTAAATTTTCTAAACTGTTAGATATATCATTATAAGTGTTGTATGATTTTGGATTGAAACAACGAACATAATAAGAGAGTTTTTGTCCGTTATTTTTCAAAGTAAAATAATCAAAAGGGTTATTTCCTTGATAACAGAGACCAGAACCACCATCTCTCACATCACGAGCGCATTTAATATTATGAATATAAATGCCGAGAACTCCTTTGCCATCATTGCCACGCTCTCTCTATCTCATACCTAACCCATTTTCTTTCAGCAGTATTTTCGCCTATAAGCACAACGAGACAAGAGCAACCAGACATATTATCGTCAATCCATCTTTTTATTGCTATATCACCGCCTCTCTTAACGGTTTCCCAATCATTGTCGGAAACAGGAGTATTTCCTTCTATAACTCCGATATTTCTTATTTGCGAGGCTCGCATAACATCTTTCTCATAATGAAAACTGTAAAAAACTCTTCTTTTAGTCATAAAATCGCTCCTTTTATTTTGTTGTAAGATAAAAAATT
>JAITKZ010000066.1 GCA_031278115.1 Endomicrobium sp.
AAAATGAAGGGTTTTGTGAGTGAAAAAAACCAAAAAGGGGAACCTTTTTTGAGAATTTCTTGAAAAAATAGCCTAAAAATGACGTTTTTTTGAACAAGAAAAAATAGGGTTATCGTCGGAGAAAGATTTTGAAAAAAGAGATTATAGGGAAGCAAAATTAAAGTAAATTGTTAAGATTAGAGCTTTTTAGTGGAATAAATATAAGATTTTTGCTGAAGGTTCCCATCCGATAAACTCAGGGGACATTATAAATATTTTGAACCCTGACACTATAGTTCTTGGCGGCGGGATGAGCAAGTCAAGCAAGTATTTTATGCCAACCATACAAAAAGAAGTTAAAAATAGAGCGTATGCGGTTAAGACTTGCAACATTATAGTCTCGCAACAAGGAGGAAATTTAGGTATGGCTGGCGCTGTGCAATGCTTGCTAAAAAAAGTACGCTACAATAACCTTTAAATAGAAAGAGATAAAATGTTGATAAATCATGATTTTAGCTATTATTGTTCTTCTTGCTCATATTTGCTAAAGGGTAAAAATATAAGCAAAGTTGGTGAGCTTATCAAGAAAAGCTCTCTTTTTACTATTTTAGCATTTCAAACCCCAAAATACTATATACCCGAAATAGAAAAATGTCGTTTTCCAAGCCGTTCTTATTAAAATTCGCTGAATTTTGTATATTTTTCAATTTTGAGAATATCAGTTTTTAATTAATTGTCCATAACTCACTGTATGCTGATATCCTACCAGATTAATATATGAATATGTCATATCATTCGTTTTTTCTATGCTATATCCTTTTATTTCATCGCCATCAGCATAGTTATTCAATTTATTATCTTCCACATAATACAATTTCTCATACTTAGGGTATCCATATTCTTTGTGAGCTGGATAGGCAACTAACGCGGCATCTTTATCTACTTTTTGAATACTATAGGTGTAGTAGCACAACCACTTAATAACACGCCACAGATGATAATCTTTATAAATTTAAGCATATTTCCAAACCCTTATAGTTATATATCTTTTTCAAATTTATATACTCAAAATCGTTAAATAAATCAAACAAACTAATCACTATTTTAAATTTGACAAAATCCAATTACCAACTTGTGAATTTAAATTAAACCAAGCAGCTGGCGCAGAAATCTTACCTACAAAAAGACTGTCGTCTTTGTATAATACTTTTGCTAAAGTATCTCTGACTTCTGCGTGATTTTTCTCTGTTAAGACAAGGTAAGAAAAATTTCCTAATCGAGCCCAGCCTTTATATGTTTGTATTCTGCTTGTAAGTTTCTCATAATTGCTACCGGGTTGAGATAAGTTATAATATATTATAAAAGCATTCATTTGGATTACTCCTTATTTATTATTTCATTTATAGCTTTGGTTATTTCTTCTACAAATTTAACACAAGAACTTGCATAGCGGTAATCAATTTGGATTTCAACTATAGGATTTTGATTAAGGTCATAATCACCCCTATGAGCTATGGTATGACGCCGTTTTGTATAATCGTTAAGTTGTTTTATTAAATTTCCCTCATTTTTGTTTATTTTTTTTGAAACATTAGAGAAAATATCATTATGCCCTATCATTTTAAGAAACGTAGATATTTTCTCTTCACCTTGAAAGGATTGTATTTCAAAATCTTTTTTTAAAACATTTTCTATTTTTTGTAAAAAATTATTTTGTCTTGCAGCATTAAAAAGTTCTTTATGTGGCAAAAGTTTTTCAAGATATTTATATAGCTCATCTCCGACGTTTTTTTATCTAATACTATATCTTTTATACGAGTTGTAATTGTTGTGCGAATAAATGCATCCAATGCAGATATTGATAAGACTACTGCAGCTCTATAAAAATCACCTACATTTTCTTTTTTATCTTTACATTGTTTACACGCAATTAAATTTTTAGCCCTACTAATACATTTATTAAACACGTCATATGGCGAGAGTATTTTTTGTTTAGGCAGAGCAGCTGACATTCCATCGAGGTTAGGATTTTTAACTCCAATTTTTGAAATGTGACCTTTTGTAAAAAGTAATTTTTTGTTCTTCATAGACTTCATCATATATATCTTTATTTATATTATATTTATTATATTTTGTAATTATTTATCAAAATATTATTTATCATATCAGCTAAACATTGCTCTTGTGTCTTTTTATATTCTTGATATAATTCAAGAACTTCATTTTTATTTTTTTTGTTAAGCAAGGAAATGTCTAACATCTTGCTTGAATTTATATCATTAGGCTCAAATTTCTGAAGCCCATTGCCATATTCCCTGCTATTATCAACAAATATCTGTTTAGCAGTATCGGTTAAGAGATAGGCAAACAACAAATCAATATCTGTATGCGAAAACAAATTATTCCGAGTAGGATAAATACAATGAAATGTTGTCAAATTATATATATTTGCTTCGTTCCTAACAAACTTTAACCCTGCTCTGTTAAAAACCGATACCCATATCGGAGCAGGCGAACGGTTTTCTAATGAATACCAAGGGTTTCTGCTTGCCGTTAAATATCTTTTGTCTATTCCTTGCTCCTGCCCTAATTTCAAGTATTTAACCACATTACTGTCGTCAGAATTTGTGGCATTCAACAAGAAAATATCTTTATCTTGTTGTTTAAGTTTTTCAAAATCGGACTTCATAAAAAAAGGCTGCTTAACATTCATTGACTTACACATACAAGGAAGCAAATGTTTTTCATTTATAGAATACTGTTTTGCTTTTGATAAATTAAAAGTGAAATATTCATTTGCTCCAGTAGCAATTCCACGCATAACTTTTGCATATTTTGTAAATGGAACTAAATTTCTATAATTAGAACTGTTTTGTTTTTGATAATAAAATTTCCATTTTACGGACGGGTCTAATTCGTCAAACGAATATGTATGTTCTTTTTGTATATTAGGATAAGAAAAAATAATTTTCTTTATCCTATCCAAGTCATTTATATTTTTGACTTCTGTAAATTTAACTTTATCGGTTATTCCGTCATTAGCACACAAGATAATTGAAGCCGTTGTTAAAGCGTCGTCAAAAACATTCTCTTCAAAATTTACAACTATTATGTGTCTCAATGTTTTTGTTTTTAGTAAATGCGTTTTTACCAACTTGCCGTAATCCGAATTTAGAAATTCAGAAGGAACAATATATGCAAGCCTTCCGTTAGGATTTAATTGATGTATTGATTTTAACAAGAACAGCGTGTATAAATTTGTAAAACCGTTTAATTTACAACTAAGCTTGACTTCCATTTCTTTAAGAATGTTTTTATTGTCATAGTCGTGGAACTTAAAATACGGCGGATTACAAACAATCCCGTCATATTTGTTTTTCCAATCGTTATACATATAATCTTGCAAAATAATATTAACACTTTTATTTTTTGAAAAATGTTTTGATGCTATTTCATAAATGTTTTGACGCTATTTCATAAATGTTTTTATCAACCTCAAAAGATTTTATATTGATGTCAGGCTTATGCGACAATAACTCCTTTGAAAATATGCCAAGCCCCATAGCAGGCTCTAATACATTTTTCAAATCTTTATTCCCTAAAACCCATTCGTTCATAAACTGTGCGATAGGTTTTGGAGTAAAAAATTGAGCGAACTGTTTTC
>JAITKZ010000049.1 GCA_031278115.1 Endomicrobium sp.
GTGTCTGTTATAATTACTTTTTTTTACTTTTCTTTTGATGCTTTCGCTATTGATTGTATTGATAAGCTCTTCAAATCCTTCTCCCGTCTGACTTGCACAACCATACGATATAACCAAATCTAAAATTACGCTATTATCTTTTGCCTTTTCAAAAAATTCTTGACTTTCTTTGCCTCACTTAACCAATCTTTCAGAAAACATAATACCCCTTTTTACTTATTTATTAGATTTTTACTACATATATTAGTCCTTCTTTATATATAAATCTATTATTCCAAAGATAAAAATGCTGCTATACAAAACTTACTTACTTATTAAAAAATATTTAGTTAATATATATTCCAAATAAGTACTTTTTTTAAATTATCCATCAATATAAAAAATGTTTTTATATATTAAAAAATTTTCAGTGTTATTTTGTGTCTTAGTTTGTTGCTTTCTGCAGTTACTGGAAGTTATGCAATTTGTGCATCAAATTTAACTTCTAAAGCTCAAATAAGTCAGTGGATTGCCATAACTGAGGATATAACAGCTAGTTTCGCTAATAATAATTTAGTGAAATTCTTATAGCTGTTACAGTTTTATTACGCTTTTTAGACTTAGTTTTGGAGCTTTAATTAATGGGCATGGATGTTGTGGTCAGAGAGGAATTATTAATTTATGGTAATGGAAATTATTGACTTTTTAAATCTGAGTTTATCAGGTAGGTAAGAAGAACATCTATCCGATATGCTCAGGTTTTAAAAATGGATTATGTCTAAGCTCATTGGCAATTGTAGTCATACTTCCGTGTCCAGGACAAACTGTAATATAAGGATCCAACTTTTTTAGTTTTTCAAGCGATTTTAAAAGTTCTTCGCTATTTCCACCCCATAAATCAGTTCTCCCTATGGCGCCTGCAAAAAGAGTGTCGCCTGTAAATAAATATGACCCAAATAATAAGCATACGCTGCCTTTTGAATGACCGGGAGTACTCAAAACTTTAAATGTAATAAAAGATAATTTTACCTCTTGATTGTCTTCAAGTAAAATTTCAGGCTCTTTAATACTTACTGGAATCCCGCCAATAAAAGAATAATTTTTCTCAGAGTTTGCAAGCATCTCAACATCATCTTTGTGAACTGCTAGCAGCACTTTATACTTTAAACGAATTTTATCGTCTGCTATAACATGATCGTAATGTCCATGCGTGTTAATAAGAATCTCTGGATGCAAATTTTCTGATTCTATGACATTGATAATCTGATCGGCATTTTCTCCGGGATCTATGATAGCCACATATTTGGTATCTGCGTCGTAAACCAGATAACAATTTTCGTCAATAACTCCAGTTTTTACTTTTTTTACTTTAATCATTTTTATCCTATTTAGTTATTTTAGTAAAGCAAAATTTACAATTTGAAGTATAAAGTTTGCAAATATTCCAGCTATAACATCATCTATTGTAATGCCAAAACCGACTTTAAGATCTTGAACTGATTTTATTATCCAAGGTTTTTTTATATCCAATAACCTAAACAATAAAAATCCTAAAAGAAAAAATAAGAAATTTTTCGGCAACAAAGCCAAAGAAAACCACATACCTGCAACTTCATCAATAACTATTCTATGATCGTCTTTTGTTTTGTAAATATCCTCTGCCAACGAAGAAAAGAAAAGAGAAATAAAAAATATCGCAACTAGAGAACATAGTTGAACTAAAGGACTTTCCGGCATAAGAAATATCCAAAACAGAATACCTGCTAAGCTGCCAAAAGTTCCTGGAGCACGCTTAATATACCCTAAATAAGCTACCGAAGAAAAGAAAATTATTATTTTATTCATTATTTCAAAACTAATAAATTTTTATATTTGAACACATAATTTGCACCAGAAAAAATTGTAAATATAGCAGCACAAAAAGTAAACCAATATGGAATTTTTTCTATTGCCACAATCACATAGGAATATGCTCCGATATTATAAAATTTAAAAAAATCAATCGGAATACCTTCATATTTAGCAAATGCCTCATTAATTATTATGATTATCAACGTAGTTATAATAACCACAATTTGCAATGTAGTTTTAAATTTACCTGACTTATCTGCAGGTATAATTACATTTTTATACGCTGCAATTGAACGAAGTCCCGTTATTAAAAATTCCCTAGATATTATCGCTATAACCATCCACGCTGCTATTCCAAGATATGGTATATCTACAAAACATATAAATGCCGAAGATATTAATAACTTGTCAGCTAAAGGATCTAAAAAAATGCCTAAAGACGTTATAGTTTTCTGTTTTCTTGCTATATGTCCGTCAAAAAAATCTGTGATTGATGCCACGAAGAAAACAATTAAAGCAAGAATTGTGTTAAAAAAACCTCCTAACGACATAAATAAAATAAAAAAAGGTACTAAACATATTCTAGCTATAGTCAACTTATTTGCCAAATTCATTTATATTTCTCCAATCATTACTTTTATATTATAACTTTTGACGCCTGTTATCTTACCATCATAAAACTCGCCGGATTTCAATGGATTATTACTTAAAAGTGTAACATGTCCATCTATTTCAGGAGTTTGGAAATAACATCTTCCAGTTATATTATACTTACCATCAGAGTTTCTTTGCAAACAATTCTCAACAATGAATTTAATATTATTTCCTTTTATAGTATCAAGGGGTCTCCGCATTGCCGATAAAATGCTCTTGCTTATATGTTGGAGGTAAATAAGAAGACTCTGTATTCTGCATGCAGTTTTTATAAAAGAACAAGTATGTATTACAGCTATATTACTTCAATATTATTGGTTATTTCAAAAACTTTTCTGTGAAAAATACCAAGCAAATATTCAACCTCAACAGTATCCTTTGGATAACCTAACGCTACAACTGCTACTTTTTGCATAATTCCTAACCTTTATTATTACTTTTTCTTTAAAACAATAGTATTGATATCTTGGACTGTTCCAGACACTACATCAACGGATTCTCCGTTAAAAAATACCTTAACGCCGGGAGCGTACCCGAGTTTTAAAGTAAATGAATTATCAGCTTCCCACATTTTTGTCGCCTTTTAGAAGCGTTCCTTCATATACAGTTTTACCGTCAATGTCTACTTTTATCCAAACTGTTTCTTTGGCTTCAATCTCAAGATTTTGTCTTATTGAGGCTTCAACATCTGGAATTTTTTCTTCAGAGTATGGTTCGTCTTGTTCCATAACCGCGACATCATCTTCTATTTTTTGTTTTTGAAGACTTTCATATTCAACTTGTTTAAAATTATCAGATTCAACAGTCTGAGTAATCTTTGACATATTTCTATATAAACATATAAAGATTATTAACAATGCTACCACAATAACTGCCACAACTACAATAAATACTTCCTTAGTATTAAATGTATTTTTCTCAACAGCACAAAACGACTCTTCTTCTGATTTAGAGGTTCGTTCTATTTCTTGTTTTTGAGAGTTAAATAATTCCACAAATTCTTCCGGATCAAATCCGAGATATTTAGAGTAAGATCTCAAAAAACTTTTATAGTAAACATCAGCCTTAAAAGCATCTAAATCACCCTCTTCTATTGCGACAAGATACTTCTCTTGAACTCAAGATACTTCTCTTGAACTTTGGTAGCTTTATGAACATCAGAAAGCGACAAATTCATTTGTTCCCGCTTATCCTTAAGCGTTTTACCTATTTCTTTCATAGTATCTCCCAATTTTGGTTTTACTATAGCTTTATTATTTCAACATTGTTTGGAGCCTTGAAGTTGAAAGTACCTATAGCTAACTCTGGGTTAACAATATAATTTTTAAATACCACTTCTATCTTTGTCCCTTCACAATTTATAACAGCTTTATCCGGCAACATGTTTGTTTTTGTAATATATATTTTTGCGTTAAAACTCTTATTTTTTAAAGACTGAATTTCAATTATAACACGATTATCATCGTAACCGTTAAGAGTTATATTGTTTGTCTTTTTCATCTCTCGCCAAGAGCTTCCAAAATTTACGATATACCCAAGAGAAAAATCTCTATCAATAGAATTTTTCCAAGTGTCAATAATAACTTGTCTTTCATTTGGTGTATAAATCGTTATAGTCTTTCCATCAATATAAATTCTTTGCTCTTGATCTTGATAAGGAGTTATTTGAGTTATACGTATACTTCTGGGTTTCTTCAAAAAAACTGTTCCGACTATTTTTTGTTTCTCGCCTGTAGATTCAAAAAAAATAGTTTGAACAAATTCCGCTTTAATAGTATTTATCTTTCTTTCGCTTTGCTCCAGTTTTGTAAAAAAATCAAACAATATGCCATTTGATTCTTGAGCCATACCATTGCATGAAAAAAAAGTCAAAATTAAGATTAACCGTCCGATATAGCTAAATTTCGCTGCCAGCACAACTAAAAAATTTCCTATCATATATTATTTTTATTTGCTTCCAGATATTTTGAAATCTTATCAAAATTTATCTGCCACTTATTAGTACCTTCAGGTTTTGATATAAAACCCTCTATCTCAAGAATGCTAAGTATATTTGTAGCTCTTGCCGATCCGCCGAAATTTGCTTTAAGCAAATCTTGAGATATTCTTCTTCTTTCGCTTATAAGTTTCAGAGCGGGAATTAAATCTTTATTCTCTTTATCAGCGTCAAAACTTCCTTTTCCTTCAACTTCAACAGATACGGTTTCGTAAAGTCTTGGGAAATTCTGGTTACTTATAAAAGAAATTATTTTCTCCGCTTCTTTTAATGAAACAAAAGCTCCTTGTAACCGAACTGGTCTTGCCTCACCCGGTGGCAAAAATAACATATCGCCTTTTCCCATAAGCGATTCTGCTCCTAACATATCCAGAATAACCCTTGAGTCAACTTTAGAAGTCGTCTGGAATGAAAGTCTTGCTGGAAAATTGGCTTTAATAATGCCTGTTATAACATTTACAGAAGGTCTTTGAGTAGCAAGTATCAAGTGTATACCAACAGCTCTTGCCATTTGAGCCAAGCGTTGTATGGAATCTTCTATTTCTCTCTGCGCTACAAGCATTAAATCTGCAAGTTCATCTATTATAACAACAATATAAAATTCTTTTTCCCCGCCAGTTTCAGCCATTTTATTGTTATAATCTTCAATATTTCTGACCATTACATTAGCAAATTTTGTGTACCTTTCTTCCATTACTAAAACAAGTTTCTTTAAAGCCGCAGCAGCTTCTCTTGGATTAGTTATAATATCGGCATTTGCTGCCGTAGTACACGGATTGTACAAATGAGGAATGTCCCTATATATAGGCATTTCAACACGTTTAGGATCAATCAGCATAAACTTCACTTCATCTGGATGAGCTTTATATAAAATAGAAAGTATTATGGTATGAATCCCAACGCTCTTACCTGAACCTGTGGCTCCAGCAATTAGCAAATGAGGCATTGAAACTAAATTAGCCACATAGCCTGCTCCATCGGTTGTTTTACCCAAAGCTAAAGTAAGAAGAGATTTTGACTTTTCAAATAAAACGCTTTCTAAAATTCCCCTTAGGCCGACAATTACGCTTACAGGATTAGGCACTTCTATACCCACAACCGCTTTTTCAGGTATCGGAACAATTCTTATTGAAGCCGTGCGCATTGCCAAAGAAATATTGTCTATAATGTTTGAAACTGTCTG
>JAITKZ010000072.1 GCA_031278115.1 Endomicrobium sp.
AGAATATTCAAGGTCTGTCTCTAGACCTTTTTTTCCTGCAGAATTCATAAGCATAAATATAATTATGAAAAGAGTTATCCAAAAAAGTATATGCCATGGGCTTTTTTTCTTCATTAAACCTACTCCTTTATTTTCCCAACATAAGATAACTGTCTAAAAAATCCATTGTAGTCCAGTCCATAGCCGACCACAAAATCATTTCCTATTTCAAAACAACTATAATCAACTGCAACTTCCTTTTCTCTAGCACATTTCTTATCTAAAAAGACGCAAGTCTTTATGCTTTTAGGCTTTTTCAAAGATATTTCTTTTATCAAGAAATCTAAAGTAAAACCTCTGTCAACAATGTCTTCAATTATGACAACATCTTTACCAATAATATCTTCTTTGATGCCTGAAACTACTTTCACCTTTCCCTGCGTTTGTGTGCCTATGTAAGAACTAACAGAAATAAAATCAACTTTGCATTCTAAGTCTAAACTGCGCACTAAATCTGCACAGAAAATAAAGCTGCCGTTCAAAACTGCAATTATAAGAACATTCTTTCCTTCATAATCCCTAGATATTTGTGCTCCTACTTCCAAAACTTTTTTACGAATATCTTCAGCCGAAATCAAAACATCAACATTATTATAGCTATGTTGCTTAGCTGTCATTTTCTTTATCCTTTATAAAATATGCTTTATTGTTTGGCTTAACACAGAAACTCCAATCGTCCGATATCTTATAAATGGATAAATCTGACGATAAAATTTTATACATTATTAAATTGATATAAGAGTTGTACTTTTTTTGAGGCAAAATATTCTTCAAAATTCTGTATTGAACCGATTTATTATACTGCAAAAACATTGTTAAATCAAGCAAAATTTGTCTTTTGCTAAATTTTACGCATTTTTTCAAACATTTAAGCGTGATTTCTTCTAAATAAGCGTTTTCTATAGCATGTATACGGCTTAAATTAAAGATATGTTCAACAGCCATAGTATTTATCTTTTCACACAAAGGAATAATAGAGAGTCTTATTTTGTTGCGCGTATAAACATCAGAAAAGTTGGATTTGTCTGTGCAGAAAGGCAATTTATGCGTACTTATATAATCTTCAATCAATTTCCTTTTAATAGGAAGCAACGGTCTTATAATACTGAGCTTTTTACCTATGTTCCTCTCTTGAGGTATCCCTGCGAAATTTCCGCTTCCCCTTAAAAGCCACATTAGAACAGTCTCGGCATTATCATTGGCGTTGTGAGCAGCAGAAATTTTATTATATTTATATTTTTTAGCTATATTTTCAAGCGACAAATACCTTAAGTTTCGTCCAGCTGCTTCAATAGATATAGATTCTTTTTTAGAATATTCTTTTACGTTGATGTTTTCCAAAACGCAATCAATTCCAAGTTTGTTTGACAAATTTTTAACTATTTGGGCTTCTTTAACGGACTCTTTTCTTAAATTATGATTAAAGTTTACCGTCAACAGTTCTATCTGCATTTTTTTTGCCAAACGCCAAAACAGATGAAGCATACAAATAGAATCTTGTCCGCCGGAAACAGCAAGAACAATTTTATCTTTAGATTTTACTAAACCGGTTTGAATAATAGTTTGATAGAAAATATCCCATGTCTTCATCTTCTAAAAAACCTTCTAAAAAAATTCTTTCTGTCAATGCTTTTTTTAGGAGAAATAAGAACTGTAAAATTTTTAATGAATGAAACGATATATTTGTCTGGATGTATAGCCACATATCTATTGCGCCAAATAGGAGAAAATTTATCCTTAAACTCTCTTAAAGACGCAATATCATATTTAAAATGTTAAGCAAACATAAACATCTTTGCAAAATATTTTGCGGCATCTCCGCTATTATCAGCTCTATTAAAATAAGCAAGTCCTAAATCAAACCATTTATATCCATTGTCTTTGGCATATATAATATTTTTAAATATTATATAGGAAAATAAATCGTATTCACTTTTCACATATCTTACTATGCCTGAAGATATTTCGTGCTTATTATCTGTTTTTGAGAAAATTGAAAAAGCGTAAACCTTTCCATCTTTTTCTAAAACGCTAAAATCCATATATTGCATATAACTTTCATCATACTTTCCTGGAATAAAGTTCATTTCAAAATAATGCTTATCTCCTACCCACTGTTTATTTATCTCTGCAAATTCAGCTTTATACCTGCTAAACATATCTGTACTCAAAGACTTATAAGTAATCCCCGCCTTTTCTATTTTCTTTTCCAAATCATGGAAACTTTTAAAATTTTCTTTGTATGTATTAAATTTTTTCAACTCTATTTTTGCTTCCTGACCTATATCAAAAATATCAAGCCCAACGTCATCATAAATTTGAGCATATTTCCCGTCTATAGCGACAAATGCAGGCTTAGCTGCAGCTTTGTCGGCAATCTCTTTAAACTTCCATAGAAGTTCATTTCTATTAAAATTTCTTCCAACTGGCTCTCCTAAAACAATCCAGCTGTCTTTTGACTTAGCATACATTATAAATGCATCTTTCTCATCGTTTACTATAAATTCCTTATCCGAAGCCAAAGCATACAACGAGTAAGCATAATCTGAAGAATGTGCTATTGCCTCTATATCTTTTTTTGTGAACAATATGGGCTTATTAAAAAAGTTTTTAAGTATCTGTTCAACAATCACTATTAATATTATAATACCGACGCCAAAACTTGCTCTTAAAAACCTCGCAGCATCGTTAGTGTTTAAAAAATTGCTAAAAAACACATCAAAGTGTATCCAAGAAAAAATGTCTTGTCTATTTACAAAAAACCCTATCCAAACAGACAGGGCAAAAACTCCGCCAACCGCACAAAACCACCATGAGCTAAAATCTGTTTTGAGTATAGGAATATCTCTGTAAAAATATTTTTTTGAAAACAATAAAACAACTAATAAAGATACAAAACATATAAGAACCAAAGTCGGCTCGCCAACAATAAGTATCAAAGCTATGGCAAAAGATACCAAACAACAGGATATGTTCCACGCTTTTTTAATCCTAAGCTGCAAAGCACGGGATATAAATAAGATACCTATTGCCGTAATGCTCAATAAAAAGTGCGATAAATCCGCAAACCACGAGGGAAGTAAGTTTATAATAACCTTTAATTGATCAACATTAAATGGAGTTGATGCCGAAAACATAGCTATCATACCTACAAAAAAAGAACATAAAGCTATAACTTGAACTACAACTGACGAAACTGTTTTTCCAAAAATTTTCGCCGTTCTATTGAATTTTTTAGTAAAAACCATAATTTCAAAAGCTCCTAACATAACAAGAGCTATTAAAAGTGGAAAGAAATAAAATACTGCCCTATAGGCAAGAAGTGCGCTTATAACACCAGGACTATTTGCAGAATTTGGCATTAAAAGAGTTATTGACGTTTCAAGAACGCCCATTCCACCTGGCACTTGACTTATAATCACAAGAAATTGTGATACAAGGAAAACTTTGAGCAACACAAAATATGATATATATCCTTCAGGCATAAGGACAAAAAGAGTGAGGGAAGCAATAAGCCAATCGCTTGTGGCAAGTAACACCTGCGCCATTACAATCTTTATGTTTGGGAAAGAGATAGTCCATTTAAAAATTTTGCGCGGCTTTGAATGAAGAGTGCTTAATAAAACATACAAAACTAAAATGACTACGGAAATCAATCCGATTATTCTTGTTGAAATACTTAAATTAAATATATCCTCCAAAGAAACAGGAGCAAAAGTAAAAATGATCCCGCCAACAGCCAAAAGTCCAAGCCATATTGTCGCCGAAGAAAACAGAAGTACTTTTGTAACGTCAATCATTGAAACGTTGTACAAAGAATAAAGCCTGTATCTTATAGATCCACCAAAAAGCATAGAATAACCGGTATTATTAGCTAAAACATTACTTATAAAACACGTAAATATTATATCTTTAGGCTTTATTGGAACTTTAACGTCAATAAACTTAAACGCGACAATATCATAACCGCCTAAAACTAAATAGTATGACAACGCCAAACACAATGCTATTGCAATTCTTGCAGCAGGGATTGCCCTTAACGCATTGATAACATCAACATAACTAAGATTTTTTAATTGATTATGTAAAAGGACTAATGCTCCTATAAAAATAAAAAAACCTAAAAGAACCAGAACAATTTTTATCCACTTTTTCATCATTTATCCTGTTATACAACATCTATATTGTCATAATGCTGCAAAAACCATTATTTTCACTTATTTTCACATTGATACCGAAAAGAGAAGAGAGTTTGTCATCTGTAAAAATATTCTTGCGAGTGCCATTGGCAAAAACTTTGCCATTTTTAAAAAACACAAATCTGTTAATTTCAGGAATAATATCTGATACTAAATGCGTTACAAGTATTATATTAGCACCTGTCGCGACTATCTTCCTCATAATTTTATGCAGATTCAATGATGAAGCTATATCCAAACTGTTACAAGGTTCGTCCAAAATCAACACTTTTGGATCATTAACAAGTGCCCTTGCTATCAAAAATCTTCTTGCTTCTCCAGATGACATGGTGTCAAGCTTTTTATCTTTTAAATATGACACTTCCATTAAATCTATTATCTTATCGGCTTTTTCAGCCATCGCTTTTGTAACAATATGATTTTTGCCTATTCCGATGCTTGAAAAAAAGCCAGACAACACAACGTCAAATCCTGTTATGTCATTGTGAAAATCGTATTGAAGCTCGCTCGTAACTATGCCAAACATACTGCGCAAATCCGTTACATTCCAAACATCGCGCCCAAACAACTTGCAGACACCTACCCCTGTATAAGAAGGATAAATAGAACGAGTAATCAGCTTTATAAACGTGGATTTTCCAGAACCGTTAGGACCTATTATTGCTGCATTCTCGCCTGTTTTTATACTTAGAGTAATGTCATCTAAAATTTTCCTATCATCCCGCAAGGCAGAGATATGTTTTAAATATATAAAATCAGTCATAAAATTCCTTTATTTTACGCAAAGATTTTATATTTTTCACCACAAAAAATCAAAAAATATGATGAATAAAAAAATTTTTGTATAATATATTCCATGATTTTTAAATATGTTACTAGACGATGGAGAGCAAAAGCTGGATACTTTGAGTTCCTTAGTATAGCCTTACCACTTATAATTTCAACAGGAGCTTGGGCTTTCCAAAATTTTATAGATAGCCTTTTTCTGGCTTGGTATTGGCATGATTCTTATGCGGCGGCGTTTCCAGCGGGACTCTTAAACAGTTCAATTGTATTTATATTTCAAGGAACTGTGGCTTATATTGACGTTTTTGTTTCGCAATATAATGGAAAGAAAGAATATAAATCAATAGGTCCAGCAATTTGGCAAGCCGTTTACTTTGCCGTTTTAAGTTCTGTTGTTATTTTTTTCTTCACGTTTTTTTCTTCCAATATTTTTAATTTCATAGGGCACTCAAAAGATATTATTCAAGAAGAAATAAAATATTTTAATATCTTATGCTACGGCTCATTTTTCTATCTTGGCTCGTCAACATTATCTGGATTTTATGCTGGAAGAGAAAAGACTAAAATAGTGCTTTTAGTTAATCTTATAGGCATATTTGTAAATATTATTTTAGACTATTTGCTAATATTTGGACACTTTGGGTTTCCGGAGCTTGGAATAGAAGGCGCAGCTCTTTCTACAATCATTGGATTTGCAGTTGTATTTATCGTATTCCTTATTTTAATTCTTTCAAAAAAGAACAGCTCTAAATTTAATACAAGACGATTAAAACCAAACTTTAAATTTTTAAAAAGATTTATACGATTCGGTTTTCCAAGCGGCGTACACATGTCTTTAGATTTGTCAGCAGTCACATTTTTTTCTCTTATAGTCGGAACTCTCGGGAAGTTGGAGTTATCAGCGACAAACATTGTCATGAACATTTACAATTTGGCTTATATGCCTCTTGTAGGAATGGGCATAACGACATCTATCATGACAGGTAATTATCTTGGTAGAAACAAAGCCTCTATGGCTCAAAAAAGTGTAATAACCGCCTCTCAAATAGTCTTTACTTTTACCATCTTTACCTTCTTAATGTTTTTACTTGTTCCAAATCTTCTGATAAAGCCGTTTGCCAAAGGTTCAGAACTTTTGATTATAGAGCAGATAAGACCGACTATAATAATATTATTCAGATTTATAGCTGCATTTTCTCTGTTTGAGTCTCTAAGTATTATATTTTCTTCGGCGATAAAAGGTGCTGGCGACACAAAATTTGTTATGAAACTTTTGATTATAATTTTTACAACAGCCTCAATTGCTATGTATATAGCAACAAAATGCTTTGGATTATACGGCTGTTGGAGTATTTTGGTTATTTATGGTATTATACTTAATGCTTCATGCTACCTTAGATACAAATCAGGCAAATGGAAGAAAATGCGTGTTATTGAGATGAAAGTTATTGACGGCTAGAAGATAAAGAGATTTGGATTGTGTAATTTTGTGCGTAAGGCTGAGGTGGTGGAACGGCAGACACGCAGGTCTCAGAAGCCTGTCCCCGAAAGGGTGGTATGGGTTCAAATCCCATCCTCAGCAATAATCTCTCTTTTACAGCGTCGTAAAAGTTGAGAAACAGAATATTTTTCTATAAACAAAGCTTTACAAGATTAGATGAAAAAAATAATTTTGGGTTTATTACTAGTTTGTTTCTCTTTTTTAGGGTGTATTTCTGGCAGAGGACTTAGTTGAGTGGGTTATGTAAGCGAAGAAACTGGACGTAAGGCAGTAGCAATAAAATATACGAATCAAGATAAGACAGAATAAATGAGGATAAAACTGTAGAAATAAAAATTTGATATTTTATCAGTGATATGTTAAACTATTAAAAGAACATATATATATGTATTTAGAAAGATAGTGTTATTACACTTAATATAATCTGTCGGTTTTTTGTTTATAAAAAATGGTTTAACAAATGAAAAATTCTTCTTTTGAAAAATTAAAAAATCCACCAATTAAAGAAACTGTTATAGGAATAGGGATAAATAATTATTTCACTGGTGACCTAAAAAATACCATATTTTTTGAGAATGTTGAAAGAGATATAAAGGAGTTTCCAAAATGAAAGATTTCATACCTTTGAGAAATATGGAAGTAATCCCTGTTTTTGACAAAACTCCACATTCATTTGCAAATGTATTGGAATTATTATTACCTTGTGATTGTTATGAAAAAGATACTTTTAAGAATACTAATTATCTTAATTATCTAAAAGAGAGAGATGCAAAAATTTACTTCTCTGTTAGAGAATTACTTGATATTCAAATGGAAGCCCAGCAAAATGGTGAATATGAGTTGTCAGACAGGGTTATAAATAATGCAGTTAAGATTTTGGACTTGATAATAAAAGAAAATATAGAACTCCCTCATTTAGCATCTAATTCAATGAAACAAATAGGATTTACTTGGGATACTCCAAACCATAGAATTTATATAACTGTTGATGATGCAGGAAAGATTATTTTTACGAGTGTTGAATTAAATTCACCGTATAATTATTTATCTTTTCAAGGATATACGGATAATATAAATAAAGTTATGACTATGGTGAAAGATGAATTGTAAATATTGTGAGATACCTTTCTGCGATGAAAGCACAGTTTCAAGATTTATCAACGATAGAAGACAGCTGAAAAAAGATGATATTATAAAAATCACTCCAAATGCTTTTATTTATCCAAAAGAGAATAAAGCTCTTTCGTTAGTTCATATTAATAATTTAACTGAGTCTGAAATTTGGGATATTAGCGCCACAAAAATTTTTAAGAATGCACGATTGAGTGAATTCGGAACATATCCAAATCATATTGTAATATCAAAATCTGTGTATAATAATCTTCCTACTAGTGTAAAATACAGTAATACTTATGATATATGGGATATCTATTCTTTTACTACACCAAATATTTACAGAACTTCATATCATTTGGAATTTTAAGAAACAAGGAAATTTATGAACCTTTGGATATTAACAGAAGAAAGACCTAAAATTGAAATGTTGAGACACATATTGAATAAATTTTCTACCGATAGGGGCTTTGCGTCGTTTATTGATAATTTGCGTATTTTGCCCGTACTTTCAGATGGTAAATTTTCTTTTACTTACGAGTTAATCGGGGTTAGGTGCAATAAAGTTAATAAGATTTTTATTAAGACTGTAAGCGGATATTCAAGTTTTGTTGATTTTCTTGTTTTTTTCCAAGATAAAGAACCTACCGTCAAAGATACTCCACTTTATGCTATTGAAGAAACCAAAACCGACGACAGCGAAAGTAGAAACACAGGCGTTTTTCAGCGTTGTTCTAAATTCGTTTTCTCGCAGTATTACTATCCCAATGTAAAAATGATAATGCTTTACAATCTGCAAATAGAACAGAAAAAGAAACCTACCGACACAAACATTTTCGGCACAAGATTACTTTTAACTTTCGGCGTTGAAATTTTAGGCAAGAAATTAGATCCTAAAATTTTTATTCCTTTCTCGCCAATCAAAGAGATTATAGATTTCAAAAAGCAAATGAGAATTGCTCCCAAAGGAAATGTTCCTATTGACATAACGCAAAAAACCGACATAATAGAAATATCTGGCAGGCTTGTAAAATCCGACAGTTTGTCTCACGACCCGAACATCGGGGCATTAAGCATAATCTCGGCGATATTCAGGAAATTGGGTTGGAAGAATAAGATAACAATTACAAAGCACGGCTTAAAACAAAAACACTTAAAAGGCAGTAATAAATTCATTCTGATTGCCAATAAATTAAACATAGGCTTAAAAGGCTTATCCGTACCAAAAGCTGAACTCAAAACAGAGTATTGGCATTACGACAGAGAAGGCGAAAAATTAGGAACTATCTTTATTCATATCGTCGTTGAAAGTTTTACAAAAGGCTATTCTATTTTTGAAAATCACGCAGGTAGCGAGAAAGGTTATTTTATCACAGCGTACGGCGAGTATATTCCTCTTGCTAAATATGAAGACAGAAATAAATATAAAGCGGGCGATAAAAATAAAATAATTCATATACCCGACTTAATCCTTATAGATTTTGGACGGAGCGAAGTTATAAACATTGAGGGTAAAAAATATCAATTCCGCAAACAAGGCATAAAGGAACTTAAAAATTATAACTTCATTGAAAAAAATTATGTCAAAAAATATTACCCGAAATTTGAAATTATTAAGACGGTAGTTTTATACGGTAGCAAAGAGAAAGAAATTATAGAAATTGAAGAGGGCTTTTTGTTAAACGAAGACGGCAATTTAATTTTGGGCGTTAAAGCTCCCGCATTATTTAAGCAGGCAATAAATAATTTATTGGATTTTTGGAGTTAATTTGAATAACGCATTTATAAAATCACCATTAAACTATATCGGCGGTAAGCATAAAATACTTCCTCAAATAATACCTTTATTCCCAGAAGATATAAATTGTTTTGTAGATATGTTTGCTGGCGGAGCAAATGTAGGGTTGAATATAAACGCCAAAAAGGTCGTTTTGAACGATAATTTAACCTATTTGATAGATTTATATAAGAAACTGCAGAAAACACCGTTAAACAGGGTTTTAGACCATACACACCAAAGGATAAACGAATATAATCTCTCACTTACAAACCAAGAGGGCTATATTGAGTTCCGCAAGTTCTACAATGAGACAAAAGACCCGCTGGACTTGTTTGTTTTAATCTCTTATTCTTTTAATCACCAAATAAGGTTTAACAATAATCACGAGTTTAACAATCCTTTCGGCAAAGAGAGAAGTTGTTTTAATGCTTCTATTGAAGCAAACTTAAAAGCATTTATAACGAAATTGCAAAAATCAGATATTGAATTGTATTCGCAAAATTTTGAAGAGTTGGATTTGTCTTCGCTTTCCGACAATGATTTTGTCTATTGCGACCCGCCGTATTTAATTACCACAGGCACATACAACGACGGCAAAAGAGGCTTTACAGGTTGGTCTGAAAGGGAAGAGAATTTATTATTAAACAAATTAGACAAGCTTAACGATAAAGGCGTTAGATTTGCTTTGTCTAATGTATTAAAACATAAAGGCAAAACAAACAATTTGCTTGAAAAGTGGGCTTCTGACAACCCTGACTATGTCATAAACACAATAAAAATGGATTACTCTAACTCAAACTATCAAACAAAAAACAGGGATAAACTTGCAACTGTTGAAGTATTGATTACAAATTATACTCCGCAAGGCTCAATGCCCGCATATCAACAACTGCCTTTAATCCCGTCTGAAAGAGATTATAATGAGATTTATTGGCAACAAAGAAAACTTGCTTGATACAATTAACTATACATTAGAGCAAAGAAACATCAAAGGCAACTCTTTCTTTGATTTCTTTTCAGGCACAACTAATATGGCAAGATTTTTTAAGAAAAAAAATTATAAGGTTTTCTCGTCAGATTTCCTATATCTTTCTTATTGTCTGCAATATGCTTATATCAAAAACAACAAAGAAGCTAAATTTAAGAAATTACTACCCAAACTAAAAATAAAACAAGACAAACTTATACTTTCCCCGTTAGATATTGTCGTAGAATTTCTAAACGGTATAAAAGAGATTGAGGGATTTATTTACAATAATTATTCCGTCGGTGGAACAAAAGGTTTAGAAAAACCGAGAATGTATTTTTCAGATGATAATGCAAAAAAAATAGATGCTATAAGAATACAAATTGAAGATTGGAATAATAATAAACTTTTAACCAAAGAAGAGTATTTTATTTTGATTTCCTGTTTAATAGAGAGCGTTTCTTTTTATTCAAATGTAGCAGGAGTTTATGCCGCTTTCCAAAAGAAATGGGACAAAAGAGCATTAAAGTCTTTTACTTTAAGAACAATAGATTTGGTTTATAACAAGCAAAAAAATGAAGTTTTTAATATGGATAGTATGCAACTTATAGACACTATAGACACAGACATTTTGTATTTAGACCCGCCGTATAACGAACGCCAATATGCTCCTAATTACCATATTTTAGAAACCATAGCCAAATATGATAATCCCGTCATAAAAGGCATAACGGGAATGAGAGATTACAGCAAACAAAAGTCTTTATTCTGTAACAAAGATACAGCCTTGCAATCATTAGACAAAATTGCAAATACTGTAAAATATAAACACCTGATTTTAAGTTATAATTCCGAAGGCATTATGTCATCAAAAAAGATTGTTGAAACCTTGCAAAAATATGGCAATGTTGAGCTTGTTGAATTTGATTATTTACGCTTTAAGAGCAATTCCAACGGCGAGAGCCAGACTAAAAAACATATCCACGAGCAGTTGTATATTTTGACGAGGTAATTTGTTTTAGCAGGTCTTTTAATGGTTCTGCCAATTTTGCACAAGAAAAACTGTTTACAGATTCAAGCAGTTCTGAAAGTTATAGTGAAAACTTATGGGGTGACTTGGTTTGGAAGCTTTACAACCGCCTCGCCCTACGCAATATTAGACTGCATTTTTACTCAAAGTAAAACTCTTCGCTATCAAAATCAAATCCCATCCTCAGCACTTTATCTAATTTCTAAAATAATCATACAACTGTTTAAAGTCTAAGTTATTCTTTTTAACACCTGCATATTTCTTATAAAGCGTCTCTTTTGATTTTATCAACGTAGATGAGTTTATACCATATTCCAAAGTCATAGAAGCCTCTATGTAAGCACAAAGTTTATCGCACATCTCTATAAGAGTCCCATCAACTGCATCATATTTATCATCGTCAAAATCAGCAGCATTATCAACTTGTTTAATTTTGCCGTTTTCAATAATTTTGTCTGAAAATTCGTCTTCTATAAAATACTGCATTTCACTGTGCCAGCTTGCAGGTATTAAAGGAAGTATTCTTTCATCAACTTGTTTCTTTTCATATTGTTTTATTATATCTTCCAAGCCGTGTATAGAAGATTTGACTGGTTTAATAATGTCTTTGGTCAAAATTTCAGGTAAATCGTGAAACAGCGATGCATGAAAGTTATTATACCTTCTCTTTTCTGAAGCATTTATTTCAAGCGACAATAAATAAGCAAAAATCGCAACCATAAGCATGTGTCCAAGAACAGTAGTCTTTTGCACTCTGAAAGCCTGAGCCCATCTTTGTTGAAATCTTAGCTGTCCACACAAGTCCAAAAAACCGTAATATTTTTTATTGAACATTAACTGTGTTACGCCGAATAAATCGTCAAAAGATGCAAGACTTTCGTCTATTTCATTTTTTGTTTTCTCTATCCCATAAAGCATAGAGTTCCATTGGTAAACTATACCAAATTCCCATTTAGTTGACATGCAATGAGCTGCACTCAATATTCTTTTTTCATGACGAGCATAATTAATATCTGAAAAATGTTGCAAGCATCTTTTAGCAAAATCTCCGCCTAAAGCGTTTAAATCTGTCTTAAAATTTTCAAGCACCCATTTCTTTAATTCTTTTTCTTTTTTTGACATTATCTCACGGAACACTTCAGGCTTTAAATCTGTAAGCATTATTCTCTGAAAAAACTCAAAAATGCCTCCCTCAATAAGCTTTATCCGGTCAACGGATTTCCCACTTTCTTCTTCAAACTTGGCAATTATATAAGCAATTATCATCTTATGGGACTGTTTATCTAATTCAAAAAAGTCCGACGGACGAATATGATCGTTCCATCTTAAGATATTTGCGGCAGAAAAAATCCTTAAAATTAGATCTTTCGTTATCATTTTTTCTCCAATAAT
>JAITKZ010000079.1 GCA_031278115.1 Endomicrobium sp.
GATTAAAACAGGTTCTGCGTCAAGAACTGATAGAATGTGTAAATATAATCAACTTTTAAGAATAGAGGAAGAATTAGGTTCAAAAGCAAGCTATTTGGGAAGAGCCGCTTTTTCAAGCATAAAGTAATAGTGATTTCAAAAATGCCTATTTTAAAAATTCAAGATTTTAACAAGTTAATACAGTCAAAAAAAACTTCGCCTGTATATTTACTCGCAGGCGAAGAAGCTTATCTCATTGATTTATGTCTTAATAAGATAGAAAAATTGCTTGCTGTAGATGATTTAAATAGAGAAGTTTTTTATGCGTCCGATTCAAATTCAGAGGATATTTTAAATGCTGTTTTTACTCTTCCTTTTTTAAGCGATAAAAGGTTGATAATAGTAAAAGGTGTAAATAAGATGAGGGCTACAGACGCCGAATATATTACGAGATATTTATCAAACACTTCAGATACTTCTTGCCTTGTTCTTTTATATTCTGATAATTATAAAAAAGAAACTATTGCGAAGAGAAAAGAGCTTGTAAACGTCTGCACATCTTCAAAAAATTGCGTTGCTGCGGATTGTAGAAAACAGTATGAAAGTGAAGCGAAAGACTTTATAAAATCTGTTTTGACTGATAAAGGTAAAAATGCCTCTTACGACATTATTTCAAGAATTATTGAAGAAAACGGCACTGATTTATTAAATATTTCAAACGAGATAGAAAAGTTATCATTGTATGTCGGAAAAAATAAAAAAGAAATTACAGAAAACGATTTGGAAAAAGTCGGAGGATATACAAAAGAAGTAAATATTTATGCTTTATCTTCGGATATAGAATCTAAAAATTTAAAACGAGCTATATTTGTGTTAGAAAAATTGTTAAACGATGGGGAAGAGCCTGTAATGGTGCTTTCAGCAATATCTTCTTCAATCAGAAAAATGCTCAATGCTAAAAGTATGTTGGAAGAACAAAATATGTCTGCTTCTGAAGTTGCCTCAGCTCTTAGAATACACAGTTTTTACGCGGGGACATTTTTTTCAAATCTCAAGAAACACAATGCAAAAACTTTAAAGGAAAGTTTAAAAATTATATTACAGGCTGATACAGCTATTAAGACTGGCGGCAACGATGCTGTGTCAGCTTTAGAAAAAGCCGTATTGTTTGTATGTAAATAGATATTATCTAAATTACAAAGCCCCTATTCCTTTTTAGGAATAGGGGCTTTTAGTATTTGCAACAATCTATTTATTTCTTTAGTTTAGCCACAAGCTTTGACAGTCTTGCTTTTTGATTTGAAGCGGCTTTAGAATGGACAATGTTCTTCTTTGCAGCCTTATCCCATTCTGAAAAAGCTGTTGCCAACTGTTCTAGAGCAACTTTAACATCGCCTTTCTTTACAGCCTCTTCAACTCTTTTTATTGCAGTTTTTATCTTGCTTCTAATGCTTGAATTTCTTTCAGTTCTTTTCTTTGCTTTTCTTGCTTCTTTAAGAGCAGATGTATGTCTGCCGGTTTTAAGTTTTGCCATTTAATATATTCCTCTCATCCGAAGCTTATTTACAACTTGACGCCGATTATACATAAAATTGGCAAACTGGTCAAGAACAAGTAATTTTGTGTATAATAAAAATATGAATATAGCATATGTTATCACAGGACTTGGAATAGGCGGTGCGGAGAAGGTTACTGTTAATATTGCTAATCGCATATCGCGGTTAGGCAACAATGTAATGATAATTTATCTTGTTGGAGAAAATTTAAATCAGCAAAATATTGATACATCAATTAAGACTTACGGGATTAATATGAAGAAAAATCCTGCGAGTTTTTTTATTTGCCTGATTAAAGTCTGGAAAATATTAAAGGATTTTAAACCCGACATAGTCCACGGACAGATGTTTCATGCAAATATATTAATTCGTATTTTACGCCTATTTGTTAAAATCCCCAAACTTATATCAACGGAGCATAGTAGTTATATTGGTGGAGATTTTAGAATGTTTTTATACCGCACAACGGATTTTTTATCTGACTTAAACACAAATGTCTCGCAAGAAGCTACTGATTATTTTGTCAAAAAAAAGGCTTTTAATGTTAAGAAAAGCCGAACGGTTTATAATGGCATAGATTTGGAAAAATTTAAATTTGACTCGCAAGCAAGACAAGAAATAAGACAACAATACAAAATAGATGACGACGCTTTTGTGTTCCTAAATGTAGGCAGACTAGTACCTGCAAAAGATCATAAAACGCTAATAGAAGCCTTTGCAGTGGTCACATCGTACAAAAAAACTCCTAAACTTATGCTGGTCGGCTACGGTGAGCTACATTCCGATTTAGAAAATTTAGCAAAAGAAAGAAATCTTTCAGATAAAATTATTTTTGTAGATAAACAAGATAATATTGCAGATTATTACAGTGCAGCGGATTGTTTCGTTTTAAGCTCTGCTTGGGAAGGATTTGGGATTGTGGTAGTAGAAGCGATGGCTTGCAAATTGCCTGTTGTAGCTACTGACGCAGGCGGAGTCAGAAAAGTATTAGATGATGATAGCTTTATAATTCCTGTTAAGGACAGTCAAAGATTAAAAAATAAAATGCTATACGTAATGGAACTTAATAAAGAACAAAGAGACAAACTCGGTGAAAAAAATATAAAAACCGTTCAACGCTATGATATAAATATTATTTCAAATAACTGGTTAAAAATTTATCAACAGCATTAAAAACCATTTGAGGAGTTATAAGATTTATTTTATTTGCCGCTAAATATGTTGTTCCTGTATCAACAGATATAAGTAAGTCAACATTATTTAAAAATGCCATCAATTGTACTAAAGTTGTTTTGGAACACAAATTTTCAATTCTTTCCTGTTTAGCAAGTTCTTGAGCATACTCGGCGTTGTCTTTTGACCCCACTATATAAAAATCTGCATTATAAAATTTTGATTTAATTAGTTTAATTGTTTGTGCAAAGTTATCGCGATTCCATTCCGTATCAATGCCGTATTGCGAACCTTTGCCCTTTTTTTCTCCAGATCCCTTTAAACATAATGCTATGTTTATATTGTTTTTATATTTTATTAACTTCTGCATTTCTTGTTCGTATTTTAAATAATCTGGTAATACAGGCAAAGCATTGTTATAAATTCCAAAATGAGATTTTACTATTGTCTGTGAACGGTTTATCGGATGTAAAGAGCCGTCATAATACTTTTTTAAATCTTCTTTTACATTAACTCCAGTTAAATTTTTATCAATACCGGCATAGAATTATAAAAACCATGCATAAAGGTATTGTGACTTGTAAAGCCGCTCTTAAATATTTTGAATAGTTCTCATTTTTTTGCTCTGCATTCGGAAATAAAATTTTGAACCGCCGAACCTATTCCCAAATCGCATAAAGAAAACCAGCCGATTAAAGAATAAACAATCACATATACAGCGTATCTTTCTTCGCCAAGATAAAGTAAAAGAGTTCGACGCTTATTATGCTGATAAGCGCAGTAATAACTCTCACTATCCACGCGCTTGCCACAACCAGCAAATGTCTTGGTAGATGTTTAAAACGAATAAAAATATTCTCAAATTTTTGCATTGCATATTTGCGTTTTTGTCCATTCAAGCATTTTTATGCCTTCTTTGTAATTTACTTGTGGTCTCCAGTCTATAAGTTTTTGGTCTTTTGCGATATCCGCTATAAAAACTTTCTGGTCACTTTCCCTTGTTAGAAGATTTGTAAATTTCAGTTTGATATCCAATATTTCTTCTAAATATGCAAATAGTTCTAATCAAAGATAGAGTTCAAGCCTTTGTGATGTCTTTACATTTACTTATATTATATAAAAAAGTCATTTCAATTAGTATATTTTGTTATAATATAATTAAAGGGGTAAGGTTTAATGAAAAGAATTGCTTAAAGCGGACAACGGTAAAAGAATCAAGAATGCTCATAAATGGGTTTTTTCAAATGAGGTTAAACAAGTACAAGGAACTCAAGTGTCGGGTGATCTTGTAAGCTTATATGATGATGCCGAAAATTTTATGTGAAGATTATCTTTGCGCTCAATTTGTTTCTTATGGAGCCGAAAAATGCAAGAAACATATTTTATAAGCTGCAAAAATATTTTTAATCCTAAAGGAATATTTGTAAGAAACGATGTAAATTTAAGGAAATTGGAAGGTTTTTCGCTTGAAAATGAAATCTATAATATGTTAAATACAAAAAAGTACTTGACTGTTTTTGCCATACTGGGGCGTTTGGCATATATGCGAAGAAATATTTAGCGAAAGACATTATTTTTGTAGATTCGTCACGTATTGCTTTAGAAATGGCGGAGAAAAATTACGATTTGAACGTATTTAGGCTTTAAAGAATTTAAAGAGGTTATGCATAAAGCAGCAGCGAAAGCTAAGAAAAGAGCTTTAATTTTGGAATATGGGTTTCAATCAAAAGATCATCATAATATTGGTATCAATGCCAGAAACTGAATATCTTAACTTTGCGGTAGTTTTATTGAATAAATATACTTAGAATTAAAATATTTTATTTGAGTTTATAATGAAGGTTGCAACATTATACGCAGAAGTTTATGTATTTAGCAAAGGGAGCGAGAGTAGATAGGGGAGGCGAAGGAAAAAAAATAAATAGGATTTAAAAAAGAATAAAAAGTAACCAAAACGAATTGATGGAAGTAGAAAAATATCTCCGGATAATTTAGATTAATTTGTGAATGGATAAAAGAACTAAAACCCATCAAAATAACAAGCC
>JAITKZ010000062.1 GCA_031278115.1 Endomicrobium sp.
CGCCAGAACCTAGTCCGTCTGCTCAAGCGACACAAGTAGAGCACACGCATGCAACGATTAGCATGACGCAAGGAGCGCAGTCGGGGGACTTGCCTCAAAGAGGTGGTAGGTGGTGGAGTAATTTGTTTAGACAAAAGACCGCTGAGAGCGATGAGGCAGCAAAGTTCAAAAAGACTCTCCCAAGGATGCGAAATATTCTTATAGATTTTGGAAACCAAACCCGCTTTCCAACGCCAGAGGCAAGTCCTAGTACGCCAGAACCTAGCCCGTCTACAACAAACACTAGTGCGACTGGTAGTCAAGAAGAAGAGTCAGAGACAGATAAACCTGCTGAGGCGAGAAGAGATAGTGTGCAGGCAACACCACGCTTTCAACCTGCTTTAATGGCAGAGGCAAGTTCTAGCCAGATTGCCACGCCATCTACAACAGTTGCACTAAGTCTAACAGAAACTTTTCTATTGGGGGCGTTTCCTCTCTGCAAATTGGGGTTAGCAATTTATCGCAACGATTGGTATAGAGTAATTAATTGGGGGTTGGCAGCAGGAGGAGTGGCGTTATACTCCTCTCTACCCCCCCTATAAATAACGATAGAAAATCTTCCTTTTCCAGTTCTCTTGAGGTCGTAGAAGATAACTTCCCCAATTGGCAAAAGGTTAATACAATTGGTTCTATTATTGGACTTCCTTCCGCTCTTAGCTTTGCTGCATATCATGTTAGGCATTCAGGGTATAGGAAGAGTGCGGTGGGCATGTCGGCAGTTTCCATACTAACTACAGCTGTTACGGCAATATATGTAGTTCCTTCAATACTTAGTTTCTTTTCTTCTTCTGGAGGACTAGGTATAGCTACTGGAACTTTTTCTTTAATATGGTCTTTTTTACCTTCTAAGGCAAGAGATGTTGCATTTAGATATGTTAAAGGACTAGGAATAACCACTGCTATATCAGCAATATGTGAGTTTGGATACAACAAAATAACTGGGAAATCTTTATGATTAGGATAGATAAAGAATAAAGTTAGGAACGTTCGACGATTTATTCTGCAATATTGTCGGATTTCTAGGGGAGCTGCTGTTTATAGAGAGAAATGTTAATGTCAGAGATAAAATATTAACTATTCGCAATAGTATTTATGTTTGACATTAGCAACATAAAATGTTACTATGATGATGCTATGATAAAATCGTTCAAAAGCAAAGAAACGGAAATAGTGTGGAATGGATAGTTTTCAAAAAAGCTGCCTCATGACATACAGACAATAGCGTTAAGAAAGCTGATAATGCTCCATAAATCAATGAACTTAATTGACTTGAAAATCCCGCCGTCAAATCAATTGGAAAGACTTAAAGGCGATAGGCTTGGACAATATTCAATCAGAATAAACAACCAAAGGCGAATATGTTTTTTGTTTCAACGAGGGAATGCTTTCAACGTTGAAATAGTAGATTATCATTAGGAGGGGGAATATGAAAATAAAGATAATAGAACCTAGAGAAATTCTAATTGAAGAGTTTATGAAACCGTTGAAAATAACGGCGTACAGGTTGGCAAAGGAAACAAAGATGCCTATGACCAGAGTAGCCGACATTCTAAAAGGAAGAAGGAGAATAACAATAGAAACGGCATTAAAATTTGCGGCGTATTTTGGAAACAGCGCAGATTTCTGGGTAGGGATACAGACCGAGTGCGATTTAAGGAAAGAGAAAGAAGCAATAAAGGAAGAGCTTTCCCAAATACGTCCGTTAAAGATTGCAAGTTAAAATCATGAGGATTAGTATGATAAAGAGATTCCTTTTAATATTTAACCTATGATAATAATCAATAATGATTTAGAACAAAGATATATAAAGACGGACGTTTTCAATAGCTGGATTAAGGAACTGCCCAATAATGTCCAAGTTAAAGTTTGGATTTACATAAATAGATTTTTGAGAGGGAACAATTCTAATTGCAAAGCTGTAGGGGAAGGTGTAAGCGAGATTAAAATAAACTATCAAAAAGGGTGTAGGATTTATTATACGATTAGTAAAAATAGGAACCCACTACTATTGGCAGGCAGCGATAAAGATGGAAATCAGAAACAACAAAAAGAGACGATACAGAAGGCAATTTACATAAAGAACTATTTTAAAGTAAGGGGGTTATTATGAAAAGAAATAGATGCTCGCTTAACAATATGACAATAGATGATATAGGCAAAAGTGGATTATTAAAAATCTCAAAAGAACCATTAAACAGCATAGTTGCAAAAAGTTTAAATACGACTGCAAAACTTAAAAAGTTTAAAGAGGCAGCGATAGAAGAATTTAATGAAACAAAAGAAATAGGAACATTTTTAGAGAGTTTAAAAGTCATTGCCATAGCAGAAGAAAAGATAGCCGCAGGAGAGAAAAAAACAAATATAGAGAGGTCTAATATTTACCGTGCTTTGTCAAACGAAAAAGAGCCTTGTATCAGCAAATTGATAAATATTGCACATAATCTAGGAATAGACTTTAAAGCAATGTCTGCATAAACAAAAAAACAATAAACTGGAAAGGATATGACATATTCATATATTAATTTGGAAGGATATTCTAGGACAGTGAGTTGTGGACAACTAATTAAAAACTGATACTTTTCCTTTTCCAATATTTCCCCTCTTTTTGCTGCTTTTCTTGCTCTTTTTTTATATTTTAATCCTTTAAATTAAATACACAGGGTACGACTTTTAAAACGCCGCATACCCCGTATTAATAGAAACACAACAACATACTCCTATCAACATCTTTCAGTTGTCCAGTCTTTTAACTACAGTTTTAGCTTTAAGAGCCACAGGTCTTAGAGCATTTGACAAAGACAAGAATGTTTTTATAATATAAATAAACTTAATAAAACAAAATAAAAAGGATATTAAAAGTGCAAAAATTTTTTGGATTAAAAATTGAAGAAAACCTACTTAAAAAATTAGATTCCATAGCAATTAGTACTAAAAGAAGAAAGCTTTTTTGGTAAAAGAGGCTTTAAAAGAGCATTTAGAGGTTTAGAGCTTACATATAGGGCAGATAAAATATATGAAGATGTTTGTATGGGCAAAATAAAGACAGTAGCTCAAGAAGAAATAGAGAAAAAATATGGAATTAAATGAAAAGGAACAAAAGTCTCAATTATAGAGTAGAATGGACGAAAATTGCTAAGAAGAAGTTAGATAAATTAGATAAATTTACCAGAGAGCAAATTTTAAGGTTTTTTAAAAAAGAAAATCTTTTATTCGCACCAAACAAAATCGGAAAACGTGATAAGATTTATAATAATTAGAAGAAGTAATCAATAAAAATTTAACCAAGAAATAGTAAATCACATTAAATTATATGAGTAGGCTGCAAATAAATATATAGAGCTGACCGCAACGCCAGAGGCAACCGAGAAGACCGTCCTCATAACAGACTTTTTTAAAGTTGCGCCGACAGCAATGCCACAGGCAAGTCCTACCGCACAAAAGACGCAAACGCCAGAGTCAGCCGACAATTCTACAAACACTAGTGCGACTGGTAGTTAAGAAAAAGGGTAATGCAATCTCATAAAAAAAGAGACATAAATGCATTAAGCATTATAAAGTGGAAGGAAAAAAATCTGTCACCTAAAGTAAAAGATACTTTGAGTCACATTTTGCAATCTGCAGGCTATGATGGTGAGACTGGATTGCCGTTACAGCCAGCGCTAGTAGCTAACCTGAACCAGCGGCAGCAGCACGTCCAAAACCGCCATCACTGCCGCCACCAGGAGCGCCATCAGCTGCCGCTCCAGTTAAGCCAGCGGGCGAACCTGCAGTTCCAGCAGTCAAAGCTCCAGCAGCCCCAGCACCCTCTGACGAAGACATTCGTTCTTTTCTATCAAAATTGAAAGACCCTAAAACAATGTCTGATGTCGAGCTAGCAAGAGCTATCCAACCTCACTTGCTGACTCCTGAACATCTCAGGTCTATCTACAACAACGTCAGAATAGCACAGCTTCAAGAAGAACAGAGAAGAAGAGAAGAGGATACCAGCACCTGCTCCTAAACCAGCAGCTAAGCCAGCAAAGGCAGCAGCAGTTCCTAAAGCCCCCAGCGGCGGCGCAGAGCCAGCAGGGAAAGCCCGTGCAGCTGCTTCTACTGCCGACCAAAAACCACCTGTTCCACCGCCCCCCTAGTCCGCAGGCAGCTGAGAGAAGCACCAGCTGGGGTTATAGCGAGGTCTAGTACATACGACGAGGTGATACACCGAAGATTTATTGCATTATTCACACAGTCAGCCGACTTTCCTGCAGAGGAAGCGCTCAAGATGGCCGTAACGGAATGCGGGGGAATATACATACCCACAGCACAGCCGACTGCAGCTCAGCCCCCAGTCAAGACTCCAGGAAGAACATAATAGACTACCACAAGCAGGACGTGACAGACTTGCCCCCAACAAGAACGTGAAAGACAAGCACGACTAAGGGCAGTAGGGTGATGTACATCGTCCGCTGTTTGAGCTGATGCCTGAGTATGTAATTCGCAATGGGTTATTTGATGAAGCCGTTGAAGAAATGCGGCAGATTTTGCCACATGACAGATTTGTCGCGCTAACAAATGTCCCTTATGATAGAAACGAGGATACGGAAGAGCTTATACTTATTGACCTTAAAGTAGAAATAAACAAATATAGAGAAGAGCAAGAAGCAGCCATCCGTGAAAGAGAAGCAGCCGACGCACGTGAAAGACAGCTTCTAGAAAGACAAAGACAGTTTCAAGCAGAAGTGATAATACTCCCAGAACTAGAAGATGGAGCAGCGCCTATTCCATACCCTGGAAAAAGAGATTGTCCTAGATTACGATTCTCACTTCCAGGAAAATATCCTATACCATCACGTCCCGGCAGAAGGGCAGAGATACTTCCATGAATCACCGTGGGACAACTACAGTCACGGCTAACTAATATTAAAACTTGAATTTTTTATAAGCTGCCACCTGAGCAGATGCCACCGGCCCCGCCACCCACCCCCCTAAAGAGGGGGAACTCACCCCAGATCAAAGATTTCGAGACAAGCGACGGGCTGACATGGGTTTACCTCCGGCCCGCAGAAGGGGATAGTAGGAGTGTCCAAATGAGACAAGATTGGTGGTCACATAAGGAAGAGCTTTCCCACTTGATACGAAAATATAACGCAGCAAACAAATATATAAACTATATATAAGCACATTAAAGATTTGAAAGTAGATTTAGAAATCTTAAATTGAAAAATCTGGTGTATAAATATCAAGAGCTAAACCCTAGAGGTGTCCGATAATATATATTATGTTAAGTACAATGAGTTTTTTGCAAAGTTGTTAACACTAAAGTTGAATATATTTTTATTTTAAATTTGTATTTATAAATATAAATAATTTTTAATTAAATTATATTTTACTTTAAGAGTTATTAATTATCATTCACACAACAATAATTTTAAGTCTGATTTTATTGCTTTCTGCTTTTACTTATGCAGCAAGTTGGAATTTGTTGGGGTTCTACAAACGAAAGTGTGAAGAATAGGAATAATGTACAAGAAGAAGATATGCAAAAGTTGTTAACACTAAAAGAGTTATAATTTATAATAAAAACAAAACCCTTCTTTTTAGTTTTATTTATCAAAGAATGGATATTTTATATCAATTCATTTTTTACAAGAGTTTCTGCTATTTGTACTGCATTCAAAGCAGCGCCTTTAAGTAAATTATCTGAAACAACCCAAAATGTCAAAGCATTATTTTTAGTTGAAATGTCAGCGCGTATTCTTCCTACATATGTGGTTTGCATATTTTCGGCAAATAAAGGCATAGGATATTTTTTGCTTTCAGGTTCGTCCATCAATTGGATGCCTTCAGCTTTTGATAACAACTCTTTAGCCTGTTGTGGCAAAATAGGTTTCTCTGTTTCAATCCAAACATTTTCAGAATGGGAACGGAATACAGACACTCTTACGCATGTTGCGCTGACCTCTATTGAGGTATCCCCCATAATTTTTTTAGTCTCATTAGTCATTTTCATTTCTTCTTTTGTATAACCATTATCTGTAAAAACATCTATTTGTGGTATTAAATTGAATGCAATTTGGTACTGAAACTTATTAGCTGTTGGAATAGATTCCCCTTTAGCCCAAGCTTTTACTTGTTCTGTAAGCTCATTGATTCCCTTTTGACCTGCCCCTGAAACAGACTGATATGTTGAAACTATAACTCTCTTGATCTTTGCAAAATCGTGAATAGGTTTTAATGCTACAACCATCTGAATGGTTGAACAATTAGGATTTGCTATAAGCTTCTTATCCTTTTTTAAGTCATGAGGATTTACTTCAGGAACTACCAATGGTATATCTTTTTCCATGCGCCAAGCACTAGAGTTGTCTATTACAAAACAGCCATCAGCTGCAAAAGAGGTAGCAAATTCTTTAGAAACAGTTGCGCCTGCGCTAAAAAGAGCTATATCTATACCTTTTCCACTCTCTTTGGTGAGTAATTCAACTGTTATTTCTTTACCATTATATGTTAACTTTTTGCCTATAGAACGTTCAGAAGCTAAAAATTTTATACTTTCAGTAGGAAAATTCCTACTTTCAAGCATTTTGATCATTTCAAGCCCAACTGCGCCTGTTGCACCGACAACTGCTACTTTAAATTTTCTCATCTTTTGCTCTCATGTAAAAATAAAAACATAAATGTCTCTTATTTTCAAGAATTTTTTCACTTAACTTAAACAGAGAAGATATATCTTTTCTATTAAATATAAGAGGCTATTAAGTCGCCAATTTCTGTTGTTGAATGCCCCATTTTGCCTGCAGACATGCTCTTAATTTTGCCTGATTCCAAAGCCTTAATTACGGCATTATCTATATCTTTTGCTGCTTCTGTTTCGCCAAGAGTGTCCAGCATCATTGTTCCTGCATTAATTGCAGCTATAGGATTAATAATGTTTTGCCCAGTGTATTTAGGGGCAGAGCCACCCATAGGTTCAAACATGGACACGCCTTCCGGGTTGATATTTCCCCCTGCAGCTACGCCCATTCCACCTTGAATCATTGCGGCAAGATCTGTGATAATATCGCCAAAAAGGTTGTCTGTAACAACTACATTAAACCATTCTGGATTTTTTATAAACCACATGCATATAGCGTCAACATTAGCATAATCGCCTTTTATTTGAGAGTATTCTTTTGCTATATCATTAAAAGCACGTTGCCATAAATCTGAAGCGTAAGTTAACACATTGGTTTTTCCACAAAGTGTAAGTTTATTATTTTTTGCTCTCTTTTTTGCAAACTCAAAAGCATAACGAATGCATCTTTCAACGCCAAATCTGGTGTTTATAGATTCTTGTGTAGCCACTTCATATGGCGTGTTTTTTCTTAAGAAACCACCTGCTCCAATATATAAGCCTTCTGTATTTTCACGAACGATTACCATATCTATGTCGGAAGGTTTCTTATTTTTTAGCGGTGTTTCAACATTAGGATATAGTTTAACTGGACGCAAATTTATATATTGATCTAATTCAAAGCGAAGTTTCAAAAGAATTCCTTTTTCAAGAATTCCTGGCTTTACATCAGGGTGTCCTATAGCTCCAAGATACATGGCGTCAAATTTTTTAAATTCTTCAATCATGCTCTCAGGGAGAACTTCCCCAGTTTTTAAATATCTTGCTCCGCCGAGATCATAATTTACAAATTCAAGTTTAAAATTGTTCTTATTTGCAACAGCTTCTAAAACTTTTACCCCTTCTCTTATTACCTCAGGTCCTGTGCCGTCTCCAGGTAAAAGAGCTATTTTGTATGCCATTGACATCTTTAGTCTCTCCCATTTCCAATTGAAATTTATACCCCGCTTTAAGCGAAATGGTATTATTAAATTAACTTCACCAGAAAAATAAAATGTTATCGGTAAGTTGCGTCTTTATCGCTTTCATAAAATTTATATTTTCTTAGCGCTTTTTTTACTACATATTTTTCAGTTATTTCATCAGGCTTAAATATGCCATTTTTTTCCGCCGGCTTCTATAGCCATGTTTGCTATTGTAAATCTGTCAGCCATAGTGAGCTTTTTGCATAGCGGTCCAGCAAACTCCATAGAATTACAAAGTGCTCCATCTACGCCTATGAGACCTATTATATATAGAATAATATCTTTTCCGCTTACCCACTTGTTCAACTTACCTTTTAAAATAAACTTAATTGAATTTGGAACTTTAAACCAA
>JAITKZ010000078.1 GCA_031278115.1 Endomicrobium sp.
ATTTCCATCTTTCATTGAGAGCAAACTTATTACCAAATTTAAGAATTGGTGAAAAAGATGATAAACCAAATAACAAAAAATAAAATCTTGGAATTAGGGAATCGTTATAAAGAGTTATCAAAATGGAATGAAAAAATTCTTTATGAAATTCCTGTGGCTGAAATTCCTGAAGTGGTTTATAATTCAAACGCTATAGAGAATTCTAGCTTGACATTAGAAGATACCGAAAAAATATTATTGAAAAATTCAATCCCCAAAGGTGCAAATTTAAGAGAAGTTTACGAAGCGAAAAATCTTGCAAACATTACAGAAATTTAACTTAAAGAACCAGATAAAACATTATCACAAGAATATATTTTAGAACTCCATAAACTTCTTTTAACAAACATAAATAACTACTACGCAGGTAGATTTAGAAAGGACGAAGAGTGGGTTAGAGTTGGATCTCATCTTGGTGCAAATCCAAAATTTGTTTCGTCATTAATATCAGAACTTGTAAATGATTATAATTCAAATTCTAAAATTTACTTTTTAGATAAAATAGCTCATTTTCACGCAGGATTTGAAACAATACATCCGTTTTGCGATGGAAACGGACGAATCGGAAGAATTTTAATAAATCAACAATTATTAAAACTAAAACTTCCGCCGATAATTATTCAAAATAAAAGTAAACAAAAAGATTATTATCCTTTATTTGATAAATATCTGACTACAATGAAGTATGACGGTTTTACAAATCTATTTGCTTTATTGTTAATGGAATCTTTAAATAAAAGAATTTCTTATTTAACTGATAAAAAAATTGTTCCATTGACATTGTGGTCAAAACAAAATGGCGTTAAAGCAAATGTAGCTCTAAATAAAGCGAAACGACAGACAATTCCAGCGTTTAGAGTCAGAGAAAAGTGGATGATTTCGGAAGCTTATAATGAAAAATTGTAACTACTCAAAACCAATATTTGAAGATAGAATCAAATGCATGGAAATTTATTTAAAAAATTTATAGATAAATTTGACGAATTATAAAAATTATTGTTTATTGGATATTGAAACAACTTTTCAAAAATAATCGTCTTTTTCGGAGTATGTTAGAATGACCGTCTTGTTTCAATATATAAAAACACTTATTAAACAACTTCCAAGACATTGGGTAGTTGCATCTAGTGCGTGGATAAGCAAGGTTATAGTATCTCTGGTGCAGATTGTTACTATAAGAACTCTATTGAGTTATCTTGGAGAAGAAAGATACGCCATATACGTGATAGCATTCTCATTAACGTTATGGTTTAATTTGGTAGATTTTGGGCTAGGATTTTCACTTCAAAATTTTATATCTGAATCCAGAGCAAAGAAAGAAAGTTATGAAAAATATATTATTGCAACTTTACAAATAATAGTCCCTTTACTAGCGATTGTATTACTTGCCATAACATTAATATCTTCTCATGTTCAAGAAATAATATTTAGAAACTTTACATTTATTCAAGAAGTACAAAATGTAAATATAGTCCTTTTTGTCGGGATAATATGCGCGGCAACAGCTGTTTTGAGTATAGCGTACAGAGTATATTATGCTTTGCATAAAGGTTATATTCCAAACATTATGCCTGCAATAGCTGCTATAATATCAATGTTTTTTATTGTTTTATTTAACCGCTATTCACCTCTAAGATGCAGCATTTTATCAGCTTTATTAATTTTTACACTTCCTCAACTGCTGTTAGCTTTAATACCATTTATCATAATTTTTAAAGATTATTTCTCAAAAACATTAAATTTTAATTTTGAAGTAATAAAATCTTTATTTACAAGATCTTTGAAATTTTACGGCATATCTATTCTAGGGTTGGCTTATATGCAAACTGATTATCTGGTAATGTCGCAAACATTAAATTCAAGTGAAATAGTAAAGTATAATATTTTCTCAAGGGTATTCATGTTTTTTACTTTTGTGCACATTACAATGATGCAAGCTATTTGGCCCATAAGCGCAGAAATGTTTATTAGGATGGAATTTATAAAAATTAAAATTATTATAAAAAAATGTATTAGAGCTTTAGCGATTTTTATTGCTTTGGGAGCTATATCTATTATGTTTTTTGCCAATTTTATAATAAAAGTATTGGCTCCAGGATTAAATATTGATCCGCCTTTATCTTTAATAGCACTTCTTGGACTTTATACATTCCTATTAGCATGGCAAAACACTTTTGCCATATTATTGCAAAGCATGAATGTATTAAGAATTTTTTGGATATATTTGCCTCCGATGGTTGCAATAAATGTATTATTTCAATATTTTATGTCAAAAAAATATGGAGCTGAAGGAATTGTTTTGGGGTTAATTACATCAATGATATTAATGTCATTTTGGGTATTGCCTGCAAAAGTATATTCTATTATCAACAAAAGGAAAATAAGATGAATTTTAATATACGCCTTCTATTTTATTTCCTATTTAATCCAAGATTGATGCGTAGAATGATAATTTATTTTCATGGCTATTTCCTCACAGATAGTAATAATGATGTCTTACTAAACCTACCAAATGATATTAGTTTAAACAAGCAGGCACGAGATGGAATGCAACATGGCGTCTTACTAAACCTACCAAATGATATTAGTTTAAACATTACTAAAATAGAAACTTTGGAAAAGATATATGAATCCCTTTTCAAAAAACAAGTTTCTTCTTATAAAAATAGACTCATAGCAATACTTTTAAAATGCAATTCTAAAAAAACAGTTCTAATTTTTGCTTCTGATATAACTATAAGAACTTTATATAATATAACTCCATTCAAACCAATATTTAAAGAAACAAATGCTATTAATTCAAAGAATCTTATTGAATTTAATAATATAAATTACATAACAAAAAACATTATTCTTGATTCAATTTCAGAAAAAATCTTAAAAGTTAATTGTGAATTTCCAGCAAATAAATTGTTAATGAAAATGAAAGAGTTACAAATTTTTGAGATTATTGACGTATTATTGTCTGACTGCTGTAAAAAACAGAGAGATGTACAGGAGTGTTATGAATTATAAAAAACTATTGATTATTTTAGGGACTCGTCCTGAAGTAA
>JAITKZ010000032.1 GCA_031278115.1 Endomicrobium sp.
CAATATTATATGGCGGGTCTGCTATAATAATGTCACATGAATTATCTTCGCAAAGTTTCATTCCGACACAACAATCGTACTGATAAACACGATTTAGTTCCATTATTCCGCCTTGTTTCGTAAACTTTCTTATATTTTATCATATATACTTTTATTTTACTAAATTAATATAATATGTTAACTTATTTTAAAAATACACATTATTTTGTTGGTATAAGTTTCGTTTATTTTGCAAACTTGTCAGTAAGAACTGAAACGAGATTTTAGGAAGACATTTCAGAACTCGTGCTTGATTTAGAAACGAATATGAAACTTGTCGTTTAGTCATAAATCAATCGCTCCTTTATTTTGTTATTAGATAGAAAATTGCAGGCACAAGAATAATCAAAGCATAGAACCACAAGATAGTCTTTGAAAACAGTATGCGAAATAGACAAAGTTTTTTATCTTTTTTTGAAGTATATTCCTGTATTGGCATTTCATATGTTTTTACATCATTTATGTTTTTTAATCCAGCGACATCGTCATAAACTCCTCTAAATTTTCTTTCCTGTTGTAGATAATATGTGTCTAAAATCCACAATATTATTGTCGGAAAAATTGATACTAATAAAACTTTTGCAGATTTGTCAGTAGCATATATTGTAAGAACCACAGTCGCCAATAAAACAGCCAATTCTTTTATCTTAAAGGAGTTTTCATTCATTCTTGCTATTGTGTTGTGAATAAATTCTAAATGTTGTTGCCTTTCTTCATTCATTGTAATTACTCCTGCTGTGGTTTTTATTTCAAGTATTAAAATACAAAATATTATACCTTTGTCAAGTTAATGTTGTATTTTTGTTGTTTTTATGTTACCATACTATTATGAAAACATTAAAATTACAGGACATCTGCACAGACATATTCGCAAGAGCGGCTATTTTTGATAACGACAGCTTATCTCGAGATTATAAAAATAATGGGTATAGGGTTATTAGATTAGCAGATATTCAAAATAATGAAATTTATTTTAAGGATTGTTTGTTTTACAATAAGACCGACTATAAGAAGAACAGATACCTCTTACAAGATAATGACATTCTAATATCTTCACGCTGAACTATTTTCAAGGTGCAATCTATTATAAAGAGGGAAATTGTAAAACAATTCCGTCGGGCTTTCTAACTTGTATAAGATTAAATCCTGCCTTGAATATATCTGTAAATTATATTGCCTCTTATTTAAGACACCAAGAAAGTAGTATACTATTGAGAGGCAGGATAATCAAAAAAACAAGCGACAGAAAACCTAAAATTCAGTTAAAACTTGCAGATATTTATAAGATAGAAATTCCAATCGTTTCAAACAAAGTTCAAAAAGAAATTGACGAGCTATCTTCGGAAGCAACAGATTTTTTGGAAAAGAGTATTGAGAAGACAAAAGAAATTGAAAAGATAATAATGTCAGTATAAATGCGGATTTAACAATTATCTGCAAAGGATTGTTTATGATAGAAAAAGCAAAAACAGTTAAAAAAGAAAAGTTGAATTATGCTTTGGTAGAAAATACTCGTCCTCCGATATATACGGCAATGAAGTATTGGGGCAAAAAACCACACAATATCTGGCGTAAATACATTGAAAATTATACGACTGAAAATGGCATTTATTTAGACCCGTTTGTAGGTAGTGCTACTAGCGCTTTTGAAGCAGTAAAAGCAAATAGAAAAGTTATTGCTTTTGACTTAAACCCTCTTACATCTTTTATTATTGAGGTGTTTTCTTCCAACTTTAATAAAAAAACTTTTATGCTGGAAGTTAATAAAATAATAGCTTCTGTTAAAAGTGATAGATTATACCAAAAGTATTTTATGACAAAGTCGCGGGAAGATAAAAGAGAATTAGAAGAAGTCGTATGTTTTAAGTGGGATACGGGTAAAATGTATGAAATTGGAATACAGAAAAATACCGATAGCAGCAAAAGACCAATCCGTTATACATCAAAACCTACCGATGACGATATAAACATTGCAAATTCAATGAAAAATATTGATATTCCGTTTTGGTATCCTGCGACCAAATTTCCTCTTTCCCCGTCTTTTCCTGCAAATTTCTTGCAGGCGATAGACGGCAATGATTTTTCTAATCTCTGGACTAAAAGAAATCTATATATATTGTCAAAAATATTTAATGAAATCTTGAGTTATTGTGACGATAATTTAAAAAAACAATTACTTTTTGGATTTATACAGACATTGCATTTATGCTCAAAAATGTCAGTTCCACGAAGAAAAGAGTCTAACAGACCGTTTTCTACAAGTTGGGGGCGTTCCGCATATCTTTGTTCTGCAAGGCAAATGGAAATGAACCCTTTAATGGTTTTTCAAAGTAGTTGTTTAGGAAAACAATCAGTTGAAAGTTCATTGTCTTCAATTCCAGCTTATCTTGGAAAAAAGCCAAAAATAATAAATGTCAGTATGAGTAATAAAAGTAAAAACAAACTTTCTGGGTTTGATATAAAATATGGAGTAGTTGATATAAATACAATCCTTGATTATATACCAGAAAATAGTATTGATTTTATTTTGACCGACCCGCCTTACGGCGGATTAGTTCAATACCTTGACTTGTCTTTAATTTGGCTTAATTGGTTAATAAAATATGACAACAAGTATCAACCCAACTTGAATGCCGAAATAACGATTAAAAAAGGGATATTTGATATTGAAGTTTATAAAAATCGTTTTACAACTGCCCTTAAAAATCTTTATAAACTATTGAAACAAGACGGTAAAATAGTTTTTACTTTCCATAATAAAGAACTTAAAATTTGGAATGCATTTTTGAAATCATTAACTCTTGCCGGTTTCAAAATTGAAAAAGTTATACATCAACAGAATAGAAGAACAGGCGAAGCAAATGTTGCTAATCCTTACGGCACATCGGCAACAGATTTTTATATTCGTTGTGTAAAATCAACAACAGCAAATCTCAATACAGATAAAGACGAGTTTGAGCATTTTGTAATCACAAAAGCAATAGAAATCATTGCATTGAGAAACGAACCTACCCCGTATCAGTTTTTGTTTAACGGTATTTTGGCTGAAATTTCAAGCGGTGGTTTTGATTTGGAAGATTTTGACACAAATATAGAGACTATACTAAACAAGCAAATAGACAAGATATTCAAAGTCGGCGGAAATACCGATAATAAAGCAGGTAATTATTGGTGGTTTGTTAATCCGAATGATTATATTAAATACCCTGACAGATTATTAACAGACAGGGTGGAAGACAGTATAATCGCATTGCTACGCAGAAAAACAGCAGTAAGTTTTGACGATGTTTTAGGCGATATTTTTCAGCGTTATCCAAACGGCTTGACGCCAGACATAAAATCAATAGATAAGATATTAAAAAAATACGCAGCTCAGTCTGGTGGTAAATGGTTATACAACTATGTTGAAATGGAAAGCAATTTTACAAAGCATACAGAAATGCTTTTTTTGCTAACAAAAATTGGCCATAAATTAGGTTTCAAGGTTTTTATCGGTAAAAGGGAACAATCTGAAAAATACGGCGATAAGTCATTGGCAGAATCGCAAGATTTTACTGATATAAGTTTTTTAAAACTTGATAAAGATAAATCTGACAGAATTTCTATGATAGATATGTTATGGATAGATAAGAATAACATTAAATATATCATTGAGGTTGAAAACACGACTAAATTCACATCAGGTATTCAGAGAGCCTCAAATGCAGACATAGCAATACCAAAACTTATGGTTGTGCCGGACAACAGAAAGGAAGAGTTTCTAAATATCAACGACCCTCTGTTTATTGCCAACTTCAAGCACTATAATTGGAAATATCTTTTTTACAGCGGCATAATCAATATAATGTCTCTTCGTAAGATTGATGTAAAAACAATTTCTATGTTTGCAAAAGGTTTTTAATATGGTCGGTAAGATAGATAAAAGAAATATATTGAATGATTTAACAGGCAAAGAGTGGCTTAAACTAACAAAAAGTTTTTGGCTGTCTGAAAAGTGTGTTGACGATAAGGACGCATTCAAGCACCCTGCGCCTTTTCTAATAAAGGACATTATGAAGTTAATTAGCCTTTTTACAAAAAAAAAATATGACAGTTTTGGACCCTTTTTGCGGTAGTGGAACCACATTGATTGCCGCAAATAATTTGCAAAGGATAGGTATCGGTATAGACCTAAATCAAAAATATAAACAATTGGCAAAAAGTCGTTTAAGCAAAAAACATTTTGTAGAAAATAAGGATTATTTTTATAAGATTGGCGACGCAAACAATATTTTAGATAGATTAGAAAAAGTTGATTATGTCATTACATCTCCGCCTTATCACAATATATTAAAAAACAAAGGTGGCGGATTAAGGACAGATAACGGCAAAGGATTTAGGACAGGCAGTAGAATAGGGATAGAGTATTATTCAGATAACGAAAATGATTTAGGCAATAAAAAATCATATTCTGAATTTCTTTCTTCTTTCCAAGATATAATGAAGAAATGCTTTTCTGTCTTAAATCAAGGGAAATATGCAAGCATTATAATAAGTGATTTTACCGTTAGCAAAGAAGAAGTTTGCGTGCAGAAAGATATTGTTGATTGTATGTTAAAATGTGGTTTTGATTTTGCTGGAACAACTGTGTTATTGCAAGACAATAAACCTCTTTACCCTTTTGGCTATCCATACGCATACAAAATAAATCATATGCACCAAAATATAATAAATTTTAAAAAGCCTAAAATATAAAAGGATAAAAATTGTATGTATATCTCAAAAATTAAATTACATAATTTCAAGGGCTTCAAAGGCGACCATGAACTTAATTTTGATAGTGGCGTTAATTTTTTTGTCGGTGATAATAATTGCGGTAAATCGTCTGTATTTGAAGCTATTGATTTTATTAGAACGAGTAAAGCAAAAAAAGATATTATTACCAAAACAGAAATTAATAATTATGTTTCAGTTGAAATTGAATTTGCAGGCACTGACCTTGACGCTTTGCTTGAAAAAGAAGCATTGAACAAATATAAATCTTATCTCATAGATACGGCTGGCACAAAAACTTTACGAGTTATACGTTCAAGTGAAGAAACAAAAATAAAACAAAATAAAAAAGATAAAACTCTATCTATAAAAAATGTTCGTATTTATAGCCCTAAAACTAAGGAATTTGAAAACCCGACAGGCATTGATAACACAATAACAGCTTTATTTGACGCTCAATTTGTCTGGGCTGACACTAATTCTGGCGATGTGGCGGATTTCTCAAAAACTAAAATCTGCGGAAAGATAATAAACACTATTATTAGCAATAAGGTTTCTGATAGCTGGAAAAACTTTAAAAAATCGCATAAAGAAACTTTTAAAAAAATTGCCGATAACCTAAAACCTATTGAAGAAAAAATTCAAAGTAAGTTGTCCGAACAATATGGCGATACAGAAGTGAAATTTACTTTTACTTTACCCGAGATTACAGATTTCTTAAAATTAGGGAATATCGTTTTGTCCGACAATGGCATAGAAACAAGCAGTGCAGAAAAAGGAACAGGTATGCAAAGGTCTTTAGCTCTTGCCCTTATCCAAGTGTATGCTGATATTTCCTCAAATAGTGAAAAGACAATTCCAACACCTATAATGTTTTTTATTGACGAGCCAGAAACATTTTTACACCCACAAGCTCAAAACAAGCTTCTTGACGCTCTTGAAAAAATATCTGAGGAATCACAGATTTTTGTCATTACGCATTCTCCATATTTGTTAAAGAAATACAAGAAAGACACTCATTTGTTGAATATTTTTGAAAAAGACAACGGTTTTAATAAACAGCCAAAACTAGATGTTGAACTTGCTTTGTTTGGTAAATTAAGCCCGACTTGGGGCGAAATAAACTATCGGGCTTTCGGTTTTATAACGGAAGATTTCCATAATGAGTTATATGGCTTTATTCAAGCGAAAGCAGTATCAGAAGATATTGAAAATGAAAAAGAAGAACAATTTGATAACTACCTTTGTAAAAAAGGTATTGTAAAAGATAAAAAGTGGATAGCAGTCAGACAAGGAAAAACAGATGAAAAATGCAGAACTTTACCAACTTATATCAGAAATTTTATACACCACCCAGAAAACGATAAAAATGAGAAATATACTGATGAAGAATTGAAAAATTCTATTAAAAAATTAATTGATCTTATCAAAGGGCAAGAAAATCGCAAAAATTGATTATAAAATTGTTGACACTAAAACACTGGAATTAAAAAGAGTCGCCAAAGCATGCAATATTATAGATTTGTCAAAATCAGTTGAGATAGATTTTGAACAGATAAACGATAAATTAAGGGAAAAGCAATTATTTGGGGGGACTTTCCGGGAAAGATTTTAAGTCAGATATATACATCTATTGCAGCACTAAACAAAATTTTAGCATATAATATAAATCTGCTCTAATCATCGGTAATAGTTGTTAAAATCCAAATTTTTGCAAGCAGGGGGGAAAATCCTCTGTGCAATCTTCTAAAGCAGACTTGCTTGAAATATATCGTTCGCTCTTCTTTTCAGGTTTCGGCTGGTAAAAGTTTCAATCCTTTGCTCTTTGGCTGACAGTCGTAGCAGATATAGCAATTACTTGTTTTAATAACTCTCTGCTTATTCCAGCATAAATTATACCGATAGATAGGAATTTTAAAGTTTTATATATTAGATTTATCATGAAAGAAATTTAATCAATGAATATGCAATCAAAAATCCTAGCAAAGGAATTACAAGTGAAGATATAAGATACAACAATCCTTCAAAGAATTGATTACTTGTTAGCAAATTAAAAAGCTCTTATAAGATAAATTTATTGTTTATAATAAATCGGAAGGCATTATTTCTATACCGACAAAGGTTCCTGAAGATTGTTTAAAATTTTCTAAAAATTTTGCAAGATGTAATATTTTTTTTCTTTCGCCTTTGA
>JAITKZ010000020.1 GCA_031278115.1 Endomicrobium sp.
GCAAGCGTAAAAATACGCCAACAACACACGGCTGCAAAAGCTGTTATAACGCCTATAGGAAATGACGGAGCTAAAGTGGAATTTGAAGAGCCTCAAATGTCAATCACAGCAGGGCAAAGTGCTGTGTTTTATAAAGACAATGTTGTTCTTGGCGGAGGAATTATTATTTGATCAAATTTTGTTTTCATTAATCATAATACTTCTCCTGAATATAACGAAAGAATAATAAAGCTCCCAGAAAGACAAGGAGCAGGAACAATAAGGGCATTAGAAAACAGAACAGCCGAACGACTATTTGAACAAAACATGGGACTAGTGCAGCTTGAGCTTGCAGATTTTGTACATGAGTATAATTTACAGTCTTCTGAAGTAGTAACTAAAAAATATTTCACTTACTTTTCTTGTTAACGTTAGCGACTTCAGTTTCTATCATCTGATCTGATAGGGCTTTCTGGAAAAAGTGGCGATAATTAGACATGTTTGACATATCATAAATATAATATTCTACAACAAAACAATTTTTTATAAAAATATTATTATTTCATAAAACGTTTCTAAATATCCCTATCCTAAATGAAAAAGATTGCACAAGTAAATTAAAATTACAAGTCCACAAAAAACGTAACGTCCAGTTGGTATAAGCCACTTATTAACCATAACAGATCGCCCACTTTGAATTTCTTTTATAATTCTCTTTGAAGGCAAAATCCAAAATACAAAAATACCTGTTATAAGAGCGCAAAAAGGAACTAAATGTATTTCCAAAATGTCCATAAGACCATCTATATGCCCATCGGTAAGTATGCTAAAAAATGCAGTTATAATTATAGAAATTAAAACTGAGAGCTTTCTGGATATTTTCAATTTGCTTTGAATAGACTCTATTATTACCTCTAATATGCTTATGAGCGATGTTATAGCTGCAAATAAAACAGCTATAAAGAAAATTATCATGCAAATTTGCCCTAATGGTATTGTCTTAAAAATATCAGGTATTGCAATAAACATTAATGAAGGTCCAGAATTTAAATCTTTACCAAAAGAAAATATTGCAGGAATGATTATTAAAGACGCTAAAATTGAAGCGAGAATACTTAAAATAGCAACATTTTTTGCAGAATAAATAATATCTTCGCTTTTTCTCGCATAAGAACCATATACTATAAGAATAGAGCCTAAAATAGAAAGGGAATAGCAGCTCTGACCTAACGCCAAAACCCATATTTTAGCATTTAAAAGCATGTGCCATTTTGGAACGAAAAGAAATTCATATCCATTTATAGAGCATGGAAGAAAAGCAACTCTTACAACCAAAAGAAAAAATAATATAAAGAAAGCAGGCATCATAAGTTTGTTTAATTTCTCTATACCTTTTTCAACGCCGTCTATTATTGACAAACCGGTCATTGCAAGAGTTAAAACAACCCAGAAAGATATTCCTTTACCTGAAATCAAATTAAAATATGAAACGCTGTTTGTACTAACAAATGCAGACCCTGTTATTGAACCAAATAAAAAACGAACAACCCATGCAACTACCACGCTGTACCCTAGACCGGTAACAAAAATTACTATAACAGGTATCCAACCTATAAATTCCCCTGCTTTGTTATGCCAGCCACTAAGCCTCAAAGCTTTAGCAAAAGCACCTATAGGTCCTTTTCCTGTAAGTCTTCCAAAAGTTATTTCACCTATAACTGCAATTAAACCCAAGACAAAAACACAAATAATGTATGCTATCATGAAAGCTGCACCGCCAAGCTCACCAACTCTATATGGAAATAACCATATATTCCCCATTCCTATGGCAGAACCTGCCGCAGCGAAAATAAACCCCCATTTTGATGAAAAAAGATCTTTTGAAGAATCAGACATTATTGTTCCTTTTAGAAATAATTATCGTTCACAAGAATAAGCAACTTGTACTATGCGAAAGTTGCATAGTACAAGTTGGCTTATATATTTATAATCAATTACTAATGCTAGTTTATAGCCGACATATCTGTTTCTTTAGTACGCACTCTCATAACGCTTCGCAAATCATAACTGAATATCTTGCCGTCGCCGGGATTGCCGGTAAAAGCCGCTTCTTGTATAGCTTTTATAGTCTTTTGCTCCCATTCTTCGGAGGACACTATAATTTCAAATTTAATCTTTGGAAGCATAGTAATACTTACTTCCATGCCACGGACAAGCTCTTGATAACCTTTCTGTTTGCCGCAACCCATAACCTGTGAAACAGTGACACCATTAACTTCTATCTTAGCAAGTGCTTCCTTTATATCTTCTAATTTTTCTTCTCTGACTATGGCTTCAATTTTTATCATAAAATTTTCCTCCACATATTATAACATATACTAATCCAATCCTGTAAACGATGGATACGCACTTTCACCATGCTCGGATATATCTAAACCTATCAATTCTTCTTTTCTTTCAACTCTTAAAGGCATTAACATTTTAATAACCCATGCACAAAGAAGAGTACCTAAAACAACAATTACAAAAGTTATAAGGATACCTTCAACTTGAGCAAAAAACTGCGCAAACTCACCATAAATAAGACCTGGTTTACCGCCATTAATTGATGGATTTACAAAAACGCCTGTAAGTAGTCCACCCCAAATACCTCCTATGCCGTGGCATCCAAAAGCATCTAAAGCATCATCAATTTTAAATACTTTTTTAATAAGAGTTATGCCACAGTAGCAAACAGGACTTACTGTTAATCCTATTATTAAAGCTGCCCATATATCAACAAATCCAGCTGCTGGCGTAACACCAACTAATCCTGCTATAACGCCAGTGCATGCACCTATAAGTGTAGATTTGCCAGTTTTAAGTATATCTAACAAAATCCAAATTAACATTCCTGCTGAAGAAGCTACAGCTGTAGCTATAAACGCATGAGCTGCAAGACCATTTGCAGCAAGAGCACTTCCAGAATTAAAACCAAACCAACCAAATAATAAAAGTCCCATTCCCAAAAAAACAAATGGCATACTGTGCATTCTATACGAACTCTGCATATAGTCTATTCTCTTGCCAAGCAAAATAGCTAGGATTAAACCAGTAGTTCCTGAACTTATATGGACAACGTCGCCTCCAGCAAAATCTAAAGCTCCTATAATACCGCCGATTATCCCTCCACCCCAAACCATAGGAGCTAAAGGATAATATACAAGAATAGACCACAAAGTTATAAAAAGGAATAATGCTTTAAATCTCATTCTTCCTGCCACAGAACCTGTTATAATAGCCGGCGTTATGAGAGCAAAAGCCATTTGGAATCCCACAAAAGCAAAAGTAGGGATTGAACCAGTAAGAGAATCTGTATTTATGCCAAAAAGACAGAAATTATTTAAAGAACCTATAAAAAGATTGCTACTTTCACCAAAAGACAAAGAATAACCAAGCAAAATGTACAAAACTACTCCTAATCCAATTATAAAAGCGGAATTCATTAAGTTATTAACCATATTTTTTCTACGACCCATTCCGCCATAAAAAAATGCCAAACCAGGCGTCATAAGCACAACTAACGCTGTACAGATAATGATAAATGCTGTGTCTCCTGCACTAAACATCTTCCATCCTCCTTAATATAAAATGCAGAAATAAACTATTTTTTAAATATTTTACATCTATATTTTTAATTTTTATTAATTTTATTAATCAAAAAGCGTTCAAATACATATTTTTTGTACTTGAACGCTTTACAATATCAAATTAGTATAAGAAGTATATTAACTTTGAGATATCTTGTCAATAAATGACACTTCCTCTTTAGTACCTGACTTTATGGAGTAGAGGGAAAAAGACTCAAAAAAGATAACCTTTTTTTTGAAAAGTAAGGAAAAAAGACTAAAAATGCATATTTTTTGTACAAATAAAAATCAAGGGGTCATCTAAGACCATTTTTGCAATGAGAGGTTATTGGTAAAGGAAGTTAAAGTAAATTGTTAAGTTTAGAGCTTTTTAGTTTTATAAGGTTGCAGGTAAAAGGGCTATTTCATCGGTGTTATATTTTTATAGCACCTTAAATAATAAGATTGGCATCCATCTTTTGTAAAAATATACTTATCGCAGGACGACGGATATAATTTGTTAGATAAGATTCAACATAATTCCAAACTTTTTCATCTTCTATTTCGTCAATAGAATCGACATCGTTGCCAGAACAATTTGAAAGTTTTTTTATATTTATTGCCATACGTTCATCAATAAATGTATTGTGATTTCTTATATACTCTGAAAATGAATACCCTGAGAGCTTTAAAAATCGTAAAATAAATGAGACCAAAGCTCTTTTGGGATGTTTACAAATGCTAAGTATTTCCCAAATTCTTACTATTAAGTCGTATTTCTCTGTATTTTCAAGATAGAAAGGTGCAAATTTATCGCTCACTTCCGCTGCATATAAAGCGCACAAATTTCTCATAAAATTGCTTTTTATTATTGTGTTATTGTTCATAATACTTGCACCTGTAATTTTTGGTCTTATTGCTGGGGGACTATTAAAAACATGAAACTCACTTTCTGTAAGTATTTCTGTAGCAGATGAAAGCTTTGCCGCTATCTTTTTGGCGCTTGGGACAACAGCTTGAATTTTGCCCCACTGATAAGAGTAAATTGTGATAACCTTGTCATATTCGCCATGTATTTTGGAGTTAAGAACAAGACCGTTTATTGTGTAGTACATTTTTTTAAAATTATTCTTTTTACCTTCTTGGAATCAACATCTTGAATTTTTATTAAATAGCCATTCCAGTTAATTTTCTCACCATCTTTGGGGATTCTTCCAAAAATTTCTAAAATCCACCCGTTAACAGTTGAATAATTTCCTTCTGGAATACCAAGATTGAGTTCATCATTAACATTTGTTATTGACTCATATGCCTGTATAATATGTTTGTTACCTTTAGTTGATATTATAGTTTTTTCTCTAAAATCATGTTCGTCCCAAACATCTCCAAC
>JAITKZ010000015.1 GCA_031278115.1 Endomicrobium sp.
GCCGCTCAACATTACTCATCTACTTGAGATACAGGAGTAGAAAATGGCATAACATAATATGTAATATCTTGCATAATACAAAAAAAAAGGAGCAAACAATGGCAAGAGAGCCACGAAAAATACTCAAGAACGACTTCATGAAAGCCAAAGCATTGTCATCGTACAAGTTGGCAAGAGAAACCAAAATGCCCGACACCAGAGTTCACGGAATCCTGAAAGGCAAAAGAAAAATCACGTATGACACAGCGCTGAAATTCGCTAAATATTTCGGCAATAGTGCAGAATTTTGGATAGGGATACAGAACGAGTGCGACTTAAGGAAAGAAAGAGTGGCTATAAAGGAACTGCTTTCGCAAATACGTCCATTAAAGATTGCAAGTTGAAATCATGACAACAGTGAAGCGGGAAGGACTGGCTGCGCCTGCATGTGAGGATGAAGACAAACAATGAACCTTCATTCCCGCAGGCAAGCCTCTTTTGTAGGCTTTAAGTACTATATAAAAGCCATGTTGCAGAGACTGTAAATTGAAATTATAAAATGGGAAGAAGCGAAGAACTTGAAAGATTAGAAAAAGAGAAAGGAGTATGGGATAAAGAAAATAAATTGAGCAAAGAAGAGCAGGTTGCAAGTTAGACTACTACCATAGAAGTTCTTGAGAAAATCTACAAGGATTTTTACTCTTATAAAGACATTAGCTTGGAGACGTTTACCCTAAAGCCAGTATGGCTAAAAGGATATACTAACCGCGATTTTAGCAATAACGCTATAAAATAAGATTGAAATATATGAACAATAAATTTGCGAAATTAATTTTGAGGAAGGATAAAGTCGGGAACATAAAGTCGCTTATTTTTTTGTATTGTTGTCTGTGCTTATGTAGTTGTGGCTCTTTTAAAAAAGATATAATTAAAGCTGGAGAAGGGATTGAAGAAGTTGGTCAAGATGTAGAGATTGCGTCTGAAGTTGTTGACGCTACAGGGAAAACGATTGAGACTCTTGGGAAAGAAATAGAAGAGGCAGTCCCTAAAGATGAACAAAAAAGAAGCGAACAAGAAAGAGAGAGACGACTTATAGAGTAAACGAAAGAGTATTTAATGTAGATTATGATAAGTCCGAAGTATCTAACATATTTCCTTTTTTCGGGACAACCTATCCGATAAATTCAGGTTATAATAATAAATAATGGGAGTGTAGTTATGTATATTGATTTTATATCCGATTGGCCTGCGTATTTATTTATGTTGTTGTTTATATTTTTCTTTGCGTATATTATTATAATAGCAAGAAAAAGCAGTAGGACTGTCACGGAAAATAAAAAATAATTTTACTATGAATTTTGGGGGATTGAATGGCTGATAAGTTTTCCTTTGACATAGTTTCCGAAGTAAATATGATGGAAGTTGAAAATGCCGTTAATCAAGCTCAGAAAGAGCTTGCAAACAGATTTGATTTTAAGGGAAGCAAATCTTCAATAGAACTTAACAAAAATGATAAAAAAGTAACTCTTGTTGCTGACGATGATTTTAAAATGAAAGCGTTGAAAGACATCTTAGAGGGGCGTTTTGCAAAGAGAGGAGTTTCAATAAAATCTCTTGATTATAAGTCTCAAGAGAAAGCTTTTGAAGGATATATAAGACAAGCTGCAGAAATTATTTCGGGACTACCTGCAGATAAATCTAAAGAACTTGTAAGGCTTATAAAAGATTCAAAAATAAAAGTTCAGACGCAGATAGACGGCTCAAAAGTAAAAGTTATTTCTCATAAAAAAGACGATTTGCAAGAAGTTATAGCATACCTAAAAAAAACGTCCTTTTCATTACCTCTTCAGTTTACCAACTACAGATAAGGAAGCAAAATGCCAACCGATAGAGGAAAAATATTGATTATTGAAGATGGTATATAGGTTCATGTCTTTAAAAAATAAAATTATAACCGTAATATGCGAGAAAATTGTGTTTCCCGGAAGGTCACTTTGTAGATGCGATGACGGAATTGCTTTGTTCACAGAAGGACTTCTTCCCGACAAGCATGCAGATGTTTTGGTTGTAAGAGATAAAAAGTCGTTTAGGGAAGGATTAGTAAAAAAAATTACTTTTAAGTCTTCTAAAAGGATGTCTCCTCTATGCCCATCTTTCGGAGTATGCGGTGGCTGTTCTTTTCAGAATACTTCATATACAAATCAAATCAAATACAAACAAGAATATGTTTCGGAACTTTTAGATTTTACAGGCATAGAGATTTCTAAAATTTTAATAAGTCCAAATACATGGTTTTATAGAAATAAGATGGAGTTTAGCTTTTTTTGCTCTTCCAGAGACTGTTTAGTTGAAGGTAATTTTAAAACGGGTTTAGGACTTCACTGTAGAGGAAGTTTCAATAAATATGTATCTGTTCCTCCCTGTTTCATAGCAGATAAAGATTTTTTACGTGCGACAGAAATAGTAAAAAAGTTCGCAAATAAAAACAATATTCCAGCTTATAATAATAAAACTCATGAAGGTTTTTTTAGGCATTTGGTTTTGCGTAAAGCTGGAAACAATAATCAGCTTCTTATAAATATAGTTACAAATAATACTAATCAAGAGCAGTTGTTTTTAGAGCCTCTTGTAAAAGAACTGGCAGACTTCACAAACAGTATTTATTGGACCATAAATAGCAGAAAGTCCGACGCTGTAGTATCGGATAAGACTACTCTTATGTATGGAAAACCGTACATTACAGAGAAACTTAGTGTCGGCGGAAGAGATTATTTTTTCAATATCTCGCCGCTGTCATTTTTCCAGACAAATTCAAAAGGAACAGAAGTTTTGTATAACGAGGTTTTAAGATTGCTAAACCCTTCTAAAGAAGACGTTTTACTTGATTTGTACTGCGGTACGGGTACAATCGGGATTTCTATGGCTCATAATGTAAAAAAAGTTGTCGGAATAGAGCAAGTTGAGCAGTCTATTGAAAACGCCAAAGAAAATGCTGTGGCAAATAATGTTTCTAATGCTGAATTCTATACCATGACTGCAGAACAATGGGTTAATCAAAACGTGTCAATATTTGATATTATAGTTGTAGATCCTCCCAGAAGCGGACTTACTAAAGATGTTGTAAATTTTCTAGTGGACTCAAACGCTAAGAGAATAGTTTATGTTTCTTGCAATCCTTCTACTCTTGCTAGAGATTTGCAAATTATAATTGGGAAAAATATATATAGTGTTAAGAAAATTATTCCGATTGATATGTTCCCGCAGACTCATCATGTTGAGATTGTTGTTTTATTGGAGCTAAAGTAATAAAAAATGAATGCAATGACAAGATGTTTGTGAATATTGAAAAATTACCCAAACAACAAAGAAAGTTTTACTTAAAAGAAAGTTCTCATAATTCATAAAAGTATATTATTAGTTGTTATATGTCGGATTTAGCTTAGGAGTGTTTATGTCAACAGAAAGATTAGTGA
>JAITKZ010000045.1 GCA_031278115.1 Endomicrobium sp.
CTGTTGACGATCAGTCCCAAGGAAGTTGCTTGAAAAATTTGATTAGTTCGTATTCAGAGAATGATTTGGATAAGACCGTAGTTATTGTTGCTGAACCAAAAATGTTGCAATCTGTTGTATCTGAACTTTCAATAGTTACTGAAAAATATAATGTGTCTGCGGGATACCCTGCCGAAAAATCAGCCGTGTTTTTGCTAATAAACGAGATTGCAGAAGCACAGCTTTCAAGGAGAGGAGAATATTATCATTCAAAAGATTTTGTAAAAGTTTTAATGAATCCGCTTTTTAAAAATATAAAATTTTTTGGAGAGAGTGCTATATCAAGGATTGTCGCGCATAAAATTGAAGAAGCTTTGAGACCTGATTCAAATAAAAGTTTAAGCGGGAAAATGTTTGTTTCTCTCAAAGAAATAATTGAAGATAAAGATCTGATTTATGATATAGAAAAAAATATCTCCGGAACATGGAAGTATATACATCCAGAGAAAATCATAAAAATCTTAAATGAACTTTTTGAATATTTTTTTGTGGATTGGGAAAGAATAGAAACCTTTTTAGATTTGTCTAATGTTATTTTTAACTTTTTAAATAAACTATACAGTATGTCTGCCATTGGAAATTATCCGTTAAACATAGAAGCTATGGACATTCTTTTATCCATGTTTAAGGAAATGAAATACGGCGAAGTTGCTAAAGCAAAATTTAAATATGAAGAAATATTTGTTGTTTTTAAAAAACTTATAAAAAATAAAAAAATATCTCTGCTCGGGTCGCCGTTAAAAGGATTACAAGTATTAGGTCTTTTAGAATCAAGAAATCTTTCATTTGACAATGTTTTTATAGTCGGAATGACAGATTCTGCAATACCTGCTGTAAAGAAAGATTATTCTTTAGTTCCTAAAGATATAATGTACGCTTTAGGTATTGAGATGACGCATAAAGAGTATGAAATACAAAAATATCACTTTAGCAGACTAATTGCTGGAAGTAAGAAGTTAAATCTTATTTACCCAGATAATGACAAAGAAGAGCGAAGCAGATTTATAGAGTATATTATATGGGAAAAGCAGCTTGAAAGCAGAGATTTAAACGCTGTGAAAGTAAATAAATTTGTTTTGCCTAAATTCTCAATAAAGAAAACCTTAAAACAGAAATACACAAAAACCCAAGAAGTTAAAAAATATTTAAAGAGCATACCCTACACTTACAGTAAAATAGACTCTTATTTAACTTGCAGATTAAAATTTTATTTTCAATATGTATTGTCTCTTGATAACGAAGCCGAAATAGGCAGCGATATTTCCGGCGGTGATATAGGTAATTTTATACATGATTTTCTAAAAGATGTTTTTCATGAAAATCTTGATTGTGAAGAATTGAAAACACAAAAGTTTGAAAAAGATTTTTTTGAAAAACTTAATACTAAATTTAATTCCTCATCTCGTTTTCAGTTTAGAGAAGATGCGTTTCTTATAAAAGAAGTTTTCAAGGGCAGAATGGAAAAACTTTTGGAAAAAGAGAGACAAAGAGAGTTCAAAAGCATTTATATATGCGAAAAGGAATATAATTCAAGCATTCAAATAGAGTCAGGAGTTGCTTATAAATTAAATTGTATAATAGATAGAATAGATAATAATGATAAAGGATATGTGATATTTGATTATAAAACAGGGTATATTCCTGAAAGCGTAATATCAAGCAATTTTGACAAGATAGAGTTTAATAGGCAGAGTATAAAGAAATACGTGAATTCTTTACAACTTCCTTTATATAAGTATATTTTTGAAAAGGAAACAGGGTTAAAAGTTTTGCAATATGGTTTATATAATGTAAAGAAAGCTGAAATTATAGATTTCCCAACACAACAATATATATACGAAAAGTGTATAGATATATTAAAATTTTTGCTTAACGAGATAAATTCAGGCAATTGTTTTGCTTTTGACGAAGAAGACGAAACTAACTGCAACACTTGCAAATATTTTTACATATGCAGGTAATCCTTGCTTATGCAAAGCTCTTAAAATAAGCCCTATTCTATGTTGTATCTAATCTTCTATCACTGTACGTGTTTTCTTGATTTTCGGATTGTCGTATAGCTTCTTAAGGTTTTCCAATTTTATCCCGTTGGTTTTATATAGCAATATTGCTGATTACAAATGTGTTTGAGCGGAAGACTTTCCACGACGGATAAAAATTTGTGTAGGAAAAATAAAGTTTAGTATAATGCTACTTTACAAAAATAAGGCAATAGCGGAGTTTTTATGAGAAGCGACCAGATAAAAAAAGGTACTGTTAGATCTCCAAATAGATGTTTGCTGTACTCTACGGGTATAAGTCCTAGAGATTTAAATAAACCTTTTATAGGAATAGCTTCGTCTTTTACGGATTTAGTTCCCGGACACGTCGCTATGCGGGACCTGGAAAGATATATAGAAAGAGGTGTTGCAGCAGGCGGAGGAGTTCCCTTTATTTTCGGCGCCCCTGCCGTATGCGATGGCATAGCTATGGGACACAGCGGTATGCACTATTCGCTTGGTTCAAGAGAAATAATTGCAGATTTAGTTGAAACCATTGCAAATGCTCATATGCTTGATGGTCTTGTTCTGCTTTCAAACTGCGATAAGATTACACCGGGCATGTTAATGGCTGCCGCAAGACTTAATATTCCTGCCATAGTTGTTACGGCAGGCGCTATGATAACCGGCATGTACGATAAAAAAAGACGCTCAATGGTAAGAGATACTTTTGAAGCTGTAGGTCAGTTTCAATCTGGCAAAATTACTGAACAACAACTTGGAGAGTTAGAAATGGCTGCATGCCCTGGAGCCGGAGCTTGCCAAGGAATGTACACAGCAAATACTATTGCGTGTTTAACAGAGGCTATGGGAATGTCCTTGCAGGGATGTGCAACAGCTTTGGCTGTAAGTGCAAAGAAAAAAAGAATTGCCTATGAATCAGGTATAAGAATAGTTGAGCTTGTAAAAGAAAATATTAAACCCAGAGATATTTTGACGTTAGATGCTTTTAAAAATGCGATTACTATAGATATGGCTTTAGGTGGCTCCACAAATACAGTTTTACATCTTCCAGCTATAGCTAACGAAGCTGGTATAAAACTTCCTTTAGAATTGTTTGATGAAATTTCTAAAAAAACTCCACAAATATGTTGTTTAGAACCTGCTGGAGACCAATACATGGAAGATTTAGACAATTCTGGTGGAGTGCCTGCGGTGTTGTCTGTTCTTACGGATAAATTGGCAGCTTCAAAGACAGTTACTGGCGTGGACATAAAGGAAATAGCAAATATGTCAAAAATTTTGGATGATAACGTTATAAGATCAAAGAATCCTTACAAGCCTGAGGGTGGTATTGCGGTGTTAAGAGGAAATATTGCTCCAAACGGTTCTGTTGTAAAACAAGCTGCCGTAAGCGAAAAGATGAAAGTATTTACAGGCAAGGCAAGAGTATTTAATTCCGAAGA
>JAITKZ010000089.1 GCA_031278115.1 Endomicrobium sp.
GGAGATCGTATGAATTTTCAAGAAATTATTATGACTTTACAGAAGTTTTGGGCAAAGCAGGGCTGCCTTGTATGGCAGCCTTACGATTTAGAAAAAGGTGCGGGTACTTTTAACCCTGCAACTTTTTTACGGGCTTTGGGTTCTAAGACATGGAGTGCTGCTTATGTTGAACCTTCCAGAAGACCTACTGATGGCAGGTATGGTGAAAATCCTAACAGGCTTCAACATTATTATCAATTTCAGGTGATTATGAAGCCAGCTCCAAAAAATATACAGCAAATTTATTTAGAAAGTTTAAAAGCAATAGGTTTAGATCCCAAGAAACACGATATAAGATTTGTTGAAGATGATTGGGAATCTCCGACTCTTGGCGCTTGGGGTCTTGGTTGGGAAGTTTGGATTGATGGTATGGAAGCAACGCAGTTCACTTATTTTCAACAGGTTGGAGGAATATCTCTAAATCCTATTTCGGTTGAAATTGCATATGGGACTGAACGTCTTGCTATGTATGTTCAAAAGAAAAATAACGTATATGAATTGCAATGGAACGATACTGTAACTTATGGCGATATTCACCTTGAAGATGAAAAACAATGGTCTATTTATAATTTTGAAAAAGCTAATGTTGATATGTTGAAAAGACATTTTACCGATTGGGAGAATGAAGCAAAGAATCTTATTCAAAATGAACTTCCTCTTCCAGCATATGATGCTGTTATGAAATGTTCACACTTGTTCAACTTGCTTGATGCTAGAGGGGCAATTTCAGTCTCTGAAAGAGTTGGGTATATTCTTAGAGTTAGGACTATGGCAAAATCTGTTGCTGAAAAGTATTTAACAATGGTTGAAGGCGTCAACTTAGACATTGTTGCAAATAAATAAAATTCATTACAAAACTCATGGAGCAAAGAATGTCTAATGATAATGAAAGAATAGCTCTACTTGAAATAGGAACGGAAGAAATTCCTACGTCGTATATTGAACCTGCTTTAAAGCAAATAGAACAAACTGCTTTAAAAGAATTTGCAAATTTAAATATAAAACACGGTTTAGTAAAAACTTTTGCCACGCCAAGAAGACTTATATTGATTGTTGAAAATTTATCTGTCAAAAGCGAAGATAAGACTGAAGAAATTTTGGGACCTTCATGGAAAGCCGCAAAAGATATAAATGGGCAGTGGACTCAAGCGGCTAAAGGTTTTGCCGCAAAAAATGGAACTACATCTGACAAGCTAAATAAAAATGTTACGGAAAAAGGTGAGTATCTTTCTTTTACAAAAAAGATAAAAGGCGAAAAAACGGAAAACCTTTTAACCGTTATTTTTCCAAAGATAATAAGCAGCATATCTTTCCCTAAAGCTATGGTATGGGAAGGAAGCGGGTTTAAGTTTGCAAGACCTATAAGGAACATAATAGCACTTTTTGGCAAGAAGATAATTAAATTTAAAATAGCTGATGTTGCTTCTTCCAATTGGACGATAGGGCTTCATACTTATGACAGATCGAAAATAAAAATAAATTCTCCTGAAAATTACATAATTGTATTAAAAAATAAATCCGTTTTAGTTGATCAGAATGTAAGACGCGAAGAAATGAAAAAGTCTATAGAGTTTGTAGTCAAAAGCGTTGGCAGCGTTGTTACCGATGAGACTTTAGTTGACGAAGTAAATTATTTAGTTGAATATCCGTCGGTAGTTCTTTGCGATTTTGATAAAAAGTATTTAGATTTGCCTCCAGAAGTTCTTACAGTATGCATGAAAAAAAGCCAAAAGTGTTTTGCGGTCAACGATAAGAATGGAAAATTTTTAAATTGTTTTATCGGGGTTAAGAATGGCGTTTCCACATATTTGGACATAGCTAAGGAAGGGTATGAAAGAGTTGTTGCTGCAAGGCTTGCCGATGCTGAATTTTTTTATAAGAACGATTTGAAAAGCGATCTTAACACTAATATTGAAAAGCTTAAAGGTGTCGTTTTTCATAAAGAAATAGGAACTATTTATGAAAAAATTGAAAGAATAAAAAAGATAGCGTTTCTTTTCAATAAAGAATTCAACATGCAAATAGATGAAAAATCACTTGAAAGAGCTGTGATGCTTTCAAAAGCTGATCTAGTAAGCGAAATGGTATTTGAATATCCCGAACTTCAGGGTGTTATGGGCAAAATTTACGCTTTGAAATCAGGAATAGATACTGATGTTGCAGAATCTGTTGAGCAACATTATTGGCCATTAAGTGCGTCTGGAAAACTTCCTTCAAATAAATTGGCTTCTTTAATATCTTTGGTTGATAAAATAGATACTTTAGCCGCGAACTTTTCAATTGGGCTTGAGCCTTCAGGTTCGGCTGATCCTTACGGGCTTAGAAGAGCTGGTATAGGATTTATAAGGATTGCGACGGAAATTCTTCCTAATAAAGAATTAAGCTCTGCAATTGAAGAGGTATTTGAGTTTTTGCCAGAAAATATAAAAAGTAATCCAAAATCTAAAACAGTTTATGAGAAGCTTTTTAATTTTTTACGCCAAAGGATAGAAGGTATTCTTGAATCTGAGGGCTATAGTTTTGATGAGGTCAAATCTGTAGTCAGTGTTTTAGGCAATAACAAATTTAAAGACTTGGGTTCTTTTTTGCCAAAGCTTGCAGCTTTAAAGAATGCAAGACAAAAAGGCGATTTTTTGGCTATTTCTGCTGTTTTTAAGAGAATAAACAATATTTTAAGTCAGGCAAGAAAACAAAATATTGATATTTTGGCTACTATAAATGAAAGTTTATTAATAGAAGATGCAGAAAAAAATCTATTTGATTGCATTAAAAAAACAAAATTAGAAGTTGTTGAATATATTTCTCAAAATAAATATACTAAAGTTTTTGATAAGGTTTTAGAAATAAAACCTAGTATTGACGGATTTTTTGAAAAAGTTATGGTAATGTCAGAAGCTGCTAAAATAAAATCAAACAGAATATCTTTGTTAAATTATACAAAGGGTATATTCGCAGAATTTTTAGATTTCTCGGCTTTGCAGTAAAAAGTAAGCTCAATATAATATAGCGTAAATTTGTAAAAATATATTACAATATTTTATCTTATTTTTGTCCCTCAATTTGTTTACCAACAAGCGCTGTTTAAGAAGATACCGCTTTATCAGTTGGACAATTAAGAGTTGAAGTGGTCTTTCTTCTGTCTTACGACGGCGTTTTTTTGTTTTTTGCATAAATCTGTTTGACAAAGATAACTTTTTATGCTAGCCTTCGTAGGTTATTAGCGACAAGGTTATTTAGTTCTATTAAGAAGATTTAAAATCCTTTCAGATCATTTGAAGGGCCCGTAGCTCAGTCGGTAGAGCACCTCACTTTTAATGAGGTTGTCGTGCGTTCGAGCCGCACCGGGCTCATCTGCTCCCATCGTCTAGGGGTCCAGGACACAGGATTTTCAATCCTGCGACACGAGTTCAAATCTCGTTGGGAGCGTATTTTATTAACATAGGCGTGTTCACGCCAAACACTATAAATCCTTTAGACTTTTTAAAAAAGTTTAAGGGGTTATTTTATGGAAGGCAATCATGTCAACATTAGTTGTTTTAGGAACCCAGTGGGGAGATGAAGGAAAAGGAAAAGTTGTCCATTATCTC